>CALAOB010000116.1 GCA_937927445.1 uncultured Oribacterium sp. | reverse complement strand
CGCCGATCGTGTGGATGCCGATGCGCCGGAGCTTTTCCGCGGTTTTGCTGCCGCAGCCGTAGAGGTCGCCGATCGGGAGCGGCCACATCTTCGCCTCGATCTCGGACGGGTAGAGCGTGTGAATCTTATCCGGCTTCTCGAGATCGGAGGCCATCTTCGCGAGGAGCGTGTTGCTCGAGATCCCGACATTGACCGTGAAGCCGAGGGTGTCGCGGATCTCGTCCTTGATGAGCACCGCGGCATTCATGGGGAATGCAAGCGACCGGAGCCGGGTGGCCTTTTCGCCGTTCAGTGTCCCCGCGACGATCTGCTCGAAGATCGCGCTCCGGATCGCCTGTTCGGTGCCGCTCATGTCGAGGAAGGCTTCATCGATGGAGAGCTGCTCGACGACCGGGGCGTACTTGTGCAGGATTTCGATGAAGGCCACGGAGTACGCGCGGTAGGTCTCGAAGTCGGAGGGCACGAGGACGAGGGAGGGGCAGCGCTCGAGGGCCTGGACGACGGGCATCGCCGTCCGGATGCCGTAACGCTTCGCCGGGAGGGAGCGTGCCGTGATGATGCCGTGGCGGGTTTTTACGTCACCGCCGACGGCAGACGGAATCGTGCGGAGGTCGATGGCCGTCGGATCCTCGCGGAGGCGTTTCACCGCGGACCAGCTGAGAAACGCGGAGTTGACATCGATATGAAAGATCGTGCGGTCCATCGGGGCCTCCTTTCTGCCCGCTTGATTTTTCACGTCATCTCCGTATGGATTCAGGAGATCGCCCTTTGCTGGCAGATGTAACTGTTTTCCTCATATATTTCTGAAATAATACCGTATAGTATAGCAGAGAATCAAAGGGCTGTGCTATGCTGTTAGCGTTTCCTTATCAAAATGATGCGGGAAATGGAACATACGTGAATCTCAACAGAGGAGGAACCAGATGAGAAAATCGAGATATACGATGCTGATGCTGATGATGGCGGCGTCGCTGTCCGCCTGCGGGCAGTCAAAGCCGGCGGAGACGACGGCAGCGGTCACGACCGCGGCAGCCACGACAGAGGCGGCGACGGAAGACAGTGCCGAGGCGGATCAGGCAGCTGCGGATCATGTGGCGGCGCTGATCGATGCGATCTATGTGCAGGAGCGGACCGAGGATACCGATGCGCAGTGTGCAGAGGCGAAGGAAGCCTGGGATCAGCTGACGGATGCGCAGAAGGCGCTCGTCGAGGGGGAGGAGGCCGATCCGGATTACTTCGGCCGTGACACCGGGGATGCCAGCAAGGATGATCCGCTGAACGAGGATGGCATCGGCGAGAAGGAGCTGCTCGTCGTGAGCTTCGGTACCTCCTTCAACGACAGCCGTGCGCAGGACATCGGCGGCATCGAGAAGACACTGCAGGCGGCGTATCCGGACTGGTCCGTGCGTCGTGCCTTCACCGCGCAGATCATCATCAACCACGTGCAGGCGCGTGACGGCGAGAAGATCGACAACATGGACCAGGCGCTGCAGCGTGCGGTCGACAACGGCGTCAAGCATCTCGTGATCCAGCCGACGCACCTCATGCACGGCGCGGAGTACGACGAGCTCTGTGCGGCTGCCGAGTCCTATAAGGATAAGATCGAGACCATCGAGATCGCCGAGCCGCTGCTTGGTGAGGTCGGTAAGGACGGTTCCGAGACCAATGCCGACAAGAAGGCCGTGGCCGAGGCGCTGACCGCCGAGGCGGTGAAGGCCGCCGGCTATAAGAGTCTCGAGGATGCAGCGAAGGACAACACTGCTTTTGTCTTCATGGGTCATGGCACGAGCCACGCAGCCGCGGTAACCTACACGCAGATGCAGACCCAGATGGAGGAGCTTGCGTACGGGAACGTCTACATTGGCACCGTCGAAGGTAAGCCGGCGGAGACCGCCTGCGAAGCCGTGATCGAGCGCATCAAGGAGGCGGGGTATACGAAGGTCGTGCTTCGTCCGCTCATGGTCGTGGCTGGTGACCACGCGAATAACGACATGGCCGGCGACGATGACGACTCCTGGAAGAGCCAGTTCCTCGCATCCCGCGCCTTCGATACCGTGACCTGCCAGATCGGCGGACTCGGCGGCATCCCGGCCATCGAGCAGATCTACGTCGAGCACACCGCAGCCGTGATCGGTGCACCGACCGGCGAGGCGGCATCCACCGACAGCGCCTCCGAGGCCAATGCAGACGTCCTCGAGGATGGTACCTACGCGGCAGACTTCACCACCGACAGCAGCATGTTCCACGTGAACGAAGCGGAGGAAGGTAAGGGCGTGCTCACTGTGAAGGACGGCCAGATGACGATCCACGTGAGCCTCAGCTCCGAGAACATCCTGAACCTCTTCCCGGGAAGCGCAGAGGATGCGAAGAAGGACGGCGCGGAGCTTCTCCAGCCGACGAAGGATACCGTGAAGTATTCGGACGGCACCGAAGAAGTCGTGAACGGCTTCGACGTCCCGGTACCGGCCCTCGACGAGGAATTCCCGCTCGCCCTCATCGGAAAGAAGGGAAAGTGGTACGACCACATGGTGAAGGTTTCGAACCCGGTGAAGAATTAACAAAACTTTGTTAAAAATTAAATTAATTGTATCGACAAAGAAACAATATCGTGTATAATAATTAACGAGCGAAAAATGTAAGCGCTTTTTTGCTCAAGGATAGAGGAATCCACCGCTTTCGGAAGCGTCCGATGCTTTCTGAAAATCAGAGAGAGGTCGGAAGCGCTCGGAAGATCCCCAAGGGATTCCGCTGACTGGTAACCAGAGAAGAGAAAGAGGTTAAACAGAATGGCAAAGATTGATTTAACGAAGTATGGCATTACTGACACAACAGAAATCGTATACAATCCATCATACGAGGAGCTGTTCGCAGAGGAGACCAAGGAAGGTCTTACAGGCTATGAGAAGGGCTTCCAGACCGAGCTCGGCGCTGTAGACGTATTCACTGGTGTCTACACCGGTCGTTCTCCTAAGGATAAGTTCATCGTTATGGACGAGAACTCCAAGGACACTGTATGGTGGACTTCCGACGAGTATAAGAATGATAACCACCCGGCTTCCGAGGAAGCATGGGCAGCTGTAAAGGACATCGCAAAGAAGGAGCTCTCCGGTAAGAAGCTCTATGTCATCGATGGCTTCTGCGGTGCCAACAAGGACACTCGTATGGCTGTTCGTTTCATCATGGAGGTTGCTTGGCAGGCTCACTTCGTAAAGAACATGTTCATCCGTCCGACCGCTGAGGAAGAGGCGAACTTCGAGCCGGATTTCGTTGTTTACAACGCATCCAAGGCAAAGGTAGAGAACTGGAAGGAGCTCGGACTCAACAGTGAGACCGCAGTTGTCTTCAACATCACCAGCCACGAGCAGGTAATCGTAAACACCTGGTACGGCGGAGAGATGAAGAAGGGTATGTTCTCTATGATGAACTACTACCTCC
>CALAOB010000115.1 GCA_937927445.1 uncultured Oribacterium sp. | reverse complement strand
CTGCCGCACCGATGATGGCGATGGATGCCGCATCTTTCAGATCGAAGAAGAAACCGGCAGCGAAAAGTGTGAAGAAAATACCGAACTGAGCAGCGGCACCGAAGAGCATGAGCCACGGCTTCTCAAGCAGCGGTCCGAAGTCGATCATCGCACCGATACCGATGAAGAGAAGCAGCGGGAAGAGCTCGTTCGACATGCCGGCGTCAAAGAGTGCCGTGATCGGGCCGATGGTGTCGCCCTGGGTGATTGCGCCGGACAACGGCAGGTTTACGAGGATCGCACCGAAGCCCATCGGGAGCAGCAGGCTCGGCTCCATCTTCTTCACGATAGCGAGATAAATCAGCAGGCCGCCGATGGCCCACATGACCACCATCTGCCAGTGCAGGTTGCCTGCATTGGCAAACAGTGCAGCGAATGTGTTCAAAAAGTTCATGTTCTACCTCCTGAAAAACATCGTGGCAGAAAAAAAAGAGACCCTGCCACAGACCGAAACTGTGACAAAAGTCTCAAGCGAACACATGACATCGGGCGTTCCCGCCGTGCTGACGCTGTCATGCAGCAGTCGCGCCCCAAACCGATCCGGGAACGACTGCCCTTTACTCCCCTTTGCTGGAATCAAATATATCAATGAGATCAATTTCTGTAAAGCAGAAATTTCAGATATCCCCGAACTTCAGCTTCGCGGCGTGCTCGATCAGCTCTGCGGCTTCCTCGATGCTGTAGCAGGCGCTGTTGATGCAGAGATCACTGTACTCCGTGTTTCCCGGGAAATTCGGGATGTACTTCCGGTGGTAGCTCTCCCGCGCCTTATCTGCGTCGTGTACCGCCTTCACCGCTTCCTTCTCGTTCATGCCGAAGTAGTCGATGCAGTTCTTCACGCGGACCTCATACGGCGCATACACGTATACGCGCAGCAGCCGCGGCTCGTTCCGCAGGCAGTACGCACCACAGCGGCCCACGATGATGCACGAATCCTTCTTTGCGAAGTCCTGGATGATGTTCTCCTGCACCATGAAGATTTCATCCTGCATGTCGGTCGTACCGACACCGAACGGATACAGATGGTAGGAAAATGCGGAACGGATATCCTCTTCCTTCCGGCTGATTTCCTTCACGGAGGTGTTCATGCGCTTCGCGGTTTCCTCCACGATGTCACGGTCCATGAACTCGATGCCGAGCTGCTTCGAAAGCGCACGCGCCACCAGGCTGCCGAATGAACCAAACTGTCTCGAGATCGTGATCACATATTTTTCCATGCTGTCCCTCCGCTGTTAAATTTTACAGTACCTTCTGAATGAAGCTGATCGTTCTTGCCTCCTTCGGATGTACGATGACCTCCTGCGGTGTGCCCTCCTCGACGATGTAGCCGCCGTCCATGAAGATGACGCGATCTGCGACCTCACGGGCGAAGCCGATCTCATGGGTGACGATGACCATCGTCATGCCGTCCGCGGCCAGCTGCTTCATAACCGCCAGAACCTCACCGACCATCTCCGGGTCGAGGGCCGAGGTCGGCTCATCGAAGAGCATGATGTCCGGCTTCATGCACAGTGCACGCGCAATCGCGACACGCTGCTTCTGTCCACCGGAGAGCTGGGACGGATAGGCCTCCGCCTTCTCGGCGAGGTCGACACGTCGAAGCATCTCCATCGCGCGCTCCTTCGCCTCCGCCTTACTGCACTTCTTCAGCTCCACCGGCGCCAGCATAAGATTATGCAGGACATCCATATTATTGAAGAGATTGAAATGCTGGAACACCATACCGATGTTCTCGCGGACCTTATTCATATCCACCTTTTTGTCGGTGATGTCGACACCATCCACATGGATCTTTCCGGCGGTCACATCCTCGAGCTTGTTCAGGCAGCGAAGAAAGGTCGACTTACCGGAGCCGGACGGGCCGAGGATGACGACGACCTCGCCCTCGTGGATCTCGGTCGAGATGTCCCGTAAGACCTCGAGATCACCGAAGCACTTCCGAAGGTTTTCTACCTTTATTTTAACATTTTTATCGTTTGAAATCACGGTTTTTCCTCCCTTCTTCGAACATCGCGCGGCGGCATCGCTGCCCGCACACGGTGCTCATCGACGAGGCGCTCAGCCGGACAGACCAGCACAGCGCGCTCTCGTTCTTGTCTTCACTTCCACTGCCTCAGCGCTTCACGCCGCGGTTCATTCTCCGCTCCACGATCTTCGCGATATAGGACAGGATCGTGATGACGACGAGGTACATGACGCCGACGATGGCCCAGGTCTGGAAGGACATGAAGGTCTTCGCCTGTACATTCTTCGCGGCATTGACGAGCTCCGGGAAGCCGATGACGGACAGGATGGAGGTATCCTTTACGGTGATGATGAACTGGTTGATGATGCTCGGAATCATCGTACGGATCGCCTGCGGCATGATGATCTTCCGCATCGTGGTCCAGTACGGAAGGCCAAGGGAACGTCCGGCCTCCATCTGGCCGATGTCGACCGACTGAATACCGGCACGGATGATCTCCGCCATGTACGCACCACAGTTCAGCGCGAGACAGATGGTACCGGCCTGCAGCGCCGTCAGCGTAAAGCCGTTGCCGATCTTCAGCGTATTATTCAGCAGATACGGTAAACCGAAGTACACGAAGAACGCGAGTACGATCATCGGGACACCTCGGATGATAAATACGAAGATCTGTGCGATGATGTTGCATACCTTATTCTTCACGACGCTCATCAGACCGAAGATCATACCGAGGATACATGCGAACACGAGTCCCAGGAATGCCAGCAGAAGCGTCCGCCCCATCGCCAGTATCAGCAGTTTTCCGTAAGCGGAAATAATTTTAGCCATAGTGTCTCACCCTTCTATCAATCTGCGTCCTCTTACCGCTCGCCATGCGTGGCAGTACTCCGGACGTCACCAACCATTTCATTTCCATCTTCATGGAAATACGCCGCAGCACACCAGTCGATAGGGGGCCGGCTGATGTTCTGCGACGATATTCTGTATTTACTTTATTGCTTCATGTGATCGAAGCCTCCGGCGAGATCCTGTTCGGACCACAACGCATCCTCGATCAGATGATACTCTCGGATCAGCCGAGGTAGGTCGCGATGATCTCATCGTACTTGCCGTTTGCCTTGATGTCCTTGAGACCTGCGTTAAACATATCGACGAGCTCCTGCTTGCTGGAATCGAAGATGGCGAAGCCATACTCAGCAGGATCATTGCCGGTACCATCGACGATCTTCATGCCGAGGCCGGTATCCTTGATGTTGGATGCCATGATTGGCGTATCATCGAAGCAGGCTGCAACCTGACCGCCGACAACGGCCTGATACATGGTCGGTGAATCCTCGAAGTAGGTGATGTCGAAACCATACTGATCCTTGAGGCTCTCTGCATAATCAGCACTCATGGACGCCGTCTTGACAGCGACACTCTTGCCCTTTAAGCCATCGAAGCCGGTGATGTCGGAGTTCTCCGCAACGGCCATGCTCTGGTTTGCATCATAATATCCATCAGAGAAAATCCATCCGGAAGACTTACGCTCGTCGGTGATGGAAGCGCCGGCGATCATACCATCTGCCTGACCAGCCTGACATGCGGCGATGGAAGCATCCCAGCCGAGTGGCTTGATCTCATACTTGAAGCCCTGATCATCGGCGATGGCTGCGAGGATATCCACATCGATTCCGACGAGCTTTCCGCTGTCATCCGTATACTCAAACGGCTTAAATGCGGTATCGGTTACGATCTGCCATACCTTATCGCTGTCTGCGGCTGCGGCCGTGGTCTCTGCTGCGGCTGCCGTCGTCTCTGCGGCTGCGGCCGTGGTATCAGCAGCTGCAGCTGTAGTTGCGGCTGCGGTCGTCGCTGCGGTATCGGAACCTCCACAAGCGGTGAGTCCAAGTACTGCCATCGTTACTGCCATTACAAGTGCGCTCTTTTTCATAATTTTCTCCTCTCATCTTTCTGCTGTGAAGCTTCGCTTCACGAGATTTATCCTAACGGCTTTCGCCGATTGGAAACATGTTTAAGACTTTCGACACGCATCGACGAAGGCCTGTACGAGCTTTCGCGATTTCGAATCCGTCATGTAAGCGAATTCCGGATGCCACTGCACGCCGACGATGAATCGTCGATCCGGCACGTTCAAGGCTTCCACCAGTCCGTCCTCCGAGTACGCCATCGCGACGGCCTTCGGGGCGAGCTGTTTCACTGCCTGATGGTGATAGCTGTTCACTGCGTAAGGGCCCGGGCCGATGATGTCGGCGAGCAGTGTGCCCTTTTTCACGTCGACCGTGTGAATCGCCCGGTCATACGG
>CALAOB010000114.1 GCA_937927445.1 uncultured Oribacterium sp. | reverse complement strand
GCACACCGCGGACCAGCAGCTTCGCGAGCTCCTTCGCGGACATGCGCGTGCCGTCCGTGAGGTTCAGGTTGTACGCGTAGTACTCGGTATAATCGTCGAGATTACTGCTCTTCGTGAGGACGAGGCTCAGCGTGTCGCCGTTCAGGTAGCTGTCGTAGTCGACCTCGATCCAGCCCACGTACTCGTCCGCCTTCTGACTCGTCACATCCTCGCAGGCCGCCGCAATCGCCTCGTTGATTTCCTTCGCGCCCGCACTGTCGGAGCAAATCTTCGGCACATGGTAGGAAACCTTGGTCTGGTCAGCCGGGCCGTCGCTCACCTCACCCTCGAAGGTGTAGCTGTCCTGCACGAGCGTCTTCAGCAGCTGCTCCTTCGCATCCTCGTCAAGCGCCTCGAAGTCGATGTCCTCCGGAAGCGCAGATGTCGATTTGTCCGTACTCTCCACCTTCGACGCGTTGCCGCCGGACGGCTTCGGCCCCGCCTGCGCCGGCTTCTTCCCGCAGCCCGAAAGCATCGTCAGGAGAAGAAGTGTGCTGAAGAGGCACAGCCTCACCATCCAGCCGGCAGGGAATTTCTCATTTACTCTTCTATACATCACACGCCTCCTTTCCAGACGAGAATGACAGATACGACGAAATGGCTGGAAATATACAGCATCCCCAGTCATCCACCATTCTTAAAATCACGAACACCCGCAGGAGGGCCGGGCGCTGCCCGCCACCTGCTCTCTAGTATTAATTTATCATAGATACAAGAGAAAATGTGAATTCTTTGCGCGTTTTTTCTTACAAATCAGTGAATTTTGCACAAATTTAATATTCAATCCCAGCGTTTATGGGGTCTGACCACATAAACTTCTGTTTAGATTTTTTTTATAAAAATTTAATGGGGTCAGACCCCATTACGAAATTCTTAAGATGAAGACTTCGCGGCGACAGATCCGGGATCAGGGCGTATCAAAGTCTGGCGATGAGGTCGATGAGCTGGCGCTCGGCGGCAGTGAGGTAACGGTTCCGGGCATAGCAGGCGTAGAGCGGGCGGGTCATCGTGTAGCCGTCGAGCTGACAGTAGATGCTCTCGGCATCGTCATGGAAGAAATCGTGGACGGCGAAGTCCGGGATGAAGGTGAAGCCCTTGTTCAGATTCACGAGCTGATGGGCGAGGTGGATGTTTTCGGTTTCGACGATCTTCGAGGGCATGATCCCGTACTGCAGGAAGAGGCGATCTGTCTCCTCACGAAGGCCACGCCCCTCCTTCAGCAGCACGACCGGCTGCCCGTTTAGGACCCGCGGGGAGATCGGCGGGTTTTCGATACCCGCACGAAAAATGACACCGCAGGCTTCCACATAAAACGGCGGGAGCTGCAGGTAGACGGGGTTTTCCATCACGCGTTCGTAGCTTAGCTCACTCGTCTCCTGCTTCCGGACGAGCGCGAGGTCGGCTTTGCCGTTTTTCACGAGTTCGGAGAGCGCCATCGTGCGCGCCTCGAGGAGCTCGAGCTGCACCCCTGGGTACGCCGCTTCGAAATCCGAGAGGATACGCGGAAGTAAAAACTCGCCGGTCAATGCAGTGACCGCGAGCGTAATCTTTCCCCGGCGACTGCTTCGGAGATCCGAGATCTCGCGCTTCACCGCCCGGTCGATGGCGAGAACCTCCCGGCAGCCGCGCAGGTATACCTCGCCCGCCTGCGTCGGTCGCACTGCCCCACGGTCGCGGATGAACAGCGGTATGCCGAGCTCCTGTTCGATGTCGAGGATCATGCGGCTCAGCGCCGGCTGCGACACGAAAAGTTTCCGCGCCGCACTCGTAATGTTCTGCTCCTCCGCCACCATCAGCAGATACTGAATTCTCTTTTCGTTAATCATGATTCGCTCCTTTTTCACCGCACGGATACACCGAACCGTCCGGGATTTTTCCAGCTCACAGGGAAGCCTGAGATTTCTTTACCACACAGCACGATGCCAGAATTGTCGTCCGTTCCTCACTCCCCTCCGGTCGCTGCCGATACCTGGTGCCCATTGCTTCACCAGCGGGTTCACATACAGATGGAAACATTGGTCCAATGTATAACGCGAATGTTATGCGTACATGATTATGTTGGTATTTTACATTATCATAGCAGACGTTATGATGGATGCATAGCAAAAAAGCGACGCCGTGATCGCACCGCTCCGTCCACTGGCACTGCCACGGACGACGCATCCGTATCTGCATCAGGTCAGCACTGCGCCGCTTTCATCTCAACATACAGGAGGATTCATATGACAAACGTGAAGGTTTTCGTTCCGTATGGTGCCGTCGGTCTCAACTGCACCGAGGAGGCGTTCGAGGCTGGTCTCGCGATGAAGCCGGACATCATTTCCAGCGACGCGGGTTCCACTGATTCCGGTCCATACTATCTCGGCTCCGGCCACGGCAAGTATTCGATCCGGGATGTGAAGCGCGATCTTAAGCGCATGGTACTGGGTGCCGACCGGCTCGGCATCCCGATGACCATCGGCTCCGCCGGTACCTGCGGCTCCGATGAGGGCGTCGACATGGCCTACCAGCTGATCACCGAGATCTGCGCTGAGGCCGGCATTCATAAAAAAATCGCCCGCATCTATTCCCAGCAGAACGCGGAGACGATGAAGGCGAAGTATCGCGAAGGAAAGATTTCGGCGCTTCACGGTGCGCCGGAGATTTCTGAAAAGACCTTCGATGAGTGTAGCACGATCGTGGCACTGCTCGGTGCCGAGGCGTACCAGGAGGCCTTCCGAAACGGAGCGGACATCATCATTGGCGGACGCTCGACCGATACCGCCGTCATGGCGGCGTATCCGCTGATGAAGGGCTGTGACCCGGCCTCCTGCTGGCATGCAGCGAAGACCGTCGAGTGCGGCGGCGTCTGCACCAGCGCCGGTCTTCCAAGCGGCGTGTTCATGGAGCTCGACGAGAAGGGCTTCACGATCCACTCCGTTCAGCCGGGCGCGACGGTATCACCGTACTCCGTTTCTGCTCACCTGATCTATGAGAATGCAAACCCGATTCAGCTGACCGAGCCAGGCATCCGCATTGACACCACGCACTCCAGCTACACGGCGCTCTCCGACACCGCGGTTCGCGTCGAGGGCACGACGATCGAGTATCTTCCATATACCATGAAGCTCGAGGGTTCCGGCCCGGTCGGCTTCCAGACCGTCAGCATGGTCGGCATTCGCGACCGCAAGGTGATGCAGGACCCGATGCGCTGGGTGGAAGCCGTTTCGGCCGCCGGCATTGACAAACTGGAAAAGGCCGGGGTGCCACGCGACAGCTACGATTTCTGGCTTCGTCCTTACGGCTACAATGGTGTTTCCGGCATGCCGGTTCCGGAGGGTTACGTCCCGAACGAGCTCCTCATGATGCTCACCGTCACCGCTGAGACGCAGGAAAAGGCCACCCAGATCACGAAGGCCTTCAACCCGCTGCTGCTCCACCACAACATCTTCGAAGGAAAGCAGATGCCGTCCTACGGTTTCCTCTTCTCTCCGGCCGAGATGGAGCGTGGCGCGATCTACGAGTTCAAGCTCTACCACACGGTGTCCGTCGACGACCCGCTCGAGCTGGTGCGCTTCCGCTATGATGAAATCTGAGAAATCCGAGGAGGAAATATGAATACGATTGAATCCACTGTCAAGTATATCCGCAGTAAAAATGCCGGCCCGTTCTGGCTGACCATCGATGCGTTCTGTGCCAATGTCGGCGACACGGAGCGTGTGGCTGCTTCGTTCGAGCGTCATCGGGCGGACATCGCTGCCTGCTACCAGGTGCAGCCGGCCGACCTCGAGATCTACTGCCTGAAGAGCATCTGCGTCGCGAAGATCAGTCTTCCACGCGTTCCGATCGAGGGCAGCCGCAACGAGCGCGACATGCACGGCGGCCAGCAGTACGTCTCACTGCTCGACCTCGAGGTCTGAGAAATTCTTAAGAGGAGGACTTCGCGGCGTTCACGTTCTTCACCACGAGGGCGGTGAGGGCGAACAGGGCGATGACGTTCGGCACGACCATGAGCTGGTTGAACATGTCGGAGAGCTCCCACACGAGGTCGCTGGAGGTCAGGGTGCCGAGGAAGATGAAGACGAGGGCGATCAGGGTGTAGACGCGGCTGCCCTTGTCGCCGAAGAGCCAGATCACGTTGATCTTGCCGAAGAGGTTCCAGCTGAGGATCGTCGAGAAGGCGAAGAAAAATAGGCAGATCGCGACGAACATCGCACCGAGGCGCTCGCCGAAGACGGTGCCGAAGGCGGTCTGCGCGAGATTGGCCTTGCCGATGGTCTCCGGGATCACGCCGCCCGCGAGGATACCGTCACTGGTATACCTGTCTCTTATACACATCTGACGCTGCCGACGATCTC
>CALAOB010000113.1 GCA_937927445.1 uncultured Oribacterium sp. | reverse complement strand
CTCCATATCGAGGATCGTATTCGAAGCATCGGATACGATTTTTTTTTGCGCCAATGTTTCCGTCCTCCGCATCATCACTCCGCGCCCGCGCTGTGACTTCGTCGCCTCTTCTTGGCAGGCGCTGCTTCATCAGACACCAGACATTTAAAAAGGACCCTCCATATAGGAGAGCCCTTTACCTCTGCGCCATGCGCTTCACTTCATTTCGTTTCACATCACTTCTGCAGTATCTGCTTTTCGTTCTCCTGCACGCGTCGCTCGAGCGCCGTAAACTGCCGGATCTCGTCCTCTGTGAATCCCCGGAACTTCGCCTGCTCGTAGTCGCGCTCCGCGGCTGCGATATCCTGCAGCACCGCATCCGCCGCCGGCAGCAGCTCGAGACGAATCTTTCGCGGCTCGCTACGCTTCTTCGGCAGCTCGATGATGTCCATCATCTCTCGCGTTGTCAGTCTTTGCAGTGCCGATCGCAGATCTCCGCGACTGAGATTCATCAGATTTGCCAGATCCTTCCGCGCAAGCGCCTGCCCGGCGTCCTTCCGATACAGCAGCAGCGACAGCTCCGTCATCGTCATGTCGTACTTCAACGCCACCGACTCGAGATAGCGCTCAATCAGCTTCCGGTCGCGGTACCGCTCCACGATGATCCCGTCCTCCGAAATCACCTCCTGCAGCGCCTGGCTCCGCTCCTCACCGAGCTTCTGCGTCCCCGGAATCGTCGCCGGGAACACGAAGCCATCCTTCGCCGCATCCACGAGGAAGTGGTACACCTGCAGCCGCTTCCGCTCATACGCCTCCTCGTCCAGCACATGCTTGAAGAAGTCGTTGTAGCACTCGAACATCGCGAGCTTCATCTCCACCGTCCGCGACAGACTGATCTTCTGATTTACCAGCGAACCCTTCGTCTTCACATAATAGTAGACCGGCGTCCGCAGCGCATAAAACGTCGTCGCATAGCGCACATACTCGAGATTAAACAGGAAATCCTCGCACCAGCTGATCTTCGCATCCATCCGGATCCCGTGCGCCTCCACGATCTCGCGCCGGTAGAGCTTGTTCCACAGCACCCCATAGTAGTAGTCCGCCGGATTCTCCATCATGAAGCCCACGAACGCCTCGCGCCCGATCACCTGGTCCGCGTCGATGTCGCCCTTCCGCGACACCATCTCCCCGACGACACGATAGAAATCCGCGATGACCAGGTCGCAGCTCGTCTCCTCGGCCGCCCGCACCATCAGCTTCGTCGCATCCGCCGTCAGCCAGTCATCACTGTCCACGAACTGAAGAAATGTCCCCCGCGCCCGCGCGATCGCCTGGTTCCGCGTATCCGACACCCCCGTATTCTCCTTGTGCACGACCACCACGCGCGCATCCGCCAGCGCATACCCGTCGCAGATATCCCCCGACCCGTCCCGACTCCCGTCGTCCATCAGGATCAGCTCGAAATCCCGAAACTCCTGATTCAGAATACTGTCCACACAGCGCGCGAGACCCTTCTCCGCGTTATACACCGGCACGATGATACTGACCTTCGGCTCCATAGGCACCTCCATCCAAAATCTACTTCTAGTTGTACCATAAAACCCTCCCGCTGACACTCGTATATTTCTGCTCACTTTCCCTGGGCCAATGCCTCCGTCCTCCACCTCGTCACTCTGCGTCGAAATGTCGATTCGCTCATGAAAGTGTCATGAAGTCCCGAATATTCGCTCATGAAAGTGTCACGAAGCCCCGAATATTCGCTCATGAAAGTGTCACGAAGCCTTGAATATTCGCTCATGAAAGTGTCACGGAGCCCCGAATATTCGCTCATGAAAGTGTCACGGAGCCTCGAATATTCCCTCATAAAAGTGGCAGAGTACGGAAATCTGAGAGGAAAAAGAAGGCGCCATGGTGTATAATTTTCCTTATGATATTTTTCGCTTCCTGATGATTTTTTGACTTATTTTAACTCTATTTTTGCGCTATAACTTAAAATGAGTTATAATACAAAAATAGAGTTAAATAAAAGGAGACCAGCTATGGAATATCTCTATAAAGTCCTGGGAATTAAAGAGACAGTTCAGCGCACAGAGTTTGACCATCTGCCCAATTATATAGCTGCAAGGTATCGTTTACAGAAGGTATCTATGGATGGACAGAAAGCGATTTTCCTTTATCCAAAGACAGAGCTGGAGCAGATAGAAGTGCTGAAAAAGCATATTGCCCGTATACAGAAAAATGAGAATCTGCCTGTTGTACTGATGCTGAACGAACTCAGTTACCGTCAGAAGGAATATCTGCTACGTGAAAAGATCCCGTTTATCGTAGATGGTAAACAAATCTATCTGCCGTTTATGAGCGTGTATTTGCAGGAGCGGTGCGATGCGGAGAAGCAGCCAAGAGAAGATCTGCTTCCGTCGGCACAGCTACTTTTACTGCATTTTATTTACGGAGGCACGAAAGAACTGCCGTCGAGCCAGGCAGCGAAGGATTTGAAGCTGACAGCTACGTCTATATCGAGAGCATCGAGACAGCTGGAGGAGATGGGGCTGCTGCAGATAAAGAAAGCTGGTGTGCAGAAAATTCTGCTGTCCGAAGATCCGCCGGAAGTGCTGTTTCAAAAGGCGCAAGAGAAACTGTTGAATCCGGTGAAACGAACCGTCTATGTTCCGAAAGAATATATTGAGGCGGATATGATGGTAAGCGGATATTCGGCACTGGCAGAATATTCGATGCTGAGCGCACCAGCCGTCGAGTGCTATGCGACAGATAAAATATCTCAATGGAAAAACGTTATGACAAACAGACTTCAGGATTCGAAGACCCAGGTGGCGGTAGAAATGTGGAGATACGATCCTCGGATTTTAGCTACTGGACATAGCGTTGATGCGCTCTCGCTGGTTCTGGCATTAAAAGACGATACAGATGAACGTGTTGAACAGGCAGTGGAAGAACTGCTGAGCGAAGTATGGAGAAAGATAGATGGTTACAGGAATTGAAAGTTTTAAGGAGTGGTTCAGCGGAAGCGAAGAGCAGTATACGATCATTGGCGGAACAGCGTGTGATATTCTGATGACAGAAGAAGGACTGGATTTTCGTGCAACAAAGGACATAGATCTCGTTCTGATTATAGAAGCAGTTGACGCGAATTTCGGGAAGAAATTCTGGGAATATGTAAAGCAGGCAGGATATGAGCATTGTAATAAAAGCTCAGGTGTACCGCAGTTTTATCGATTCAGCCAGCCGATCTCGAATCAGTATCCAGCGATGATCGAACTTTTTACGCGTAAACTGGATGCACTGCATCTTCCAGACGACGCAGTATTGACGCCACTCCCGATGGATGAAGACATTTCGAGTTTATCTGCGATTCTTCTGGACGATGATTATTATGAATTTTTGAAGCAGGGGAAAGTCACGGTCGATGGAGTGACTGTTTTGGATGCGGCATATTTAATCCCATTTAAGGCCAAAGCGTGGATGGATTTGACGGACCGCAAGGCTGCGGGAGAACATGTGGACAGTAAAAATATCAGAAAGCATAAGAATGATGTTTTCCGCCTGACCGAATTGATTGATCCGACAGTCAGAATCGCGATGCCTGCAGGTGTATATAGGGACATTCATGAGTTTGTTCAGAGAATGGACTCGGAAAATGTAGACCTTAAACAGCTGGGCTTGCCAGGGAAAACTAAAGATCAGATTCTGGAAGAACTAAAAGAAATGTATATCGTGTAGAGCTGATGGCTTGAGATATCTTTTGATTATCTTTTGAAAATATATAAATTGAACGTGCAAGTGGTTCAGAATGGCCTTGATAGTGGATGGGTAACGTTAAAAACTATCTTTTGACTATCTTTTGAAATTTGATGTTTGATTCGAAGATAGATTTGAATGTGCATACAGTTGAATCTGTGAAGTCACAAATTGTGACTTCACAGAATTCCAATTTTTACTCAGGTCAGTAAGGTGGTCACAGGAAACAGGAGATAAACGATGGTGGGAAAATATAAAGTTATTACGCTCTGCGGCAGCACCCGCTTCAAGGAGCAGTTCATGGAAGCTCAGAAGCGGCTGACGCTCGAAGGCAATATCGTCATCAGCGTCGGCCTCTTTGGTCACGCCGGCGACCAGGAAGTATGGGACGGCATGGACGAAGGCACTCTCTCGAAAACGAAGGAGATGCTCGACGACATGCATAAACGGAAAATCGACATGGCCGACGAAATCTACGTCATCAACGTCGGCGGATACATCGGCGACAGCACTCGCTCGGAGATACAGTACGCCGAAGCGCACGGAAAACCGGTCCGGTACTATCAGGATACCCGCAAAGACGAGATGCTGCATCAGCTTGCGGAGGCAAGACAGCATATCGTAGATGGAAAGTTCAAAACCGGCGACCAGGTAGCAGAGGACCTGGGAAAAAAGTACGGATTTATATAAAGACAGCCGAAATCAAGCGTATGATGTGAAAAATTTTGTCGCAGAACCGCGCTATGATCATAGTGCAGAAGACCATCTGCAGCATATAGACAGGAGGAACGGATTATGAATACACAGCAGATCATCGGCTTTCACAACCCGGATGAGGAATACGGATTTTTGAGCAACTGGTACCGGTCAGATTTCGAAAAGGACGGCATCCGCTTCTCTTCCATGGAGCAGTACATGATGTACCAGAAGGCGCTCTGCTTCCGGGACGAGAAGATCGCAGCAGAAATCCTGAAAACCGATGACGTCGGCCGCATCAAGGAACTGGGCCGCCAGGTTTCAAACTATAACGAAAGCAGATGGAACGGCATGCGCCAGATTCTCGTATATGAAGGCCTCCTCGCGAAGTTCGCGCAGAACGAAGAGCTGAAGGCCCAGCTCAAATCCACCGGCGACGCCACCCTCGCAGAGTGCGCCGTCAAGGACCGCATCTGGGGCATCGGCTTATCGATGAAGGACCCGGACCGACTCGATGTGAAAAAGTGGCACGGAACGAATCTGCTGGGATACGCACTCATGATCGTAAGAGAACGGGTGTGAAGAGTGCGAATGTAAAAAACGAAAGGGAAAGACATCATGAATAAACAGCAGCTGGCTGCCAAGATCTGGGAATCCGCAAACCGTATGCGTTCGAAGATCGAGGCGAATGAATATAAGGACTATATCCTCGGCTTTATCTTTTATAAGTATCTGTCCGACAAGGAAGAGCAGTGGCTTTACCAGCGTGATTACGACGCGGACAGCATCCGTGAGTATGTAAACGAAGAGGCCGATGATCAGTACTCCAGTAAATCGAGCGCGCAGCAGAGCCTCGGCTACTTCATCGCCTATAAGGATCTGTTCTCCACCTGGATCCACATGGGCTCTGACTTTTCGGTGGACAATGTCCGCACCGGTCTATCGTCATTTAACCGTTTGATTTCGCCATCGCATAAAAAGGTCTTCGAAGGAATCTTCAACACACTGGAGACCGGACTGTCGAAGCTCGGCGAGAATACGAAATCACAGACGAAGGCCGTCAGCGACCTGATTCAGCTGATCAATGAGATCCCAATGAGCGGCAAGCAGGATTATGATGTCCTCGGCTTCATCTACGAGTATCTGATTTCGAACTTTGCAGCGAATGCCGGTAAGAAGGCAGGCGAATTCTATACACCACATGAGGTGTCACTGCTGATGTCAGAAATCGTGGCGGACCATCTGCAGGGAAGAAGTGAGATCAAAATTTACGATCCGACATCGGGCTCCGGCAGCTTACTGATCAACATCGGTAAGACCGCGGCGAAGTACATGGATGATGCCAATCGCATCCGCTATTATGCGCAGGAATTGAAGGCCAATACCTACAACCTGACGCGTATGAATCTTGTCATGCGCGGTATTCTCCCGGATAACATTCTGACGAGAAACGGCGACACGCTTGAAGAAGACTGGCCGTATTTCGATGAATCAGATCCGCAGGGCACCTACGAGCCGCTGTATGTGGATGCGGTGGTCTCGAACCCACCTTATTCTCAGCGCTGGATGCCGAATGGCAAGGAAAATGACGCACGGTATGCCCGTTATGGCCTCGCGCCGAAATCAAAGGCAGACTATGCGTTCCTTTTGCATGACCTTTATCATCTGAAGCCGGATGGCATCATGACCATCGTACTTCCACACGGCGTTCTTTTCCGTGGTGGAGAAGAAGGGGCGATTCGCAAAAACCTGATCGAGCAGAACAATATTGACGCCATCATCGGTCTGCCGGCGAACATTTTCTTCGGAACCGGCATCCCGACAATCATCATGGTGCTCCGACAGAAGAGAGAAAATACTGATGTGCTCATCATCGACGCATCGAAGGGCTTCGCAAAGGAAGGCAAGAACAACAAGCTGCGCGCTTCCGATATCCGCAGAATCATCGACACCGTCAAGCAGAGAAAGACGGTGACCAAGTATTCGAAGCTCGTGCCGCGTCAGGAGATTCGGGACAATGACTACAACCTGAACATTGCGCGTTACGTGGATTCTTCCGAAGAGGCGGAGAGCTATGATATCTACGCTTCGATGTTTGGCGGTATTCCGAAGCCGGAGCTGGAAGGCCTCAAGCGTTACTGGGATGTATTTCCGTCCTTACAGAATGAGCTCTTTGAAGGAGACGGAGAGTATCTGTCCCTGAAAACAGAAGATATAAAGAAGGTGATCCATGAAAATCTGGATGTGAAGACATTTATCGAGGGATATCAGCAGGCATTTGCTGACTTCGATGATGTGATGGATGAAACGCTGATTGATGCAGCGGAATCACTTTCGATACCGAAGACCGAAGAACACATCGCTTCGGATATTTTCGCGCGCTTTCATCAGGTGCCGCTGATCGATCCATATCAGGCGTATGAAATATTTGAAGGTGCATTTGCGACCGTTTCCGGTGACCTCGAGCTGATCCAGGCGGAGGGTATGCAGGCCGTGAAGCAGGTCGATCCGAACATGGTGATCAAGAAAAAGGATGGAAAGGACCACGAAGTACAGAAGGATGGAAGGGCCATATTCTGCCATTCGAGCTGGTTCAGCAAGCCTGCCTGTCCGACCAGGTGAACGCTCTGAAGGAAAAGCAGGACCAGCTTGCAGAGATTCCGTCATCCTATGAGGAGCTACTGGACGGCTTAAGCGAGGATGATAAGGAAACCATCTCAGATGCACTGAATGATACTAACGACGGCTTCGTCTTCAAGAACATCAAGTCCATGATCAAGACTTTAAAGGCCGATGGCGCAGCAGAAGCACAGCTCATCGAAGTGCTGCAGAGCGCAGACCGCCTGAATACCCGCGAAAAGAAACTGAAGAGTGAAATCAAGCAGGAAAGCGAAGCACTTCACCTCGCTACTAAGGACACTATCGAGCATCTGACAGATGCCCAGGTACGCATGCTCCTGCACGATAAGTGGATTCAGCCGGTAGAGGACGGCATCCTCGCCCTCTCTACGGATATGCTGAATACCTTCATCAAAAAGATCGAAGAACTCTCGAAAAAGTACGCTGTTACGATGAGTGACCTCGAAGCAGAAATCCAGGAAACCGAAAAATCCCTCGCCAGCATGCTCTCCGACCTCGTCGGCTCCGAAGAAGACATGGCTGGCATCCGCGAACTGCAGAAATTACTGGGAGGAAAGCTCCATGAATAAACGAAAAGTACCGAAGATACGGTTCAAAGGATTTCACGACGATTGGGAACAGCGTAAGTTGGGAGAGCTATTCAATTTTCACTACGGAGATGGAAATAATAATCCGAGCAATGGCGGAAAATATCCTGTTTTTGGTGCAGGTGGTATTCAAGGTGGCTATACAAAATACAACGCTGAAAACTCTGTAATTATAGGACATATGGGAGATGCGGGTTGCGTTTCGTGGGGTGAAGGAAAACACTTTGTGACCTATAATGGCACTATTACAAAGCCTAAAGACGAAGTTTTCTCAGCTAAATTCGGATATTATCTTTTGCTGAATATGAATTTGCGAAAATATCGCGGTGGAAGCGGGCTTCCATTTTTGACTTATGATATGTTGACTGAAATGGAAACCAAATGTACCAATTCAAAAATAGAAACTCAAAAAATTGCCGATTACTTTACACATCTCGACCGCCTTATCACCCTTCATCAGCGAAAGCTGGAGCGGCTGAAAAGGCTCAGAAATTCACTTATTGACCGTTGTTTTACAGGAGAAAAAATAACTATGAGCAAACTGATTTTATATCACGGTAGTCCGAACCGAGTAATAGTGCCGAAGTTTGGCTTCGGCGAGGATCGCCACGACTACGGAAGGGGATTTTACCTCACGGAGAACCTGGAATTGGCGAAGGAATGGGCGGTATGCAGGCCGGATGAGACGAATGGTTGGGTGCATAAGTACGAGCTGGAGATGGAGGGGTTGAACATCCTGGATTTTCAGAAGTACGATGTGCTGTCTTGGCTCGCGGAATTAATGAAGCATCGCGATGCCGCGGATTCTAAGCGATATAAGATGCTGGCACAGAAGTTTATCGAGAAGTACGGGATCGATACCTGCGGATATGATGTGATTACAGGCTGGAGAGCGAATGCATCGTATTTTTACATTGCGAAAGAGTTCGTGCGTGATAACATTGACATAGAGATACTGGAGGAATTACTGTCACTCGGCGGCCTCGGCATCCAGTTCTGCATCAAATCCGAGCGTGCATTTGCACAGCTTTCCGAAGTGGAGCAGGACATCATGAGTGTGGACTACAGCGAGTTCAACGATCGATATAATGAGCGGGACATCAACGCCAGAAACAAGATGCGTGCGCTCGTGGACTCCGATGCCAACAAGGTGACCCATGTGTTCAGTACACTGTTTGAGAGGTAATCGAAATGCGTGCTTATCCAGATGCATATTTAAGTGATGTAGTCGAGAATCAGGGAAAGCTGTTTGATCTCGTGGCGCAGGAGTATCCTGGAAAGGATACTGCGGCGTTTATCAATGCTTACATGCAGAGTAAAACCCGAAAGAGCATTGATGATGCGCAGGCATATGTGAATACCATGAGTGCGCCGGAGCTGTGGGCGTATTTTCGTAAAACGGATGGATATGAGCTGCAGGATGGCAAAACGCTGGAGGGTTTCGCACCGGACTGGATCGGTGAATTCTATGCGTACTATCAGTGGTACTACGATATGCCGAGCAGCGAGGTCGTGAAGAAGGTGCCGGTGACGTTTCTGGTGAAGGCATACGGCGGACTGCATGACCTCGATCTGGACCTGGCGGTGAAGAAGGTCGGCGAGACGAAATAAGAAATCCGCAGGACGACTGCGGATGAACGGGAGATGGGTGTATGGGCCATTTTGATAAAGAAGCTGATTTTGAACAGGCGATGATTACGGCGCTCCAGAGCTATGGCTGGGAGAAGAAGGTGCTGTACTGTCCGACAGAGCAGGATCTGATTCAGAACTGGGCGGATATTCTTTTTGAGAACAACCGCGATATCGATCGTCTGAATGACTGTCCGCTGATCAAGGAAGAAATGGACGAGCTGATCGTGCAGGTGCGGACGCTCCGTACGCCGCTGGCGCTGAATGGCTTTATCAATGGCGGTACCGTCTCCATCACGCGTAAGAATGAGAAGGATACGCTTCACTACGGAAAAGAAGTCAGTCTGAAGATCTATGATCGTATGGAAATCGCAGCAGGTCAGAGTCGCTACCAGATCGTGGAGCAGCCGCTTTTTCTGCGCCATGAGAAGGTGCTGCAGGATCGTCGCGGCGATCTGATGCTGCTCATCAACGGTATGCCGGTTTTCCATATCGAGCTGAAGCGCTCTGGTGTGGATGTGCAGGAAGCGGTGAACCAGCTGATGAAGTATGCGCATGAGGGGGTCTTTACAGGACTGTTTTCTCTGGTGCAGGTATTCGTCGCGATGAATCCGGAGAAGGCGCTGTATTTCGCAAATCCGGGACCAGATGGACGGTTCAATTCGGATTTCTATTTTCACTGGGCAGATCTGAATAACGATCCGATCGATGACTGGAAGCAGGTCGTCGAGCGACTGCTGTCGATTCCGATGGCACATCAGATGATCGGCTTCTATACGGTGGCCGATGATTCGGATGGCATACTGAAGGTCATGCGCAGCTATCAGTACTATGCGGCGAATAAAATTTCTGACCGTGTTGCGAAAAATGACTGGGCAGCAGGCCAGCAGCTCGGGGGCTATGTCTGGCACACGACGGGCTCCGGTAAAACGATGACGTCGTTTAAGTCGGCGCAGCTGATTGCGAAGTCGAAGGACGCCGATAAGGTGGTCTTTCTGATGGACCGTATCGAGCTGGGCACACAGTCGCTGAAGGAATACAGGGCATTTGCGGACAATGCAGACGAAATACAGGATACGGAAGATACCATCGCGCTGATCGCGAAGCTGAAAAGCGGTGACCCGAACAGTACCCTGATCGTTTCCTCGATTCAGAAAATGAGCAACATCAAGGAAGATGCGGCGAGCAGGATGCGTGCAAAGGATCTTGAGGATATCCAGAACAAGCGCCTCGTGTTTATCATCGATGAGTGCCATCGTTCTACCTTCGGAGAGATGCTGTCGACGATTAAAGAGACATTCCCGAAGGCACTGTTTTTCGGCTTTACCGGAACGCCGGTCTTTACGGAAAACGAACAGGCGATGAGTACCACGGCGGATATTTTCGGTGATGAACTGCATCGCTACAGCATTGCCGATGGCATACGAGATAAGAACGTACTGGGCTTCGATCCGACCATGGTCAAGGTTTATCGGGACCAGGATCTCCGAAAAGAGGTGGCGCTTCGTGAGGCCGGAGCGGCCTCGGTGGAGCAGGCGGTTTCGGATCCGACGAAGAGTAAGATCTATTATAAGTTCATGTCGGCGACAGAGGTTCCGATGGCTGGCATGAAGCTGGAGGATGGAAGCTATCGGAAGGGTATCGAGGACTATATCGGAAAGGAAGCCTGGCAGACCGACGATTATCAGAATGCGGTGATCGATGACATGATGGAGAACTGGCTGACGCTGAGCCGGAACTATAAGTTTCATGCAATCATGGCGACGTCCAGTATTCCTGAGGCAGTACAGTACTATCGGAAGTTCCGAAAGAACTATCCGGAGCTGAAGCTGACCTGTCTCTTTGACCCGACGATCGATAATAAGGGCGGCGAAAAGACCCTGGCGAAGGAAGACGGCATCAAGGAAATGCTGGAGGACTACAACCAGCTGTACGGACAGAACTTCGATATCGCTGGATATGCGGCTTTTAAGAAGGATGTATCGGCGCGACTGGCACATAAGAGACCGTATGTGCGGATGAAGCCGGAGGAACAGCTCGATCTTCTGATCGTCGTGAATCAGATGCTCACGGGCTTCGACTCGAAGTGGATCAACACCCTGTATCTGGATAAGGTGCTGCTGTATCAGAATCTGATTCAGGCATTTTCCAGAACCAACCGTCTCTTTAATATCAATGAAAAGCCGTTTGGTTCGATTCGCTACTATCGCATGCCACATACGATGAAGCGGAACATCGAGGATGCCGTGAAGCTGTATTCCGGTGATCGACCGCAGGGACTTTTCGCGGATCATCTGCCGGAGAATGTGGAGCACATGAACCTCACATATCAGGATATGGTCGCGGTCTTCAAGAGTGCGGATGTTCCGGATATGGACCGGCTGCCGAAGGATGTGCCGTCGAGGGCGAAGTTTGCGAAGCTGTTCAGAGAGTTTGCCACCTATCTGCAGGCGGCCCGCATTCAGGGCTTCCGCTGGGAGAAAACGGAGTATGAGAGAAAGACGGATGCCGATGATGTGGCGCAGACCGGAACGATCACACTGATTCCGACGGAGGAGAAATGGCAGATTCTTCTGCAGCGATATAAGGAGCTTGCGAAAAGTGCTCCGGATGATGATGGAAACGGCGGAGATGGAGAAATTACATTCCCGATCGACCCATACCTGACCGAACAGAGCACCGGCGTGATCGATAACGACTACATGAACTCACGCTTCGTGAAGTGGAAAAAGCAGCTGGATTCAAATACCGATCCACAGGAGCTGGAAAACACGCTGGCGGAGCTTCATAAGTCGTTTGCATTCCTCTCACAGGAAGATCAGAAGTTTGCCAATATCTTCCTGCATGATGTGCAGACCGGGGATGTGCATCTCGAGCCGGATAAGACCTTCCGTGATTACATCGTCCTGTATGCGAAGAATGCGAAGACGACGCAGGAAAAGCGTCTCGTGAATTACCTCGGGCTTTCCGAAGAGCTTCTGACCGATATCATGGATGCGCATGTGACGAAAAACAAGCTGAACGAGTATGGCAGATTCGATGCATTGAAGGGATCTGTCGTGAAGGAAAAGGCACAGGCGTACTTTACGAAGGTGGATGGTAAGAAGCTGCCGCCATTTATGGTGAATAACCGCGTGGATGAGCTGCTTACGAAGTTTATCCTGAGTGATGGCTGTGATATCCCGGATCCGGATGCGGACGCTTCGGAGCAGGAGAAGAAAAATAAGTAAACAGTAAAACGGATTGGTCCTTCATCGGCGTAGAAAGGAGCATTTTATGCCGAGTGAATATCAATCAAATGATCAATTAAAGGAGTACTATCGCAACTGGATTTCTGTATACAAGGAGGGGGCCATCCGTGATGTGACCCTCCGGAAATATCAGATGAGCCTCGCCTGGATCGAGAAGCTTGCGCCGGATCTCAGACTCTGCGATCTTACGCGCGTGGCGTATCAGCAGATCATCAATGAATATGCGAAGGACCACGAGCGTCAGACGACGATGGATTTTCATCATCAGCTGAAGGGAGCGGTCCTCGATGCAGTGGATGAAGGGCTGATCCCGCGTGACCCGACCAGAAAGGTGATTATCAAGGGTAGAACTCCGACCAGTAAGAAAATCAAGTATCTGAACCAGTTTGAGCTGCATACGCTTTTAAAAAGCCTTCGATTAGGAGAGAGCGTCAGCTGGGACTGGTTCATTTTGCTTGTGGCGAAGACGGGCATGCGTTTCTCGGAGGCGCTGGCCATCACACCAGATGATTTTGATTTCGCACATCAGACGTTGTCAATCAGCAAGACCTGGAACTATAAGGATGGCGGTGGATTCGCACCGACAAAGAACAAATCCTCGGTCCGAAAGATTCAGATCGACTGGCAGATCGTCATGCAGTTCGCATCGCTCGTTAAGGACCTCCCGCCGAATCAGCCGATCTTCGTCGTGGGTGATGAAAAGGTATATAACTCGACTGTCAATGACATTCTGGAACGCTACTGCCGGAAACTGGAAATACCGGTGATTTCTGTGCATGGACTGCGCCATACACACGCCTCGATTCTCCTCTATGCGGGTGTATCCATCGCGAGCGTGGCACGACGACTGGGCCATGCCAGCATGACTACGACGCAGAAGACCTATCTTCATGTCATTCAGGAGCTCGAAAATCAGGATGTGGATCTCGTCATGCGATCCCTGGCAAATTTAACGTAACGAAATGAAATAGGCAAACGCCGATGAAGGACAGGAAAGGATGAGTCAATGCTTGAATACATGGAAATTTTCATAGTGAATCTGATCATTCCGGCGGTTATGCTTTTCGGTGGGTACATGATGAAGACATGTCCGCCGAGGAGTATTTCGCACTGGGTGGGGTTTCGGACGGCGCTCTCCATGAAGAACGCGGATACATGGGCGTTTGCGAATGCGCGCTGCGGGAGGGTATGGTGGAAAGCCGGATGGATTTCACTGGCGCTGTCCGTACTTGTGCAGTTGCCATTTGCGAAGGCCGGAGAGGAAACGCTCGAGACGCTGGCGCTGGTGATGGTGATGGTGCTTGCGCAGTTCTGCGTACTGCTCGGAACAGTGGTGTACGTGCAGAAGGAACTGAAGCGGACATTTGACGAGTGCGGGCGGAGACGACAGTAGAGGAGCCTGCATTGGCCTGCGATTATAAAAGAAAAGCGCTGATCTGCGTGATGGCAGGTCAGCGCTTTCTTTTTTTACTATTATCATGTATGATAATAAATGAAATTATTGCATGTGATAATAGGAGGCGGGAATATGCTTGAATATATGTTTATGTCAAAAGATACAACGGTATATAAGGCGGCAAAAGACCTGGACATTCCGTTCACTGCAATTAATAGAATTGTGAGAGGTATCACGGATCTTAACAAGGCGTCGGTTCAATTACTTGTGAGCTTGAGTCAGTATTTGAAAGTATCTATGGACGAGCTCTATAGTGAATACTGTGCAGATAAATACATCAGAGATTCGCAATGGAATACGTTTGTCAGTAACCTTCAGCACCAGATTAAGACAGAGGGAAGGATAAGATTTATACGTTCTTGTATCACATCACATCTGGCCGAAAGATGTTTTCTGGAAAAGCAGTATGATAAAGGCTTATATGTTGTGGCAGCAGTGGACTATTTATGCAGGATTTCAGAGCTTCCTCTATATGATGGATATAAAGAAATGCGGAATTGGAAGCTGGATGAAGTAAAGTATCCGGAAGATATCGAAATGATCGGTGACGTGCATTTACGGGAGAAGCTGAAGAAGCAGTGCATGGAAGAGTGTTTGCCGGAATTTAAGCGGGCGAATATCATGGAAAAGGGGGTGGATCATGTCGCTTAATTTCATGATGAGAAAAGAGGATATGGACAAATACCTCAATGAGCTGGCGAAGGAGTTGAGGAAATTCGAAGGAAGAAATGCGCATTTTGAAATTGTCATAGCAGGTGGCGCGTCTATCGTACAGAACTATACATTTCGGGAGATGTCTAGTGATATTGATGCGATGATTAATGATCGGGCCATACGAGAAGCGGCACGACGAGTGGCGGACCATTTTAACCTGCCATCGGATTGGCTCAACTCTGATTTTGAACATACAAAATCCTTTACACCGGCGTTGCGTGGGTTTTCAAAGTATTATCGTACGTTCTGTCATGTGCTGGAGGTTCGAGCAATTGAGCAGGAATACCTGATTGCGATGAAACTGATGTCGGGACGACTGTATAAAAATGATCTTTCGGATATCATCGGTATTCTCGCTGAATCCAGAGATAAGGGAGAGCCGATTTCAAAGGAAATGGTGGATACGGCGATGCAGAATCTGTATGGCGGCTGGGATCATGTGGATGAAACGATAAAGGATTTATTTGAAGACATTCTTTCGCAATATGAACACAATGCAGAGTTGTATTCCAAAGTTCAGGCTGATGAGAGGACGACCAAGCAGACACTACAGTATATTGCGTCGAAATATGAAGATGTAGTAAAAGAAGATGCGATTAAGGAGATCATAAAGAGTAATCAGAAGACAAAGGATGCCTTTAAAATTTCTGATACATCGGAAGAGCGGTCACTGGTTCAGGCGTTGGATGAACTGCTTCAGGAAGAAAACAAGAGATAGCCTAGAAATGTTATATAATATTTGACAAAAAGGGGATACCTGGGCGTTTGCGCATGCGTGCTGCGGGAGGCTATGGTGGAAAACCGGATGGATCTCGCTGGCGCTGTCCGTGTTTGTGCAGCTGCCATTCGCGAAGGCCGGCGAGGAAACCCTTGGGACGCTGGCACTGGTGATGGTGCTTGCGCAGTTCTGCGTGCTGTTCGGAACAGTGGTGTATGTGCAGAAGGAACTGAAGCGGACGTTTGACGAGTGCGGGCGGAGACGACAGTAGAGGAGCCTGCATTGGCATGCGATTATAGAGGAAAAGCGCTGATCTGTGCGGTGGCAGGTCAGCGCTTTATTGCAGTTTCTAATTAGATACAAAAAATGTACGGATAAATGTAACTGTTCAAAAAAATTCTGCGACATCATATCAGTGTGAATGTCTTGAAAAACCTGGAGGTAAACCGCTTAATATAGTCTGTTTGCCAGCGTAAAGTTTTTGTAGGAAAACCTAGATAATAAATAGAGAACGACCATT
>CALAOB010000112.1 GCA_937927445.1 uncultured Oribacterium sp. | reverse complement strand
GGTCTCGTACTTCGCCGGCACCTCGATGAGGTCCGCCACGACGCCGAGGATACCACGCCGCCGGTCGCGCTGGTCCATGACCATCTTGACCGCATTGCCGTAGCCCTCGTAGCGCTCCGCGAGGTTCCGCAGGGTCTCAAGACGGTTCTTGAGCCGATCGAGCTCACGGTTCTTCTCGACGATCCGCTCACGCAGCTGCTGATTCTCGGTGCCGAGCCGATCCACCAGCGCGGTATCACTCGCGATGATGGCATTGACCTCCTCGAGGCGCGCGTTCAGTGCCTGGAGCTCCTTCCGCTGGTCCTCGATGTTCGTGAGGAAGCGGTCATTCTTCACCGGGGAGCTCGCTTCGGCGTCCTTTACCGGGCGCTCCTCGAGCTCGAAGTCCGAACCCATGCAGCTCGACACGGTGAGCTCGGTCTCGTCCATCGTGGAGCCGATCATCTCGAGATCGAGGTCGATGTTTTCCATCATCTCGTCGGTCGCCGCCTTGTTGTCGCGGATGAAGGTGATCTGCTCGCGGATCCAGCGGAGGAGACTCCGGTTATCCTCGATCTGCGCGATGCGGTCGAAGACGTCCTTTCCGAGGGCGTTGATGCGCTGCGTGTAGTGCAGTGCGTTGTTCTTTTCGGTGTTGATCTGCTCGTTCAGGACATCGATCTGTCCCTGCAGGTTCGTCTTCAGGACATCCGACTGACTGACGGTGTCCTTCGCCTGCTGGAGCTTCTCATCGAGGGCGTGGATCTGATCCTCGAGCTCGTTGTACTTGCCATTCAGCTGCTCGGACTCCTGCTTGATCGCGGCGAGGTCCTGTTCCACGGTGTCTGCATTGGCATTTACCGTGTCGAGGCCCTTCAGTGTGTCCTCCATGTCGCGCACGAAGAGGTTCGCGTCGGCGTTTACGAGCTCGTCACGGATCGACAGGTACTCACGGGCCTGCTCGGACTGCCGCTTCAGCGGGCCGACCTGGCGCTCGAGCTCGGTGAGGATGTCCGTCACACGCGTGAGGTTCGCTTCCTCGTCACTGAGCTTCTTCTCTGCGAGGGCCTTCCGGCGCTTGAATTTCACGATGCCGACCGCCTCATCGAAGAGGTCACGACGCTCCTCCGGCTTACCGGAGAGGATCTTGTCGACCTGGCCCTGCCCGATGATGGAGTAGCCGTCCTTACCGATACCGGTATCGTAGAAGAGCTCGTTGATGTCCTTCAGACGACACTCGGTGCCGTTCAGCATGTACTCGGACTCGCCCGAGCGGTAGAGACGACGTGAAACCGTCACCTCGTCGTAGTCGATGTTCAGGATACGGTCGGAATTATCGAGGGTGATCGCCACGAAGGCGGAGCTCTGCGGGCGGCGAAGCTGCGTGCCGGCGAAGATGACGTCCTGCATGGAGCTTCCACGCAGCTGCTTCACCTTCTGCTCGCCGAGTACCCAGCGCACCGCGTCGGAGATGTTCGACTTTCCGGAGCCGTTCGGGCCGACGATGCCCGTGATGCCCTTACTGAAATCCAGGACCGTCTTGTTCGCAAAGGACTTGAAGCCCTGAATCTCAATAGATTTTAAATACATAACCTGTTTCCGCCTTGATACGCTTTAATGTCTGGTACGCAGCGCCCTGCTCGCCCTTCTTCTTGCTGGAGCCCTCGCCGATCCCGTAGGCCTCCCCGTCGATCACCGCCTCGACACGATAGTAACGGTCGTGACATGGACCGGATTCCTCGATGACACGGTACTCGAGGGTCTTCTTATTCTGCGACACATACTCCTGAAGCACCGTCTTCGCATCACGATAGAGCCCTGCGTTCTCGATGTCGCAGAGCACGAAACGACACACGAACTTCTCCGCCGGTGCGAAGCCTCCATCGAGGTACATCGCGCCGATCACGGACTCGAAGGCGTCCGAAATGACGGAATCCCGACGGTTGATGCCTTCCCGCGCCTCGCCCTTTCCGAGGATGATGTAATCACCAAGGTTCACCTTTCGGGCTGCCTCTGCGAGCGTCGGTTCACATACCAGTGCGGCACGAATCTTGGTCATGACACCCTCCTGAATCACCGGACGGCGGTTAAAAAGAAATACACTGGAAACCAGCTCCAGCACAGCATCCCCGAGAAACTCCAGACGCTGATTCGAAGCCTCCTTCGGCTCCCCACTCTCATTACTATACGAAGGATGCGTCAACGCATGCTTCAGAAGAGACACATCCCTGAAGCGATAGCCGATCGCCTCCTGTAAAACATCTAAATTCTGTTCCATAAATCTCCTTTACTCCAGAAGCATGACATGGAGGGCACAGCGTAAGGTTGTTTTGCCTATGGCAAAACTCTGAATACGTTCGCCACTATGGCATCACGGAGGCCCCGCCCTACGGGCACCCCCGTGATAAACCTTAATTCAAAGTACAGAACCCAGTGTAGTGTCCGTGTCCGGCTATGCAGAACAAGTCTGCATGCCTGACGCGGACACTACGCTGGAACCTGTTCTTTGAATGCGCAAGCTTGTGCCCTCCAAGCTCCTGCTTCTTCAGTTCAAGATTCCAAAATCAATTATTGATCGATTTGATAATGAAATTAATTGTTGACCGCTTCCCTGATGGCGTCGACCGCATCCTGAACGGTGCTCATGTGCTCGGTGGCGTCATCCGGTACCTGGATACCGAAGGTGTCCTCGATGGCCATCACGACCTGTACGACGTCGAGAGAGTCCATCTCGAGGTCATCCACGAAGCGCGCCTCTGGGGTGATCTTCGCCGGATCCACACGCGGCACCTCCTTCACGATAATCTGCTTCAGCTTCTCAAATTCCATAGCTTCTCCTATCTGACCGGTTCGCCGGTCGGTTGTGGGCTCCAGTTTATGGGGTCTGACCCCATAAACTGAAACTTTAGATTCTGTTTATAAAAATTTAATGGGGTCTGACCCCGTAAACTTTCACTTTAGATTTTGTTTATGAAATTTTAATGGGGTCAGACCCCCTTACGAAATTCTTAAGATTCGGTCGGCTGCGCGGCTTCTTCCGCGCGGGCGTTCTCGGCTTCGATGCTGGCGGCGATCTTCTGGACCGCGTCGGCGTGCACGAAGTCGTAGCACTGCTGGATGGCGTGGGTGATTTCGCGACCGTCGGTGTTGCCGTGGACCTTCACGACGAGGCCACGGAGACCGAGGATCGGCGCGCCGCCGTACTGCTTCGCATCGAACTTCTTCATCGTGCCCTTGAGGGTGCCCTTGATGAGTGCACCGCCGATGAGGGAGATCGGGGTGGACTTGATGGCGCTCATGATCTCTCCGAGGAGCATCTTGCCGACGCCCTCATACATCTTCAGGATGCAGTTGCCGACGAAGGCGTCACATACGACGACGTCGCAGGCACCGAAGGAAATCTCACGTGCCTCGCAGGAGCCGATGAAGTTGATGTCCTTCACTTCCTTGAGAAGCGGCATGGTCTCCTTCACGAGGGCATTGCCCTTCTCCTCCTCGGCACCGACATTGACGAGGCCGACCGTCGGGTTCTGGATACCGCAGACCTCCTTCATATAGATGGAGCCCATCTTCGCGTACTGGACCAGCCACTCCGGCTTGGCGTCAACATTGGCACCACTGTCGAGCAGCAGGGTCACGCCCTTGCTGGTCGGAATCAGTGCGCCGAACGGTGGACGCGGCACACCCTTCGCGCGACCGATGATAAGCTGGCCGCCGGCGAGAATCGCGCCACTGGAACCCGCGGAAATGAAGGCATCCGCATGGCCCTCCTTCACGAAATGAAGCGCCTTCACGATGCTGGAATCCTTCTTACGACGGATCGCAAGCACCGGCGCCTCATGCAGAGAGATCACCTCCGCCGCATCACAGATCTCAACACGCTCTGTGAGCTCCGCCTCAGACACACCCGCTGCCTTCGCGTTCTTCTGAAGCTCCTCCTTCAGAAGCCCCTCCGGACCGAAAAGAAAAAGCTTCGTATCTTTTGTAGCTGCAAGGGAACGAAGCGCACCATCCATGATTGCGGAAGGCGCATTGTCACCACCCATACAGTCGATTGCTATTCTGACCATAATACTCCTTTTTGATCGAGGTCTCCCGTATTCTTAACCGCGCATCACACTCCTGCGTCACAGCACTGTCATCAAATACGCATACCACCTCGAATTTAATATCAAAACATCCTTTTATTCTAATATGAGCGCTACTATTTTGCAAGAATTGCATTTATGGTGTCGATATCGTTCAGGCAGAGCCCCGGAGGACCGGACACAGAAGCCATACGGAGAGGTCGTGAAGAATCAAAATCCCATCCCTTAGAAGTACTTGGTGTATCTCTCCTTGGAACCCTCTGTCAACGCTGAGTTTTCATCAGGAAAACTCAGCGATTGCAGAGGGCCTAGTACTTCTTAGGGATGGGATTTTAGAGTCTTCCGAGCTCGAAGTACTGTGCTGATGTGTCCGGCCCTCCGGGGCTCTGAAAGCATGAAATCACTTAATCACTCATGTATCAGCTGATGATAGCGCCGCTTCTCCTCATACATCCGCTCGTCCATCTCGCGGAGGAAGGTCTCGGTGTCGCCTGGGGTGAGTTTCGCCTGGCCCATCGAGACGCTGATCTTAAACGGCTCCGCGCCGGAGCGGTTGAAGACATCGAGGCGACGGTTGATTTCCGTCATGGTTTCGAAGACCGCGTTCGGATCTTCACAGATCAGCAGCGCCACGAACTCATCGCCGGCATAGCGGATCGGGATCCCGCCGTCCGGAAGAGACTTCGCGAGGATGTTGCCCATCACACGGATTGCCTGGTCACCCATACTGTGACCGTAGCGGTCGTTGATCTGCTTGAAGTCATTGACATCCATCATGATCCCGTAGATGGAGAATCGCGATAATCGTTCTTTATTTGCGAGCACGCGGTCGAGGTAACGCCGATTATAGAGTCCCGACAGCGAGTCCGTCGAGATATTCTCGGAGTACACCTGCATCTGCACGAAGGTAAGCGAAATGGCGACCGAAATCCAGGAGCTCGTGATACCGTAACGCAGGAACTGTATGATGATCCCGAGTACACAAGGTCCCATGAAGTAGAAAATCGGGAAGAAATCGAGGTTCACGCCCTCTTCCTTCGAGTGGTATACGAGATAAATGCTGTAGAGCAGATACAGATAGATCGAAATATACCCGATGATCGAGTAAAATCCGCGGCTGTAGATATTGTCCGCTGAAATCGTGAACATGAAGCCGGTCCCGCGCAGGTTATACAGGAGACAGACGATCTCGAACAGGAACGGAATCGCGACGTAGCGGAGGTTCCGCCGATACCGTGCATGGTTCTTATAGATATGCAGGTCTACATAGAGGCACCAGAGGAAACCGACACCGACCGTGCCTATATAAGACAGGTTGTTCGTGAGGTAGTTGAGGAAGCGCGCGCCGACGAAGCTCTGCCCATCCACGAGGAAGGTGAGGGTGTCGATCACGGCCCCCAGCAACGTGATGATCGTCATCCAGTCATAGATCCGGTCATCCCCATGTATGCTTTCTCTGTTTCGATGTCGGCAGAACAACAGAAACGCCATCATGATGATAGCGGCACCATTCGCCATGAAAATCTCTTCAAAAATCATAGTCTCAACCTGCTCAATCTCTTTATTTCATCCGTTAAATCGACATTTTGGTCCCTTAAAGTATAAAATTTCGACGCCTTTATTGCAATCCGAATGCTGAAATTTACGAAAAAATGCAAGCTGTTCAGGCCAATGCCTCCATCGGGATGCTTCACCAGACTGCCAATGTTTATGCCAGAACAGCCATCACCGCCCGTGCACCCTGATTCAGACAGAAAAATCCGGACAATGTCGGATGTAGACATTGCCCGGAAATACTTACGACGTATGACAGTAGTTTAGTTTCCCTGTGCTGCGTTCTCTTCGACGATCTTGTTCTGAACGTCGCCCGGCGCCTGCTCATAGCGGGCGAAGCTGTACTCATAATCGCCGGTACCGCCGGTCATAGAACGAAGGTCGGTGCCATAGCCATAGAGGTTCGACATCGGAACCTCAGCCTGGATGACCTGCTTGCCCTGGCCGATCGACTCCATACCGAGGACTCTGCCGCGGCGCTTCGTCATATCGCCCATGATATCGCCGGTATTGGCATCCGGAACCGTGACCTTGATGGATGCGATCGGCTCGAGAAGAATCGGCTGACACTTCATGAAGGCATCCTTAAACGCCATGTTCGACGCGGTCTTGAACGCCATATCGGAGGAATCCACCGGATGGTAGGAACCATCGAGGAGGATTGCCTTGACGCCGACAACCGGATATCCGGCCAGAGGACCCTTCTCACAGCCCTCCTGTACGCCCTTCTCAACCGCCGGGAAGTAGTTCTTCGGAACGGATCCGCCGAATACCTGCTCCTCGAATACATACGGGGTCTCGAGGTCGCCGGACGGCTCGAACTGCATGATAACATCACCGAACTGGCCGTGTCCGCCGGACTGCTTCTTATATCTGCCCTGTACCTTCGCGCTCTTCTTGATGGTCTCGCGATATGCGAAACGAGGCTTCGAAAGGACGAGGGTTACGTTGTAGCGCTCCTTGATCTCGGACGCCACGACGTCGAGCTGCTGGTCGCCGATACCATAGATGAGGGACTGACGGTTCTCCGGATCGGAAACGGTCTTGAGGGTCTTGTCCTCTTCCATCATACGAGCGAGTGCGGTCGCGAGCTTATCTTCCTCGGTCTTGTTCTCTGCGGCGTATGCCTTAAAGGTATATGGGGTCGAGAACTGCGGGCCGTGGTACATGATCGGTGCATTACGAACCGCCATGGTATCACCGGTTGCGGTCACGCTGAGCTTCGCAACGGCACCGATGTCACCGGACTTCAGCTCCGGAACCTCGATGGACTCCTTGCCGCGAAGGACGTAGATCTTACCGATCTTCTCGGTGGTTTCCTTGTTTACGTTATAGACCTCAGAGTTTGGCTTCAGGGTACCGGTGCAGACCTTCATGAGGGAGTACTTTCCGAGGAACGGATCCACGATGGTCTTCCATACCTTTGCGGTCAGGGTTGCGTCGGAATTATACTTTGCGGTGAAACGCTCGCCGTTCGATACATCGACGCCGACGGTCTCGAACTCATCCGGTGCCGGGAAGTACTTGTCGATGACCTGAAGAAGGACATTGAAGCCCTGTACGTTCAGCCCGGAGCCCATGAGTACCGGAACCATGCTGCAGGTCTTCACGTTCTGACGAAGTGCGGTCTGGATCTCCTCGACGGTGAACTCCTCACCACCGAAGTACTTCTCCATGAACTCGTCGGAGGTCTCTGCAACGGCCTCAAGAAGTGCATTTCTTGCGATACCGAGGTTCTTCTTTACGTACTCCGGAATCTCGCAAGGCTCGTACTCGTTCGGCTTTGTGAACTTACGGCCCTCCATCTTTACGACGTTTACGAGGCCGACAAACTTTTCATTTTCGCGGATCGGGATCTGGAACGGTGCGACGGAACGTCCGAACTGCTTCTCCAGATTCAGTACCAGCTGACGGAAGGATGCGTGGTCGTCATCCATGTTCGTCACGAAGAAAAGACGTGGGATGCGGAACTTCTCACAGATGTCCCAGGCTCTCAGTGTGCCCGGCTCGATGCCTGCCTTACAGTTCACGACGATGATGGCTGCGTCCGCTACAGAAACGGCTTCCTCCACCTCGCCCACGAAATCAAAATAACCCGGAGTGTCCAGTATATTGATCTTGAGATCTCCGTGCTCACCCTTATACTCGATCGGAACGGTGGTCGCGGAAATCGAAAACTTTCTCTTGATTTCTTCCTTGTCGTAATCCGAAACTGTGTTGCCCTCAGGAACGCTTCCCATTCTGGTGGTTACGCCTGTAACGTAAGCGAGTGCCTCTGCTACGGTCGTCTTTCCTGCGCCACCATGTCCCAAAAGGACAACGTTACGTATGTTTCCGGTGTCATATACCTTCATAAGTCTTTCCCTCCTGTGCATACGAAGTATTTCATTAGTTAGTATTCTACTAAAAATAAAAGGCTAATACAAGAAATTTGTGAATTTTATACCAAATAAGAGGGTAAAAAAGTAACAGTTCAGCGATGGGGACCTGGATGGGGCGGCAACGGAGGCACAGTACTCCGAGTCCCCCTGTCTGAACTGTAACTCGAGTTATGAAAGACAAAATTTATTTTTATATAAAAGCTTGTTTACCATAGCGCTTTATGCTAATGTTTGACTTTAGTGCTTTAAATCAAAGGGGAGACATTAAATCATGAATCAGCATAAAAAGAGAAGCTCTTTCTCAGGCAAGATCGGTTTCGTTCTGTCGGCAGCAGGTGCTTCCGTAGGACTCGGTAATATCTGGCGATTTCCATACCTCGCGGCGAAGTATGGTGGAGGTATCTTCCTGATCGTCTACATTTTCCTTGCGATGACCTTCGGCTACACGATGATCATCGCCGAGACCGCACTCGGACGTATGACGAAGAAGAGTCCGGTCGGTGCGTACGACAGTTTCGGAAAGTCGAAGTGGCTTTCCCTCGGTGGCTGGATCAATGCAATCATTCCGATCCTCATCGTGCCATATTACTCTGTCATCGGCGGCTGGGTCATCAAGTACCTCGCCGAGTACCTCACTGGAAAGACACAGCTCGTGGCACAGGACGGCTACTTCGGTGCGTTCATCTCCGGCGGCCTTTCACCGGAGATCTGCTTCATCGTCTTTTCCGGCATCGTCATCGCCATCATCTATGCCGGTGTGCAGAACGGAATCGAGCGTGTATCGAAGTTCATGATGCCGATTCTCGTCGTGTTATCCGTAATCATCGCGGTCTATTCCGTGACGAGACCAGGTGCCATCGAGGGTGTGAAGTATTTCCTCGTACCGAATGTGAAGAACTTCTCCTGGATGACCGTCGTGACCGCGATGGGCCAGATGTTCTACTCTCTGTCGATCGCCATGGGTATCCTCGTCACCTTCGGCTCCTACATGCGGAAAGAAACCGAAATCGAAGCGGCGACCGAGCAGGTCGAGATCTTCGATACCGCGATCGCCATCATGGCGGGTCTCATGATCATCCCGGCGGTCTTTGCCTTCAGCGGTGGTGATGCCGCGACCCTTCAGGCAGGTCCGTCCCTCATGTTCATCACGATCCCGAAGGTCTTCGCAAGTATGGGCTTCGGAACGCTTACCGGTGTGATGTTCTTCGTCCTGGTGCTGTTCGCCGCCCTCACGAGCTCCATCGCACTGACCGAGAGTGCCGTTTCGACCTTCGAGGATGAGTTCAAGTGGAGCCGTAAGAAGTCGACGACCATCATCGGCCTCATCATCGTATCCCTCGGCAGCCTGTCCGCCCTCGGCTACGGTCCACTCGCAGAGGTCACCATCATTGGCATGCAGTTCCTGGATTTCTTCGACTTCCTCACGAACACCGTCATGATGCCGATCGCCGCGATCGCCACCTGCCTGCTCGTTTCGAGAGTGATCGGTGTCGAGAAGATCGAAGCGGAGGTCACCGTAGACGACGCGCCGTTCAAGCGGAAGAAGATATTCGCTTTCATGATCCGCTTCCTCTGCCCGGTTTTCGCCGCCATCATCCTGATCAGCTCGATCGCAAACGCCTTCGGCTGGATCTCGATGTAAGATTTTATCTCGTATATAGCAAAAAGCTGACGCTTCTGCGCCAGCTTTTTTATTACCGCATCAATGCGATTCTGTGTTTTTCGCCCAAGATCCCACACTCCGGGCAAAACATCGTCGTCCTCCTTCCTGGTATACTTCTGTTCCTCCATGTCGTTGCTGCTTGTACGCCAATGCTTCCGAGTTTACATCATCACGATTCTTTTTTATTTCGTCAGCTGACGTGCGACATATACGCCACTTGCGGAGGCGTGTGACAGGGAGTGGGTGATACCACTGCCGTCACCGATCACGTAGAGTCCGTCGTGACGGGTCATGAGGTTCTCGTCGACCTCGACCTCCATGTTGTAGAACTTGACCTCGACACCGTAAAGCAGGGTGTCGTCATTGGCCGTACCCGGTGCGACCTTATCGAGAGCATAGATCATCTCGATGATGCCGTCGAGGATACGCTTCGGGAGCACGAGGCTCAGGTCGCCGGCAGCTGCGTTCAGCGTCGGTACGGTGAAAGACTCCCGGATACGCTGCTCGGTACTCCGCTTACCACGGATGAGATCACCGAAACGCTGCACGATGACACCACCGCCAAGCATGTTGCTGAGACGCGCGATGCTCTCACCGTACTCGTTCGAATCCTTGAACGGCTCGGAGAAGTGCTTCGCCACGAGCAGTGCGAAGTTCGTGTTCTTCGTCTGCTTCGCGGGATCCTCATAGCTGTGGCCGTTTACGGTGACGATGCCGTTGGTGTTTTCATTGACCACGGCACCCTTCGGATTCATACAGAAGGTGCGGACGTTATCCTCGTACTTCTCGGTACGGTAGACGATCTTACTCTCGTAGAGCTCGTCGGTGAGATCCGAGAAGATCTCGGCCGGCAGCTCGACACGTACGCCGAGGTCTACACGGTTCGAGTTCGTCGGAATCTCGAGGTCCGCACAGACCTTCTCCATCCACTTACTGCCGCTTCGACCGGCAGAAATCACGCACTTCTTTCCTTCGAAGGAGCGCTCACCGCTATGGACCTTATAGCCCTCGTCGATCTTCTCGACGGTGTCGATGCAGCAGTCGAAGAAGAAATCGACCTTGTCCTTCAGGTGATCATAGAGGTGCTCGAGCACGACATAATTGATGTCGGTGCCGAGGTGACGAACGGATGCATCGAGGAGGTGGAGACCATGCTGCATGCAGGTCTTCTTAAACTTCGTGCCGGCGGTCGAGTAGAGCTTCGTTCCCTCGCCACCGAACTTGAGGTTGATCTTATCGACATACTCCATCAGCTCGATTGCGGTCTTCTTGCCGATATACTCGTAGAGCGTGCCACCGAAATCGTTGGTGATGTTGTACTTTCCATCGGAGAAGGCACCGGCACCGCCGAAACCGCTCATGATCGAGCAGCAGTTACAGTGGATACAGGACTTGATCTTCTCGCCATCAATCGGGCACTTCCGACGGCTGAGCTCGTGACCGTGCTCGAAAATCGCGATCTTCAGATCCGGACGGCGCTCGATCAGCTCGTAGGCAGTGAAAATACCACCTGGGCCCGCACCGATAATTAAGACATCATACATACTCATGGGATTACCTCCGACATAAAATTTATTTCCTACGCTTCGTTACGGACGCGAGACGTACCTCCGCTGTTTGCGGGCGGTTTCGTCTGGATCCATCACTTCGGTACGGGGGCATGAAGCCCCTCGAGGCGCCCTGCATGCGTGTGAAATGGCATAAAAAAAGCTGACTATCGTAATGGTAGTCAAGCTGTTTGGCGCCTGGTAGAAACGTCTGCCCGTTTTGCAGACTATACCTATATAAGTATAGCATAATTTTATATTTTTTTCTTACATAATTACAGTTTATTTTTTGCTTTGCGTTTGGCATACTGATAGGAATGGTGTCAATTTCATTTATGGAGGAAGGATGATCATGAATTTTTTAGAAGAGCGTATCGCAAAAGACGGTATCGTGAAGGAAGGGAATATCCTGAAGGTCGACAGCTTTCTGAATCATCAGATGGATATCGATCTGTTTAATCAGATGGGCGAGGAGTTCAAGCGCCGTTTCGACGGAAAGCCGATCAATAAGATCCTCACCATCGAGGCTTCCGGTATCGGCATTGCCTGTATCGTAGCGAACCACTTTCATGTACCGGTGGTTTTCGCGAAGAAGTCCCAGAGCCTGAACATCGACGGTGATGTGTATGCTGCAGAGGTGGAGTCCTTCACCCATAAGCGTAAGAATCAGGTCATCGTGTCAAAGAAGTTCCTGAGCCCGGAGGATCACGTGCTGATCATCGATGATTTCCTCGCGAACGGCTGCGCACTGCAGGGTCTTCTGTCCATCGTGGCACAGGCCGGCGGCACCGTCGAGGGCATCGGCATCGCGGTTGAGAAGGGCTTCCAGCAGGGCGGACGGATCATCCGTAACCTCGGATATCAGCTCGAGTCGCTCGCCATCGTTGAGAGCATGGACGCAGAGCACGGTACGATCCAGTTCCGTGAGCAGTAAAGCGTAGTACAGGGGGAATCAATGAGTAACAAGACAGAAAGCGTTTCAATCCGTAATATCTACACGCTGGAGGGCAAGGTCCCGGTGATGAAGGCCATCCCGTTCGGTCTCCAGCACATCCTTGCGATGTTCGTCGCAAACATCGCCCCGATCCTGATCGTGGGTGGTGCCTGCGGACTCGAGAGCTCTCAGACCGCGATGCTTATCCAGAGTGCAATGCTGATCGCCGGCATCGGTACACTGGTCCAGCTCTTCCCTCTCTTCGGAAAGCTGGGCTCCGGCCTCCCGATCGTCATGGGTATCAGCTTCACCTTCGTGTCGATCTTCTGCTTCATCGGTGCACAGTATGGCTATGGTGCCATCATGGGCGCGGTGCTCGTGGGCGGAATCGTCGAGGGTATCCTAGGTCTCTTCGCGAAGTACTGGATCAAGCTGATCTCGCCGATCGTTTCCGCGACGGTCGTCACCGCCATCGGCTTCTCACTGCTGAGCGTCGGTGCGGCATCCTTCGGTGGCGGCTCCGGCAGTGCGGACTTCGGTTCTGCGCAGAACTGGATCCTCGGCCTCATCACGCTGACCTGCTGCATCCTCTTCCACATCTTCGCGAAGTCCTTCTGGAAGCAGCTTTCCGTACTCTTCGGTCTGATCGTCGGCTACATCGTGGCGGTCTGCATGCACATGGTCGACTTCTCTTCGCTTGCAAGCACCTCGATCATTGCAATCCCGCAGCTGATGCCGTTCCATATGGAGTTCCGTGCGGATGCGATCTTCTCGACCATCCTGATCTTCCTGGTTTCCGCGACGGAGACCATCGGTGATACCTCCGCGCTGGCGGCGTCCGGTTTAGGCCGTGATGCGAGCGAGAAGGAAACCTCCGGCTCCATCTGCTGCGACGGCTTCATCAGCTCGCTGTCCTCACTCTTCGGCTGCCTGCCGATCACCTCATTCAGCCAGAACGTCGGACTCGTTGCGATGACGAAGGTCGTCAACCGTTTCACCATCGCGACCGGTGCCGTGATTATGATCCTCGCCGGTATCTTCCCGATGTTCGGTGCGCTCCTCGCCACTCTTCCGGATGCTGTACTCGGCGGCTGTACCATCATGATGTTTGGTACCATCGTCGTCAGCGGTCTTCAGATGATCAGTAAGTGCGGCTTCTCGCAGCGGAACACCGTCATCGCTGCCCTGTCCCTCAGTATCGGACTCGGCTTCACCCAGTGTCAGGACCTCTTCGCGATCTTCCCGGATATCATCCAGACCGTCTTCGCGCAGAACTGCGTCGCCGTCGTCTTCGTCGTGGCGATCATTCTGAACCTGATCCTCCCGGCCAACATGGAAGCTGTACAGGAATAAGTTAACAGAAAAGGGGATGCAGCGATGCATCCCCTTTTGTATTATATGCAGATATATTCGGTTCTCAGCGGATCAGTACGCCGTCCGAGCCGAAGATGCGGACGCGTCCGTCGATGTACTTCGTGCCGGTTGTCATCACGCCGCGCGGGTTGCCGCTGTTCGGGTCGAGGTAGTAGTATGCGCCGTTGAGATTTAGCCAGCCGGTCATCACGGATCCGAAGCTTCCATCATGATTCGGGTTAAGATAGTACCACTGGCCGTTTACATTGAGCCAGCCCGTCTGAAGGGCACCGAAGGTACCGTCGTGGTTCGGATTCAGGTAGAACCAGCGACCGCCATCCTGCTGCCAGCCGGACAGAAGCCGTCCGTAACTGCCGTCATGTGCCTGATTCAGAAGGAACCAGTGACCGGTCGGATCCTGGATCCAGCCTGCCATCATCGCGCCGCTCTGCGGATTGCAGTAGTACCAGTTGCTGCCGTCGAAGACCCAGCCGGTCATCATCCGACCGTTGCTGAAGTAGTACCAGTAGTTGTTGATCACCTGCCAGCCGTTGCCACTTACGTTGCCGCCTGCGCTTCCACCGGTCGATGGTGAAGTGGTGCTGCCGGAGCCGCCGCTACGCGCGAGCACGTCGTACCAGGTCGAATAGTCGGTGAAGTACTCGTCGGTGTCGATGCCGGTGATGCCGCCGGAGATGTAAACCCATTTACTCGGCGCGAGATGCGGGTTCGAGCTCTTCGCATCTGCCGCGCGGATCGCGATGCCGCGGATATAAGCGGACTGTTTATACTTGCTGCTGCCGGTGTACTGCTTGTTGTAACTGCCGACCTGAATCGTGGAGCCGGAGACGCTGCCGCCCTTCGTCCGGTACTCGCCGTCCTGATCGACGTAGCTCACGACGAACTCGATCTTCGACGCGCCATTTTTGTTAATGCTTACAGAGGTATCCCGCCCGCTGGACTGGGACTTCGATTTGCTGCCCTTCACACTGTCGAAATCGGTCTCGAAGGACGGTGCCGCGAGGCGGACATACGGATAGGCCTTGAACTTGATAGTCAGCTCACTGTCGTCCCAGCCGCTCGTCGTTTTCTTCGTGATCTCGGTGATGCCGTTTCCGGTCACCTGGATGCTGTTTGCGTTCGGGAAGTAGTATCCCCGGTCCGCGGTGAGGGTCAATGTATAGCTCACCGGGTTCTTACCTGAAGCGAGGGACGTGTCGCTGGCGGAAACTGTGCAGTCGAACACCTCGTAGCCATACTGGGAGCTGACGTCGATCGTCGGCTCGTTATAGCCGTCCGCGATGTTCGTATCGCCGTCGATCGTAAAGGTGAAGTTTACAGCGTTGATCGCTGTGGCTGCCAGTGCGGTGAATGAGGTCAGTGCCGCGAGAATCACAGCCGAAGCGAAAAGTTTAAATGTACGGTGCTTCATAGGATGCTCCTTTCATCGTAGAGTGCAAAGGCAGTCGGCATAAGTAAGCGAGGTGGCCTGCTGTGTGTCGGCTTCGCATCGAACCTGCAATTGCGAACGTTTTGATATAAAAATATCTTCTTCTATCATCCATATTACAGAATTAAATTCTTAATATCAATATCGCACATCTTACGGTTTCACCACAATTTCTTAATAAATTTCACTTCGTTTTACAGATTTTTAAGATACGAAAAAGAAGTGCCGGAGACGAATCTCCGCACTTCTTTTCTTAAGAATTTCGTAATGGGGTCAGACCCCACGGGTGATATCCTGCAGCAGCTCGAGCAGGCCGTCGGCAGATCTGCCATCGAAGCTTTCTGTGATCTGCTGTCCGTCCGCAGTCCAGGTGAGCTCCAGCTTACTGTCGGTGGCGTCGAGAAGATTCGGGTCCGGATCGTGGTAAGGTGCCAGCTCCGCCTTCCGCAGGAAGTCGGCGAGCTCCTGCCAGCGCTCGTAAGGGATCTTCGGACAGCGCTCGTCCTCCGTTTCTGTGGCCACTTCAGCTCCGGCCTTCTTCTGCCGTCCGGCTCTGTAGATGAACATCTCATCTCCGAGATCGATGCGCTCACGTGTTTCCGGGTCGGTATAGGAGCAATACAGATACGGGGTCTCCGGATTCTCCTCCGTGGTCTTCATCCAGAAATCGAAACAGTCGTCATGGCTCATCGCACTCTGATGCCAGGAAAACTCCACGAGAGCTGCTGTTTCGGGCAGCGCCCGAGCAGACACCGCTTCTGGAACGGACGCAGACGCTGGTTCCGGATCGCTCACTGTCTCCGTCTCCGTCTCACTTTCATCCGGGCTTATGTTCTCCATGAAGGGTCCGTCCATAATGCTGTTTATAACAAAATGACGGTACAGGAAGAACCCTGCTACGATCACAATCACGATTCCGCCTGCTGCAATCACCAGTTTTTTCATATACTGCCTCCTTTCGATCCGAGGAATTCATTGTGAACTTTTCAAATAAGCTACACTAAAGGTGATTTAAGGTAAGCGCTCAGTGTTAGCTGAGCGCGCTAACTGACTACCGCGAGATCTTTG
>CALAOB010000111.1 GCA_937927445.1 uncultured Oribacterium sp. | reverse complement strand
ATGTGTATAAGAGACAGGCGCCTCCATTGCCGCCCCTCCGGGTCCCCTTGTCTAAACTGTAACTAATCGTCTCTTCCGAAAATCGAAGCGAGGGCATACAGCGCGCCACCGAGACAGATCGCGATGTCCCCGATGTTGACGATGATCTTCTTCAGGCTGCCGACGCGGATGTTCAGATAGTCTGTGACTTCGCCGTGCATTCCGCGGTCGAGAACGTTGCTGAGCGCACCGCCGATCACGATGGACATGCCGAGCTTCCGGAGCTTATAACGCTTCGGGAAGTAGGCGGTCAGGTACTGGAGGCCACCGGCGAGGAAGCCGACCGCGGCCATGGAGCTCAGCTTTACGAATTCCGGATACTCCTTGAGATGCCCCTTCGAGAAGCCCGGGTTATGCGCTCGCATGATCTGCACATAGCCCTTCGTGCCCGGCATCTCCCGCGGGAAGTTCTCTGCCGGCTCTGTATCAATCGCCGTCTTGAACATCTGGTCGATGGAGCAGATGAGGCTCGCGATCGCCGTATAGTGCAGGAATTCACCCGAAATCTCCCAGATCAGATGAGTGGTTTTCATATTCTTGATCAGTCCCATAAGGCACCTCCTTTTATGACATATATTATATCAGTTTTTTCCGTTCCTGACGACGTTTCCGGCGCACCCGGTTGATATATCGTTCGAAGGCACCGCTGTTCAGATACTCCGCGAGCACATACTGATCATAGGTCGGAACCGTGCAGGAGTAGAAGCTGATCCTCGCCTTCAGCTCCGCCGCCCGCTTCTTCGGAAGCAACATATAGCCGGTTCGAATCGCCGGCGAGATGGTCTTCGTGAAGGTGTTCATATAGATGACCGTCTCCTCCGGTGCGAGCGAAAAGAGCGTGTCCTCCGATTTCGTCGATGGTGAGAATTCGGAGGCGTAATCATCCTCGATGATCATCGCCTGTCGCTGTTTCGCCCAGGAGATGTACTCCTGCCGCTTGCCGGCCGTCGCCGTCACACCACTCGGATAGGAGTCGAAGGGCGTTACATGAAGCACACCGGCGTCCGAACGCCGGAGCTCGCTCGAGTGAATGCCATGCCGCCCGAGCTTCAGAAGTTCACAGTGCGCGCCGTTCGCCTCATACACCCGCCGTATCTTTTCATAGGAAGGATCCTCCAGCGCATAGACCCGCTCACGCCCAAGCATCTGCACGATCAGGCTGTAGAGGTACTCGGATCCGGCCCCCACGATGATCTGCGAAACATCAACATGGATGCCCCGGCTCCGCTGCAGATAGCGCGCGATGCTCTCGCGGAAGTAGAGTGTGCCCTCGTTCGGCGAGCGCTGCATGCATTCCTCCGCATATTCCGACAGCACCCGCCGCATCGTCCGTGCGAAGCCCGCGAAGGAGAGCTCCGCTGCCGCGGCCTCGTACTGATCCGTCGCCGGTGCGCCTTCTGCCTGGGCCAATGCTGAGACCATGGACCCACCCGCGACGGGGAAGGCGTCCTCCGAGCGATAGCAGACGAAGTAGCCGCTGCGCTCGCGCGCCTCGATGTAGCCCTCGTCGATGAGGAGATCATAGGCGTGTTCCACCGTGATGACGGAGGTATCGGTCTGCTCCGCCATCGTCCGCTTCGACGGTACACGATCCCCGAGGGCATAGGCACCACTCGTGATGTCGCCGCGGAGCGCTTCGTAAATCTTCAGATAGGCTGGTCGTTTCGTTTCATCTGCTGGTCGCATAATTTCTCTTTTCTGATGTAAAAATCCATAATCAGATTATAACATGAAAATTTCGATGTGCGAAATCCGCGCCAGCATATATACTATAGCTTCAGAACCGAAGCGGATGCAGTGCCGGTAGAGTATGCCCGTGGCGCACGGAATGCGATCGGATATCGGCGGGGCTTCGGACAGGATACTACAATTTCATGATGAACAGGATAGATAAAGAAACGATGGAAATAACAGAACAGATGACACAGAAGCTGATCGAGTGGTACGCGACGAAACGCCGGATCCTACCGTGGCGCGAGGATCCGACCCCGTACCATGTGTGGATCTCCGAGATCATGCTGCAGCAGACCCGGGTGGACACGGTGAAGGGTTACTATGCGCGCTTTCTCGCGAGCTGTCCGGATATCCGCGCGCTGGCAGAGGCCCCGGAGGATGTCTATATGAAGCTCTGGGAGGGGCTCGGTTACTACTCCCGCGTGCGGAATATGCATAAGGCGGCGGAGGAAATCATGACGGTGTACGGCGGGGAGATGCCGGGAAGCTATGCACAGCTTCTCGGAATTACGGGCATCGGACCGTATACCGCGGCGGCCATCGCCTCCATCGCCTTCGGCGAGAAGGTGCCGGCGGTGGATGGAAACCTCCTCCGCGTATTCGCCCGGCTCAGCGCGTATCCGGAGAACATCAAGACGGAAAAGGCACGAAAGGCCGCTGCAGAATATTATCTTTGCTGGATGCCGGAGGGCGTAGGCACCATGCGGGGGACCGCGTCGGCTATTGCATCGACAGATGAACGCCTCAAGAAACAGCGTCGGACGCTGGCAGATACAGGGACGGCCGATCCGGAGATAGACAGCGTCGCAGCAGAGGCTCATGATTTTTACACGCCGGGTAACTTCAACCAGGCCCTCATGGACCTCGGCGCGACGATCTGCCTCCCGAACCGTGCGCCGCTCTGCGCGGACTGTCCGCTTCAGGACTTCTGCACCGCGCACGCCCGCGGAGAGGAGAACGCCTATCCGCTCATGCCGGAGAAGAAGGCCCGCCGCATCGAGGAGCGCACGGTTTTCCTGATCCACGACGCCGGAAAAATCGTCATCGGAAAACGCCCGCCGAAAGGTCTCCTCGCAAGCCTCTACGAGTTTCCGAACACCGAAGGCCACCTCTCCGAGGCAGACGCCCTCCGGTATGTGGTCGGCCTCGGCATCCAGGCACTCCGCATCCGCCCACTCCCGGCCGCAAAGCACATCTTCAGCCACATCGAGTGGCACATGATCGGCTACGCCATCACCGTCGACGAACTTGCACCCTTCGACAGCGACCATCTCCTCCTCGTTTCCATGAAGGAACTCGCCGAAACCTACTCGCTCCCATCCGCCTTCGCCGCATATAGAAACCTGTTGCCAGAAGAGGGATGAGAAGAAGGGGCGCCCGGAGGGCTGCCACCAGAAGCCATACGGAGAGGCCGTGAATAAATCCAAATCGGGCCCTTAGAACCAGTTAGAGTAATTTTTCCTTAGCACCCTCTGCAACGCTGAGTTTTCATAAAGAAAACTCAGTGATTGCAGAGGGCTTACTGGTTCTTAGGGCCCGATTTGTGATTTTTCCGGTCTCGGAGTATTGTACTTCTGGTGGCAGCCCTCCGGGTGCCCCTGTGCTGGTCACTCGAGACCGGAAAACGCAGCTCTTTTCGCAGAAACCTTGCTACTCATACCGCGTTTTGTTATAATATCGTTTGCTATTGCCCTCAGGTGGGGTCTCTGTACACACCCGGGAGCCGGCAAATTTTATATAATAAAGGAAGATTTTCCAATGAACAAGAAGATGAAGGGTGCACTGGGACTTCTGGCAGTGCTGGCGATTACCGTCGGTTTCTGCTTCCTCGGAGTTCATGGTGCGAAGGACATTAAGCTGGGCCTTGATCTGAACGGCGGTGTTTCCATCACCTACCAGACCACCGAAGACAACCCGACCTCCGAGCAGATGTCGGATACCGTCTATAAGCTCCAGCTGAAGGCACAGGGCTACTCGACCGAGGCCCAGGTTTACCAGGAGGGAAGCAATCGTATCAACATCGATATCCCTGGTGCGACCGATGCAAACGAGATCCTCGAGGAGCTCGGTGAGCCGGGTACACTCCAGTTTGCAGATTCGCAGGGCCAGGTACTCCTGACCGGTGACGATGTAAAGAATGCAAGCGCGGGCATGACGGATCAGAACGGATCCCGTCAGTACATCATCCAGCTTCAGTTTAACGAGGATGGTGCGAAGAAGTTCGCAGATGCAACTGCTGCCAATGTCGGCAAGCCACTCTACATCATCTATAACGACCAGATCATCTCCGCTCCGAACGTGCAGGAAGCCATCACCGGTGGACAGGCATCCATCACCGGTATCACCGACTACGATGAGGCGACCCGTATCGCATCCACGATCCGTATCGGTGCACTTCCGGTACAGCTCACCGAGCTTCGTTCGAACGTAATCGGTGCCACCCTCGGACAGGAAGCGATTTCGACTTCTCTCCGTGCAGGTCTTGTCGGTCTCATCCTCGTCATGCTCTTCATGATCGCGGTATACAGACTGCCGGGCTTCGTTGCATCCCTTGCGCTGATCATGTACACCGGCCTCGAGCTCGTGCTTCTGCAGGCTTTTGAGGTCACCCTGACACTTCCGGGTATCGCCGGTATCATCCTTTCCGTCGGTATGGCCGTTGATGCCAATGTCATCATCTTCACACGTATGAAGGAAGAGCTGGGTGCCGGCCGCACCATCGAGCAGGCAGTGAAGGCCGGTTACAGCAAGGCACTTTCCGCCATCATCGATGGTAATGTTACGACCCTCATCGCCGCAGCCGTTCTCTACCTGAGAGGCTCCGGAACCGTCAAGGGCTTCGCAACGACCCTGGCCATCGGTATCGTGATCTCCCTGATCACCGCACTTTTTGTCACGAGAGCACTCCTTGCATGCTTCATCAGCTTTGGCTGCACGAAGCCGGCGCTTTACGGCGTACGTAAGGATGTGAAGGTGCTTGATTTTATCAAGTTCCGTAAGATCGCTTACACCATCTCCGCAGTGGTAATCGTCGCAGGCTTCCTGTTCATGGGCATGAATAAGGCTTCCCTCGGAAACCTGTTCAACTATGACCTCGACTTCCAGGGTGGTTCGTCTACGAACGTTACCTTCAACGAGGATATGTCCCTCGAGGAGATCGATGCGAAGGTTGCACCGATCTTCAAGAACATCACCGGTGGTACCGCTTCCGTACAGGCTTCGAAGGTTGCCGGCACGAACGAGGTCATCATTAAGACCAGAACACTGACGACCGAGGAGCGTACCGAGCTTTATCAGGATCTCGTCGACGAGTTCCAGGTCGATGAAGCGAAGATCACGACGGAGAATATCTCCGGTGCTGTATCGAAGGAGATGAAGACCGATGCCGTCTGGGCATTCCTGATCGCCATCGTCTGCATGCTGATCTACATCTGGATTCGTTTCAAGGACATCAAGTTTGCGTCTGCAGCCGTTATGGCGCTGACCCACGATGTTCTGATCACAACCGCGTTCTATGCAGCACTGAAGTGGGCTGTCGGCTCCACCTTCATCGCCTGCATCCTGACCATCGTCGGTTATTCGATCAATGCGACCATCGTCGTGTTCGACCGTATCCGTGAGAACCTTGAGGATCCGACCAAGCGTGGCGATCTGAAGAACGTCGTCAACGACGCGATTTCCCAGACCTTCACACGTTCGATCAATACCTCCCTCACGACCTTCATCATGGTCCTGGTGCTCTTCGTGATGGGCGTATCCTCCATCCGTGATTTCACTATGCCGCTGATGGTTGGTATCGTATCCGGATGCTGGTCCTCCGTCACGATCGCCGGTCCGCTCTGGTATGATCTCAGCATGTACGCTGCGAAGAAGAAGGCAGCGAAGAAGGCCGCCGAGAAGGCAGAGAAGGCTGAAAAGAAGTCACAGAAGATGAAGAAGGGCGCGCAGGTATAAGCTCCGCGACTTTCGACAGAGCGCTTGACGTATCTGTAAATCTCCGTTACATTAGAGACCGATCCTTCGGGATCGGTCTCTTTTATCGGTGCGCCTGGCGGCGCACGTTTCTAACCGGTGTAAGTCCGGAGTTCGCCCGGTA
>CALAOB010000110.1 GCA_937927445.1 uncultured Oribacterium sp. | reverse complement strand
GAACTCCGGACTTACACCGGTTAGAAACGTGCGCCGCCAGGCGCACCAGAAAAAGGATGTCCGGTTTCACTCAGACATCCTGCATCGATCGTTTATGTTCATCAGAAAAAGGATGCCTGATTTTACTCAGACATCCTGTATCGATCATGTATCCTCTTTTGCCGCTCAGCCGTTTACGAGCAACACTTTGAAGCTGGCGCGCGCCTGCACGGTGTCGGTGCGTGTGTCCTTCGCGACGAGATTTGTCACGGTGATGACCTTCGTCGTCGGATCCCAGGTGAATCCGCCATCCGTGTCGAAACATACGCAGAGGTCACTTGTGATGGCACTGTCGCTGAGGAGCGGCAGGGTCGTCGTGCTGGCAGTTCCGGTCCCGGTCCCGTCACCTGCGGTATAGCTCAATGTAAATCCCCGGTTCGCTGTGCCCGGATTCAGCGTGATCGTCTGTTCACCGCTGTTCAGGTTCTGAAAGCTGATCGTCTGGCTGACGCCAGAAAAAGCGCCTGTCCCGGAACCATCTTCGATGCTCTCTGGATCCGCGAACGCGAGCTGGTCCTTCATCAGGGTGATGGTGGTAGTCAATGCTGTCTGCGCGTTTGCATGTGCGACGACTTTACGGTACACCCGCTGTACGGTTGCGGCACCGGTCGTGATGATGATGCCGACGAAGCCCATGATGAGCACCGTGGCGAGCATCTCTGTAAGCGAGAAGCCATGCCGCTTATTCAGTTTATGAAGGAGTTTCTGCTTCATCTGTTCTGCTCCATCCGCTTCCATCAGTTCTTTGCTTTGTACTCTGCGACCGCGAAACGCTCAATGCCACTCGTGCTGGTACCGGTGCTGTCCGGCTGATTCGTAGCATATGTCACGCTAATCTCGCCGTTCGTGTGTCTGTATCTGATATTATAACGAGGCAGTGTATTATTTGCCTGTTGAATAGTCACCGTGCCGACACCGGTCTTGATTCCACCATCTGTTGTGCCACTGGCTTTGGCTTCACTTGCTCCTGCTGCACCGCCGGCTTTAGCTTCGCCTGCTCCTTCTGTACCCGTAGCCTCACTGGTTTTACTACCGCCTGTCGTACCACCGGTGGCCATCGCCGCTTCCATCTCCGCTTCGCCGGCATAATAGTCATTCATGATGCTCTCGCTCTTCTGCAGTATGCGCTGGGAAGAGGTAATCATACTGGCAAAGAGGATCATCGCGGCCGCGGCGATCAGCACGGATACCAGGGTCTCGGTGATGGTCTCGCCCTTTTTACTTTTCAGTTTGCTTTTCAACTTACCAGACATCTTTACTCGTATCCTTCGTGATCTGTGGGTTTCCCCAGCTGACATAGCTGTGACGTGTTACAGAAGTGGTTTCGGTGGTTGTGCCTCCTTCTGTTTTTGTGGTCGGGCTTCCACTTCCATCCTCGGATGTTCCACTCGAGCTGTCTTCCTGTACAGATCCTTCCTTCGCATCCAGAGTCAGCATCAGACGATATTCATTGCCCTGCTTTTTCGCACTGGCATCCAGGTGGTTCTTGATATAGGCCTTGATATTTCCCTGTCCATTCATGACGATACGGACATCGACCGGAAGAGTGCTTGCAGCACTATCAGGGAGCGTAAATCCAGTCAGCGTTGCCGTCATGATGAAGCTGTCGGTATAGACGTTATCCGTGCCGTTCATCAGTGCGCTGGTGAATACATCATTGGCGGCACTGTAGTTCGCTTCAGTGACAGTCCCCACGATACTCTTCTTACTATTATAGGTACCAGACGCATCCTTCATGTAATCCACCGTTGTCAGTGCACCGGTGCGTTTCTGTCCCTCTGTACCAATGTTTTGGTCTTTCTGCAAGGCATCTAGTAAAAAGAAATGGTCTGTCGAGCCAAACGAATCAAATTTCGTTTCCGAAGTGATCGCCGTCCCGGCTGTCGTATCTTTCGGATGCTCAAACACTGGATTTAAATAACTGTACTCGGTCTTCGTCGTTTCCTCCACGACCGTGACCTCTGCACCGCTCGCATCCGTCTCCTTTTTTTCGGTTCGGGTTGTCGTAACGGTCTTCGTCTCCTTCTGTCCGACCGAGATCGTCTGTCCGTCGATTTCATCCCGGATCAGTTTCGCCGCGGACACCACGGCGTAGTAGTTCTGGTCGCTGGCCTGCAGCTGACTTAAGCGTCCGGTGCTGGTCGTGGCCGCGGCGAGGATGACGGAGCCGGCGGCTGCGCACATGATGAAGAAAAGGAGCGCAACGGTGAGGGTTGCGCCGCTTCGATCATGTAATTTCCGCTGCACTTCGTTCATCGCTGCTCTCCTTTCTGTAAAGTTCTTCTGTTTGACTGTTTGATGCTCACGCATACCTTCTCTTCTCCCGCCCGGCGTCTTCTGTCCACCGACAGTCATCGCACACCCGGGCAGAGCGCTGAATAGCACTTAGAATCCCGCACCTGCGGCGATCTTATCCGCCGCATCTCCGGCGAGGGACTCGGCCATGGTCTCGAGGCTGCTCTGCGCGAGGTCGAGGGACGAATTGCCGAGGCCGACGTAGCTGCTCTGCACGGCGCTGCCGTCGCTCGTGGTGAGGCCGTTCGTGGTGGTCGCACCGTTCAGGGTCTCGTAGAAGGTCACGCTCATGCTGCCGCTGATCGTCGAATTCTCGAGGTTCGCATACTGCTGCATCTTATCGGAATCGGCACCGACGCTGATGTCCGTGATCAGGCAGCGGTACGCACAGTCATGCACCTGCTGGATGATCCGGCGCGCGATCTGGTAGTTCGTCGCGGTGAAGCTGATGTTGATCGTCCGGCGCACGGCGTCATCGGTCGCCACCGGCTGCTCGAAGCTGAAGTTGAAGCTCGTCGCCTGCGCAAAGATCGTATTGAGCGCGGCCGACTCGGCCTTCAGATTATCATAGGAAGCGACGATGCCCGTATCTTCCTTCTGTCCGTTATCGATATCCTCCTGCATCTGCTGGATGATGGCGGATTTCTGCTGCTCCATCTCCATCTGCTGCTCGAGTACCGTCGTGTCCGCTGCCGCGATGCGTTCCTGCACCGGGAGCCGCACGAAGCGGTAGTACACGAGGCCCAGCAGGATCATCACCAGTACGAGAAGAAGGACTTTCTCACGTTTCGTAAAAGCTCTGTTTAACATTCTGTCCTCCCTCAGCCTAACGGGCTTCCGCCCTGGATCGTGATGCTGCCGCCGGTGAACGGGTTATCCGTCGGTGTGTCAATGTTGGCGGGCTGCTGTTGTACGGCGACGGTCTGCGGTACGGCTGCGGTCGTCTGCTGTGCGGCGGCCTGTGCTGCCTGGCGCTTCGCCGCTTCCTCTGCGGCACGCTGCGCTGCTGCACGCTCTGCCTTCGCCTGAGCGGCCTCCGCACTCGTGTCCCGGTCGCCTGCATTGGCCGAAGA
>CALAOB010000109.1 GCA_937927445.1 uncultured Oribacterium sp. | reverse complement strand
GCTCACCCGATTTTTTTCACTTCCTTATTACTTTCCGAAATGATGTAATGCGGTCGTTTCTTCGCTTCATTATAGGTCTTCGCGAGGTACTGCCCCATGATGCCGATGCAGAACAGCTGAATCGCGCCGATGAAGACGATCACACACATGGTGGATGCACAGCCGGCGACCGGATCGCCGAAGCACAGGCGCCGGACAATGATGACGACCAGCATGATCGATGCCACGAATGCCATCCCGATCCCCGACCAGGATGCGATGCCGAGCGGCACCTCCGAGAAATTGATGATGCCGTCAAATGCATACTTCAGCAGCTTCCAGAAGTCCGGCACACCGTACTCCTTAATGTATGTTCTGTTTGCCTTTAGAAACAACTCCCCCAACCTATTCTGTACTTTATTCTTCCCGGGGCTTGGCCCCTCCAGTCCGCGGGGCGTCGGCGTATTTACAGCCTCCCCCGGAATAGGAAAGGCCTACGGTATCCGATGCTTCCAGAAAGAACTGAACGAGAATCTCTATAAGGGTGTGTACCTCTGTCTGACGACCATTTCCGTCGCAGAGTTCTACAGACAGATCTGCGACTCTCTCGTACTGGTTATCCGAGGGGAGAGAAAGACCGTAATGTTCAAGGTAATACACAGGAGCATATATACTACCTCTATAAAGAGAAACATCAGCCGCTCGTATTGATCCTCGATGAAGCACAGTACCTCACCCCCAAAATCCTTCGGAATCTCAAGATGCTGATGAACTTCGAGTATGATTCCATGAACTGCTCCACGCTGATCCTCAGCGTAGAACCATACTTCAACAAGGCTCTGGAAAAGCCCGTGAATGAAGCGCTGCGCCAGCAGATCGTCGTCCACTATAACTTCGCCGGCCTGGATCCAAATGAGCTTAATGCCTACGTGACCCACAAGATCAAGTTCGCCGGAGGCACCCAAATCCATCATCGGTGCCGATGCGCTTACCACACTGAATGGTTACTGCGGCGGAAACATCAGAACGGTTGATAACGTAATATCTACCGCACTGACACTGGGTGCCCAGATCGAACACCAGACTATCGATGCCGAGATCATCATGGCTACAATCAATGAGATCACACTCGACTGATCGTATATTTACTTTTCAATGTCCAGATAGGCTGGTGCTTTCAAAATTATTGAGGGGCTTGACCTTTTTATGTTGCTTCATCTGGCACTATCTTTTTAATTATAGCGTTTGCTTCCGATTTAAAATCGAAATCTGGTTGACCTTGCCGTGCATAATATGCAGAAAAGCGATTTAGAATATTTTTCACAAAATACTCTTGGACTTTTACTTTAGGCTGGCCATATTCTTCGACAAATGCCTCAGGGGGATATGTCATCACCTTTCGGAAGTTTATGTACCCGCCTTCAAAAAGGGTGTTTTGCGGTAACCAATGATAGTAGTCGGTATAATTATTTTTTATTGCGTTTTGTATGTCTGTCTTCTTGTCTTTCATTTTTGACGCTTTGCTTGCAATAGCAGTATTTACAGTATCGTGGTTGTCGATTTCACAAATAAGAATTTGATCCGTCTTAAATTTCCCACCGTGTTTTGCTAAGTCACAAGGAGGCGATAACACAATACAGACTAAACCATCCTTTGAAGATTGAAAAATTGAACCAGTTTTTATATCATGTGAAATTGGCGGTTTTATATACATTTCTTCTGTAACGTATGCAGGAATTTCAGCGTCAATAAGCTCTTGAATGTGAGAAACTGCATATCGAAGTAGCACTTTTTCAGTTTCAATTCCCTGTGCCTTTTTTTCTTTCCAAAGACTGATTTGAGGATAGAGATTTTTCCAAAAAATCTGCGTCATTACATTCTCTATGATACCAGTCCCGCCAAGCACATTAAACAGCCCTGTATCCGAAACAGCACATAATTCTTGGAGAATCTCTTCGTGGCTCGCTTCTCCCTTTTTGTACACTTGAATTGGAGAACCATCGTCCAGCTCAGTGTCCGGTGTGCCTGTAAATACAGCTACAGGCACGCGGAATTTGTCTACTATTTCTCTAATAATCTCATTACCGCTATGATCTCCATCCAATTTGATATCTACAATAATACCATTCAGCTTTTCAGAAACTTTTTCCATACCGGCTGTATATGTCTCTGCAACTTCTAAATGATAAAGTTCTTCATCAGCTGCGATGTTTAACCGCTTTACAGTATCCTGGAAAGAGCCAGAGTCATCAGCCGAGTCTTCAATGAGCAAAAAATTGTACATCCTTATAACCTCACTCGTCGGTTCTCAAAATAAAATGAGCACCGTTATCTCTTTGTACGGCAGTAAGTGTCAGGCTATTTCTTGTTGCAGCTTCCCCCGCAATCGACAGCCCCAATCCAGTTCCATGAGGTTTAGTTGTAAATTCTGGATCAAAAATCACTCCACTTTCCAGAAGTTCGTCACTAATACCAGGTCCTGAATCGGTATAGTCAAGAGTAAAACCTGCATCTGTTTTGCTTACTACGATGTTTATTCTGCGTTTATCACACTCTTTTTCAACAATCCAAAATAGACTGTTATCAAGCAGATTTACTATAATGGTGTAGATATCTTGTTTCCAACCGATAAGTTTGATATCGCTGGGACAATCAAGACCAATTTGAATTCCTTTATCTTCGCATTCTTTGTCAAATACGGCCACAGCGCCGCATAAGGCATCATGAAGTGAAAACTCTGTTTTAGTCTCACGCCGTTTTGCAGAAAGAGGATCCAATCGTCCAAACAAATTTACAAAAATCCCAGCATTGTCTGATATACCATTTGTAAGGTGGACAATCTCACTATAAGAATTTTCATCCTTCTTCTGCGTAAATCGCTCTCCATAGAAGCGAAGATTTGGAATTTGATTCTTGAAGTAATTAAGCGGACGACGGCCTTCGTGTAGGATAAGCTGAATTACAAAAGTAAATGCAGTATGAAAAAGTAAATGCTACACTGCATGAAAAGTATAATGGGTCTGTAAAATCAGACACTTTTTGAGACAGTTTTTAATGAATCTGA
>CALAOB010000108.1 GCA_937927445.1 uncultured Oribacterium sp. | reverse complement strand
GTCCGGACTGCGAACGGCAGCTCCACTTCCTGACGGAGCCGACCTGCCAGATCTGCGGCCGCGAAATCCTCGCGGACGACGCGGAGCTCTGCGAGAGCTGTAAGCGTCATCGCTTCTTATTTAAGAGAAGCATCGCCCTCGTCGCCTACGACGACGTCGCGGCGCGCTCCATCAGCCGCATCAAGTATACCGGTGCCCGCGAGTTCCTCGACTACTACGGGCGGGAGGCCGTGCGCCGTCGAGGCGACGAGCTTCGCCGCATGCAGATCGACGCCATCGTCCCGGTGCCGGTCCACCCGAGCCGAAAGCGGAAGCGCGGCTACAACCAGGCGACCGTGCTCGCCGAGGTCATGGGCGCAGAGCTCGGACTCCCGGTTTACGAAGCGGCACTTTACCGGCGCAAAAAAACCGCCGCATCGAAGGAACTCAATGCGGCGGAACGTTTGAAAAATCTGATGTCGGCCTTTTACGCGGGGCCGATCCCGCAGGATCTCCGGCGGGTGCTGCTAGTTGATGACATCTTCACGACCGGCGCCACCATGGAATCCTGTACGCGGACGCTGCTCGCGGCCGGGGTAGAAGAGGTCTACTGCTTCGCCCTCGCGATCCGCTCCGAACGCTGACACGCTTCGGGCTGCAGACCTCTGCGCCTGCACCCTGCTGGGCCTCATCAATCGCGCTGTCCATGGCCGCCGCCGATCGCAGCGCCATCTGCGTACAGCACGATGACATTGGCAGAAGACATCACTTCACGCGGGCCCAGTACTCGCGGGCCAGCTCGATGAGATCGAGCATCGGCTCCGAGGTGTAGCGGTCCTTCCGGTAGACGGCGACGGCGTGCATCATTGGGTGTGTGCTGAGGTGGATGAGCTTCACGCCTTTCGGGATGGTGGTGTGGTGCGAGGCGCTGACCAGCGCGGCGCACTCATCGGCGGCCACCAGCGCGAGCTGGTAGTTCAGGCCCTCGGCGTCCATGTAGATGTCCGGCTCGAAGCCGGCCTCCTCGAAGACCTGCTCGGAGACCATGCGCTCGGTAGAGTCCTTCGCGCCGAGGCAGAACGGGACATCGCGGAAGCGACGGATGTCGATGACCTCCTCGCCGCTTTCGTCCGTGATGGTTTCCGACGCCAGCGGGTTCGAGCTCGCGACGGCGAGCATGATCTCGACATCGGAGAGGAACTCATAGTGCAGGCGGTAGTTCTGCTTGTCGCCCATCAGGATGATACCGAGGTCGATCGCGCCGTTCTTGACGAGCTCCTGTGCCTTCAGGCCCTTCATGATGTTGAGCTGCAGCTTGACGGTCGGGTGCTGACGGTGAAACTTCTTATATAAAGAGGTCATCATGTAGTCAGCCTCGACGCCGGCGGCACCGACCGCGATCTCCTCGTTGTGCAGCTTTGCGATATCGGAGATGCGGGAGTAGCAGTCCTTCTTCATCGCGACCATCTTCCGGGCGGTCTCGACATAGATCCGGCCGGCCTCGGTGATGGCCCACTCGTTGCCACGGCGATAGAAGAGCTTGGTGCCGAGCTCCTTCTCGAGGTTGAGGAGCTGGAGATTCAGCGCAGGCTGAGAGATGAAGAGCTTGTCAGCTGCGCGGGTGATATTCTTTTCCTCCGCGATGCGGATGATGTTTTCGATACGACGTAGATCCATGGTGGCCTCCTGACGTAGTATTGGCTTCGGTGTTCAGGCGGGCGATGATGTCGCGCCGGAAGCATTGGCCGAAGGACGGTGGATATGGATGCGGGAAGCGCGACGGGCGCTTCGGGACAGGATAAAATCAGGTAATAAAGCCCTGTTATTCAAGTATATATGCCTCTCTAAATCTGTGCAATAGAACTTTGAGAAAACTCTTGAAAAAATAAATAATGGGCGGTCGGCGGCAAACGCTTGACGCATAGGGTGCTTCATGGTATAGTTGCCCCGTAATCAAGGGCTAGGCCCTATTTTTTATGCACTAATTTCGTAATCATGCGAAGTTAAGAATCATTGGAGGTGAAGAGCCGTGCGTACAAAGATTATATTAGCATGTACAGAGTGTAAGCAGAGAAACTATTTCACGACGAAGGAGAAGAAGAATCATCCTGAGAGAATGGAAGTTCGTAAGTACTGCAGATTCTGTAAGAAGCACACGCTTCATAAGGAGACGAAGTAATGAGCGAGAAGAAGAATTCCGGTTTACAGGACTTCTTCAAGGGTCTTAAGACGGAATATAACAAAATTATTTTCCCGACGAGACAGGACATCATCAAGGAGACCACCGCAACCATCGTTGTCAGTCTCCTGGTCGGAGCGCTTATTGCTGTTCTTGATCTTATTATGAAGACGGGACTTGGTTTTATCATCAGATAAGGGGAAACTATGTCAGAAATTAATCCTGCAGCTCGCTGGTATGTAGCACATACCTACTCAGGCTATGAGAACAAGGTTAAGATGGATCTGGAAAAGACGATCGAAAACCGTGGTCTTCAGGATCTGATCTTCGAAGTCAGCGTACCGATGCAGCCGGTCATCGAGATGAAGAACGGCGTCGAGAAGAAGTCTGATAAGAAGATGTTCCCTGGCTATGTTCTCGTAAACATGATAATGAATCAGGAAACCTGGTACGTAGTGCGTAATACACGTGGCGTAACCGGATTCGTCGGCCCAGGATCAGAGCCGACACCTCTTTCCGAAGAGGAGATCAAGGCACTTGGCTACAGAGCCCAGGAGGTCCTTGTAGATTTCGCAATCGGCGATACCGTAAATGTTACTTCCGGTGCATGGAAGGATACGGTGGGCGTCATCAGTGAGATCAATGATCAGAAGAAGACTGTTACCATCTCGGTTGAGATGTTTGGCAGAGAAACTCCGGTAGAGTTATCCTACGGAGAGATTCAGAAACTCAGATAACGAAGTATGGGAGGGTTAATCAGAATCGCTGATTACCCCGCAATTACCACAAGGAGGTGCCTCATATGGCAAAGAAAGTAGAAGGATACATCAAGTTACAGATTCCAGCTGGTAAAGCAACTCCAGCTCCACCAGTAGGTCCGGCTCTCGGCCAGCACGGTGTTAATATCGTTGCATTCACTAAGGAATTCAATGCAAGAACAGCAAACGAGGGTGATGTGATCATCCCTGTAGTTATCACTGTTTATGCAGATAGAAGCTTCAGCTTCATCACGAAGACTCCTCCAGCAGCTGTTCTGATCAAGAAGGCATGCAAGCTGCAGAAGGCTTCCGGTGAGCCAAACAAGAACAAGGTTGCTACCATCAGCAAGGCTGATCTCCAGAAGATCGCAGAGACTAAGATGAAAGATCTTAACGCTGCATCACTTGAGGCTGCTATGTCTATGATCGCAGGTACCTGCAGATCCATGGGCGTTGAAGTAGAGAAGTAATAGGGAGGTCAACTGATTATGAAGACAGGTAAGAGATATACAGCAGCCGCTCAGGGCTTTGACAGAAGCGTTAAGTTCACCGAGGTTGACGCCCTTGAGCTTGTAAAGAAGAATGCAACAGCAAAATTCGACGAGACCATCGAGCTCCATATCAGAACTGGTTGTGACTCACGTCACGCAGATCAGCAGGTTCGTGGTTCCGTTGTCCTTCCAGCCGGCACAGGTAAGAAGGTAAGAATCCTCGTATTTGCAAAGGGCGCTAAGGCCGATGAGGCTCAGGCAGCTGGTGCAGATTTCGTAGGAGCTGAGGAGCTTATTCCGAAGATCCAGGATGGCTGGTTTGATTACGATGTAATCATCGCTACTCCGGATATGATGGGTGTTGTTGGTCGTCTCGGTCGTGTACTTGGACCGAAGGGCTTAATGCCGAACCCGAAGACCGGTACTGTTACCATGGATGTTGCTAAGGCAATCGCTGATACCAAGGCTGGTAAGGTTGAGTATCGTCTTGACAAGGCAAACATCTTCCACGTAGCAATCGGTAAGGCTTCCTTCACAACTGAGCAGCTCAAGGAGAACCTTGATGCGATCATGAGCGCAATTGTAAAGGCTAGACCAGCTACATTGAAGGGAACCTACCTGAAGTCCGCTACACTGACTTCTACCATGGGTCCTGGCGTTAAGATGGATACCGTTCAGTTCGGTGCTTAATCTTGACAAAATAGGGTATTGACAGCGGCGTAAGCCGATGTTAATATACACTGCGTATTAACCCGAAGACAGCAGGTGGTGCGTCCGCACCGTAAGTCAGAACGCCTGCCGAGGAAAGATACAAACGATTTAAGTTTGTTCAACCCCGTGTCTTTTGGCATGGGGTTTTCCTTTTGTAAAGGTTTATACGAAAAAATCTTATAAGGAGGAAGAACCGAAAATGGCAAAGGTTGAATTAAAGCAGCCGATCGTTGACGAAATCAAGGCACTCCTTGATGGCGCTGTCGCTGTTACTGCCGTTGATTATCTCGGACTTACGGTTGAGCAGGATACTGAGCTCCGTAAGCAGTTAAGAGAGGCTGGTGTTACTTACAAGGTATTTAAGAACACCCTGATCAAGAGAGCAGCAGAGGGTACAGATTTCGCTCAGCTCGATGGCGTACTTGAGGGTCCTACCGCTATTGCAGTTTCTAAGGATGATCCTGCAGCAGCAGCTAGAATCATCGCTAAGTTTGCTGAGAAGGCTACCAAGCTTGAGCTTAAGGCAGCTGTAGCAGAGGGCAAGCTTTACGATCAGAACGAGGTCAAGGTACTCGCAGCTATCCCTTCCAGAGAAGAGCTTCTCGGAAGACTTTGCGGATCCCTGCAGAGCCCGATCGCGAACTTCGCACGTGTCATCAATCAGGTGGCAGAGAAGAACGCAGAGCCAGCTGCTTAATCAGCAGATGGACATCCGAAGCCGCGTAAGCGCGTGGAGGAACCTGGACGTATTCTTCATCGATCACTTCGATGAACATAAGAATACGACGAACTCACCGATGGTGAGTACCGCAGTATCGACTGCAAAATATAAAAGAATTATTTTGAACTGTGCATGAGCACAAAATTTCAAATGGAGGAAATTAAAATGGCTAAGTTAACTACAGAAGAGTTTATCGCAGCTATCAAGGAGCTTTCCGTTGTAGAGCTTAATGACCTTGTAAAGGCTGTTGAGGAAGAGTTTGGCGTATCTGCTGCTGCAGGTGTTGTTGTTGCTGCTGGCGCTGCTGCAGCTCCAGCTGAGGAGAAGACTGAGTTCGACGTAGAGCTTACTGATGTTGGTCCTAACAAGATCAAGGTTATCAAGGTTGTACGTGAGGCTACTGGTCTTGGTCTTAAGGAAGCTAAGGAGGCCGTTGAGGCTGCACCTAAGGTTCTCAAGGAGGCTGCTCCTAAGGCAGAGGCTGAGGATCTCAAGGCTAAGCTTGAGGCTGAGGGCGCTAAGGTTACCCTTAAGTAATCAAAGCGACATTAAGTCAGATCTTATACAGAGCCGGAAGGTAAGTCACTTACCTTCCGGCTCTTTTTTATGTGAATCAGTACGATAAGATTTTCCAGACACTGTCTGAAAAATTGAGCCGGTTATGCGACAGTGAATTGCCAGACGCTGTCTGGCATATTTTGTACGTTTTTATGCCCTCCCCACTGGTCAGTTGTAAAAGCTAATTCCAGTTTGTAAGACTAAATTCCACCTTGTAGGA
>CALAOB010000107.1 GCA_937927445.1 uncultured Oribacterium sp. | reverse complement strand
GGGATCGATCTGCCGAAGCAGGAAATGACAGCACAGCAAAAGCAGCAGGAGGGACTCAGACAGACTCTGCTTGAGATCAATAAAAAGGCGGCCGTCTACTTTTACGATGCCCTGCGGAAGCCGGTCGGACAGCTCGGTATGAACTACTTCCGAAAGCGGCAGCTGAGTGATGAAACACTCCGTGTCTGGGGCCTCGGTTATGCCGATCAGACCCGGGACGGACTCTATCGCTATCTCCGCCAGTGCGGCTACGAGGATGCGATCCTGCGGGAGTCCGGTCTCGTGAACTTTTCCGAGCGGGGCGCATACGACAAGTTCTTTAATCGTGTCATCTTCCCGATCATGGACGTCAACAGCCGTGTGATCGGCTTCGGTGGCCGTGTGATGGGCGAGGGCGAGCCGAAGTACCTGAACAGCCCGGAGACCCGGCTCTTCGACAAGTCGAGAAACCTCTTCGGTCTCTGCTACGCGAAGAAGTCGCGGAAGAAGTATTTCATCCTCTGTGAGGGCTATATGGACGTCATCTCGATGCACCAGGCCGGTTTCACCAATGCGGTCGCTTCACTCGGTACGGCGCTCACGGAAGAGCAGTGCCGCCTTCTGAAGCGGTATGTCGGTGAGATATTCCTCACCTATGATTCGGATGGTGCCGGCATCAAGGCTGCGAAGCGCGCGATGCCGATGCTGAAGGCGGTCGGGATCCAGAGTAAGGTCATCAACATGAAGCCGTTCAAGGACCCGGACGAGTTCATCAAGGCGAAGGGGCAGGAGGCTTTCCAGGAGCGCATCGATCAGGCCCAGAACAGCTTTCTCTGGCTCATCGATGTGATGAAGCTCGACTACGACCTCAAGGACCCGGCAGGCATGACAGCGTATACAAATGCCGCCGCTGAGAAGCTCAGCGAGATCCCGGAGGCCATCGAGCGGGAGAACTACATCCAGGCCGTAGCCCGCGAGCAGATGATCGACGTGAATGCCCTGCGCCGCCTCGTAAATACGATGGGGGAGCAGCGGGCGCGTCGGAACTCACCGCTCAATGAAAAGCTGTATCAGTCCACGACCTCCATGCCGCGGACGAATCCGAAGAAGAAGGTCGAGACGGCGCTCCAGAAGTCGGAGAAGCAGCTCGTCACATGGCTCAGCGAAAAGCCGGAGCTCATCAAAACCGTACAGAAGTATATTCAGCCGACGGACATCAGTGATGAAACCGTACGCACGGTGCTGGAGCTCGTCTACCAGCAGAAGCCGGTCAATACGATCCTCGATCGTTTCCGTGAGGACGAGGAGGCGTATGAGAAGGTCGCCGCGATGTTTAACGGAAATCTGCTGCCGGAGGATGTCGACGAGCGCGAGTTCAAGCGCGGGCTCGAGGATGTGATCCGGAATGTCAAGATGAGCTCGCTGAATACGAAAATCGCGAACGAGACGGATCCGCGACAGCTGTCGGAGCTCTTCCAGCAGCAGTCAGCGCTGCAGGGTCTGCACATCGATTAAGTATATGGGAGAGGCTTCATAAAGCCGGCCTGCAGAAGCATCTTGATGAAGCGGGACATAGCGGCTCTGCAGAAGCATTCCGATGCACAGAACGATCAGGCTATATACAGGAGGAACGAATTGGAAAAGCAGTTTCAGCTTCCGAAAAGACTGGAAACCATCATAGAACGGATGCCGGCTTCCGGCTACATCGCGGATATCGGCTGTGATCATGCCTATGTCGCGATCGAGGCGGTGCGGCGGGGAAAGGCCGCACGGGCGCTTGCCTGTGACGTACGAAAAGGACCGTTGCAGCAGACCGCAGAGCACATTCTCTGTGCAGGACTCGCCGGAAAGATCGAGACCCGCCTCTCGGACGGACTCGAGAAGGTCGCGCCGGGAGAGGCCGACTGTGTCATCATCGCCGGGATGGGCGGCCCGCTGATGGAGCGCATCCTGCAGGGACGGCTCGCGGATTTCGGGCACTTCGTCCTGTCACCGCAGTCGGAGATCCCGCACTTCCGTCGCTTCCTCCTCGCAGAGGGCATGCTGATCGACGAAGAGACGATGCTGATCGATGAGGGGAAGTACTATGTGATCCTGAATGTCTCGAGACGAGCGGGCACGAGAGAAGCATCGAAGGATGCGGTCCGGCATATCGTGCCGGGGAAAATGAATGCGGCTGATGCCGGGGCGGAAGCGAAAACAGGCACGGGTACGGTCCATAGTGAGGCGGCACCTGCGGATCCGATGTATGTGACAGAAGAGGACTTCCTTTATGGCGGTCGTCTGCTTCATCGCCTGGATCCGGTTTTAAAAAGCTTTCTGGAGAAGGAAAAAACGAGATATGAGGGCATCCTCCGGCAGACCGATTCGGACGAGGTACGTACCGCATATCAGCATTGTATGAACGCACTGGAGGCATATCGATGAATACAGTATCTATGATTACCGAAAAGCTCGAGCAGCTTGCACCGAAGGCCGCGGCCTGCGACTGGGATAACCCGGGCCTGCTGGTCGGACGTTCGGACCGGGAGGTGAGCCGCATCTATGTCGCGCTGGATGCTTCCTGCACGGTCGTTGACGCCGCGATCGACGCCGGCTGTGATCTGATCGTGACCCATCACCCGATCATCTTCCGGGGCCTGAAGGCCATCAACGATCAGTCGGCCCTCGGACTTAAGCTTCTCGATCTCATCCGGAATGACGTTTCCGTCTTTTCGATGCACACGAACTTCGATTCCTGCCCGGGCGGCATGGCAGACATCGTCTGTGCGGCCCTGGGGCTTCGTAAGACGGGTCTCATGGAGCCGACGGGATTTCATCCGGAGGAGGCGCAGAACGGCGCTGCGGAGGGCCTGCAGCTGCGTGTTGTGGAAAGCGATGAGGATGTGAACCCAGATGCCTATGGCATCGGCTTCACGGCGGAGCTTCCGCAGATGATGACTGCCGCTGAGCTCGCGGCCCTGGTGAAGGAGTGTTTCGGACTGCCGTTTGTTCAGTACTATGATGCCGGCATGCCGATTCGGCGCATCGCCTGCTGTCCGGGCTCCGGACGTGGTGAGCTGAAGGAGGTGTTGGGCCTGCAGGTCGACGCCTTCCTGAGCGGCGATATGGGCCACCACGAGGGCCTCGACCTCTGCGAGGAGGGCATCAGTCTCCTCGATGCCGGCCACTACGGCCTCGAGCATATCTTCGTGCACTACATCGCGGACTTCCTGCGGGCGCAGTTCCCGGAGGTCGAGATCCTCGAAGAGGAGCTGCACTTTCCGGCACAGATCGTCTGAGGAGGAAAGGATATGACGATTACAGTACAGGGACAGACCCGGGAATACCCATCGGGGACGACATTTTATGAGATTGCGATGCAGCATCAGGCGGAGATCCCGCATGAGATCCTGCTTTCAAAGCTGGATTCGAAGCTCTATGAGCTTCATAAGCGCATACCGGAGAAGGGCGGTGAGATCAGCTTCGTCACGGGCGCGGACAAGGAAGGGCACATGGCTTACCAGCGCTCCGCGATTTTCATGATGCTGAAAGCCTTCTATCACCTCTGTGCCGATGTGAAGGATTTCGGCGTCGTGGTCGACTATACCCTCGGCGGTGGCTTCTACTGCTATCTGAACGGCGGGGTCGAGGTGACGGAGGCGCTGCTCGCCGAAGTGAAGCAGACGATGGAAGCGTACCGGGATCAGAAGATTCCGATCATGAAGAAGAGCGTGCAGACCGACGAAGCGATCCAGATGTTTCGTGAGGTCGGCATGACGAGCAAGGAGCGCCTGTTCCACTACCGTATGACGAGCCGGGTCAACATCTACAGCCTCGGAAATTTCTTCGACTACTACTATGGCTATATGGTTATGGACACGAGCTATATCCGGGCCTTCGACCTCGTGCCGTACGGCAGCGGCTTCGTGTTGATGCTGCCGACGAAGCGGGATCCGGAGCATGTTGCGTCCTTCGTCCCGCTGGACAAGCTCTATAAGGTTCAGAAAGAATCCGCGGCCTGGGCAAACTCCATCGACTGCGGCAATGTCGGCACCCTGAACGACCGCATCGTCCAGGGCGGCACCGACGAGCTCATCCTGATGCAGGAGGCGATCTTCGAGAAGACGATCGGCAACATCGCGATGCAGATCGCGAAGCGGAATAAGAAGCTCGTCATGATTGCCGGCCCGTCGAGCTCCGGCAAGACGACTTTCGCACGTCGGCTCAGCATCCAGCTCATGGCCCTCGGCCTGCATCCGCACCCGATCACCGTTGATAATTACTTCCGTGATCGCGAGCTCGCGCCGATCGGCCCGGATGGAAAGAAGGATTTCGAGTCGATCAAGTGCGTCGACATCGACCAGTTCAGCGAGGATATGCTGAAGCTCCTCGCGGGCGAGACGGTGCAGCTGCCGGTCTACAACTTCATCACCGGAAAGCGCGAGTACCGCGGAAACTTCTGTAAGCTCGGTGAGAACGACGTCCTCGTCATCGAAGGTATTCACTGCCTGAATGATGAGATGTCGAAGCAGCTTCCGGCGGACGCCCGCTTCAAGATCTATATCTCCGCCCTGACGCAGATCAATGTTGACGACCACAACCGCATCCCGACCGCGGACGGGCGCCTCCTCCGCCGCATTGTGCGTGATAACCGCACCCGCGGCTACAGCGCGAAGGACACCATCACCATGTGGGACAGCGTACGCAGGGGAGAGGATAAGAACATCTTCCCGTACCAGGAAACCGCGGATGTGATGGTGAACTCCAGCATGATCTATGAGCTGCCGGTACTGAAGCTCTTTGCGGCACCCCTCCTGTTCCAGATCCAGCCGGACGAGCCGGAGTATCAGGAGGCGAAGCGCCTCCTCAAGTTCCTCGACTACTTCCTCCCGATCAGCCCGGAGCTGATCCCGAAGAACTCCATTATCCGCGAATTCATCGGCGGCAGCTGTCTTGACGTCGGGTAACATGAGCAGTGAAGGCGTTACTGTTCACTCGTAACCTTGCATAGTTAAGGCCGGACCGCTAAACTGATCTCAGTTGATGCGGTCCGGCCTTTCTGGCAATTATGAGTCAAATCTTTGTGCGACTTCTTGGAACACATTGGCTCCATCATTATTTCGTATCTTAATAAGCACGCTTTTTCCGTCACAGAGGTCTTCGATAGATGCGAAGCTTCTGAACGACATAGCTTGCTTCTGTTTTCTTTTGTAGTTTCTCAGATACCGTTCGGCAGCATTGTTTGTCGTCGGTATCGTATAATCATAGAGGAATCGGAGATGTGCTTTTTTAAACTTCTCCATCCTGCGGTAGAGGTTGTATCCCTCTCGGTAGTATTTGCTGGGCAGCACGTATTCGTATTCGTCTGTTGCCTTTTTCAGGATCTCATCATACCTTGTCTCGAACTCAGAGATCTGGCTAAGATCGGGTTCGGCATGGAGGGCAGTTTCATTCCGATAATGGATCATTTCTGTCACAAGTGCATGCATTTCCCGGTTCCAGGTTCGGTCAGGTTCGTTCTCCATGCTGTCTTTCAGATAGCGGAGGACGTGCGCGAGACATTCCTGATGTTCGGATCCGAAATTAAAAAACGTAAGCTCATGGTCATGCACCAGTGTTCCCTGGTAATCCTCTGTCACGGTTCCTTTTACGCCTTCGAGTCCTTTGCGTTCCCGCGCAAAGTAGAGCGCGTTTCCTTCCTGATCCGCACAGATGAATACGTAGGCACTTTTTCCGTTGTAACGGGCATTGGTGCAGTCGGTATGCATGACCGGAGTAAGGAGCATATCTTTGAAAGTCTCCTTACGTTCATCCTCAGTCTTTCTGGCAAACTCGTGGCCAAGCCGGCTGATCATGCCTTTTGAGATATTCAGTTTTCCATTCTTTGTGCGACTTCCTGGAACACATTGGCTCCATCATTATTTCGTATCTTAATAAGCACGCTTTTTCCGTCACAGAGGTCTTCGATAGATGCGAAGCTTCTGAACGACATAGCTTGCTTCTGTTTTCTTTTGTAGTTTCTCAGATACCGTTCGGCAGCATTGTTTGTCGTCGGTATCGTATAATCATAGAGGAATCGGAGATGTGCTTTTTTAAACTTCTCCATCCTGCGGTAGAGGTTGTATCCCTCTCGGTAGTATTTGCTGGGCAGCACGTATTCGTATTCGTCTGTTGCCTTTTTCAGGATCTCATCATACCTTGTCTCGAACTCAGAGATCTGGCTAAGATCGGGTTCGGCATGGAGGGCAGTTTCATTCCGATAATGGATCATTTCTGTCACAAGTGCATGCATTTCCCGGTTCCAGGTTCGGTCAGGTTCGTTCTCCATGCTGTCTTTCAGATAGCGGAGGACGTGCGCGAGACATTCCTGATGTTCGGATCCGAAATTAAAAAACGTAAGCTCATGGTCATGCACCAGTGTTCCCTGGTAATCCTCTGTCACGGTTCCTTTTACGCCTTCGAGTCCTTTGCGTTCCCGCGCAAAGTAGAGCGCGTTTCCTTCCTGATCCGCACAGATGAATACGTAGGCACTTTTTCCGTTGTAACGGGCATTGGTGCAGTCGGTATGCATGACCGGAGTAAGGAGCATATCTTTGAAAGTCTCCTTACGTTCATCCTCAGTCTTTCTGGCAAACTCGTGGCCAAGCCGGCTGATCATGCCTTTTGAGATATTCAGTTTTCCATTGGTGAGTTCGGACAGGAATTTCCGGCTCTTATCGATAGAGGTGTCGCAGTCATTATTCAGAAGATACAGGAAAGCTTTGACACTTCCTCCGTAGTTGACATCGTCGACCACCCCTTTAGGAAACGGGGCGTGATAAGTTTCGCCGGTTTTTGAATTTCTGTAGATGTGTGCTCGGAATTCGGTCACTTCAAGGATGAGCTTTATGTTTACAAGCTGCTTGCTGATGATCTTGTCCGTTTTCTTGAAATCCGGGTCATTCACGATTTCAGGAGCCGCCTCGAGGTATTTCACCTCGGTCACTTCCTGCTTTACACGTCTATGACCCTGGTGACCTGGCTGGCCGCCCGGTCTTTTCCCAGTCTTCTCACGGTTATTGGTGATCTTCTTATGATTCGGGGACAGTGAAGAAGGTTTCGAAGAATTCTCGTAATCACGTCTGATTTGGGCGATCAGCTTTCTGTTCTTTTCCCGCTCATCCTCCAGTTCGGTTTCGAGTGCATATTTTTTCTGACGAAGAGCAGCGTTGATCGCATGCTCCTCGTCATACTTTCTGGCTTCCGTCTGGTAGCGTTCGATTGCCTCAGAAAGCTGTCGCATAAGTTCTTTGACAACCTTCTGATGCTCTTTTTCCTGATCCTCGCAGATTTCCTCTACCCATTTCCAGACTTTTTCAAGTGTATGCTCAAGCTCACGGATACGGGCATTCTTCTGCTCGATGATCCGCTGATAGTGTCTTCTGGATTTACGATGACTTTCTTCGATCATCTGGTATCTTTTTCCAGACTCGTAACCATCAATCTTATGTTGTGCTGCTTTCAGCTGCATCTGCAGCGTTCCAATCAGATCCCGCTTTTTCATGAGTTTTCTGTACCTTATCCCAAAATCGTTCGAAAACTTCAAGTTCCTGCTTTTGTGTTTCTATGATTTCATTCTGCATATCCAGCATCTTGCGTAGACTTGCGTTCTCTTTTTCAAGGCCAGAAATCTGCTTCTTATATGTCTTGATCAGTTCTTCCTGTATATGCATAATCTTTTCAATACCCATAGTTTGTCACCTCCCAATGCGAAAAGTATAGCAAAAAGCACGTATTTTCGCGAATCGCAGGAGTTTCAGCATTCGTCAAAATGCCATGTGTACAGGTGTCTGCAGAAGACGATTTTCAGCGATCAGACAGAACCGATATCCACATTTTTGAGCTGATAGGTATGAAGGAGGCAGGTAAATGTGGATACCGGTACGACCTGAAAAACGGCAAAAGAAAATCCGGATAGGCTGTCCACAAACAACCTTCCGGATCAAAAAAACAGTTAAAAATAAAAATTTAAATTTCAGCGATCTAACCAACGCTGGAATTACCAGTGAACAGTAACGTGAAGGCAGGGAGGCCGTCCATCGGCCCCCGGACGGCGCTTGACGGCAGGGGATTCCTGAGGTAAAATGTGGTGTCGAGTATCGGATGTGGTCGCTGCCAGCGTAGGGAAACCGGCTGGGAGAGGAAAGTCCGGGCTTCACAGAGCAGGATGCCTGCTAACGGCAGGTTGCGGTGACGCACAGGAAAGTGTAACAGAGAGTAGACCGCCGGTTTCGGCCGGTAAGGGTGCAAGGGCAGTGTAAGAGACTACCGCGGGCCTGGTGACAGGAACGGCATTATAAACCCCATCTGAAGAAAGACCAAACAGGAAGCATAGGGTGGCTCGTCCGCTTCCGGGTAGGTTGATTGAGGCGTATGGCAACATGCGTCCTAGATAGATGACCACTTGATACATAACCCGGCTTATTACGATGCTCGATATTTCAGAAAAACAAAAAGAGGGAACACATTGATCCTTTATGGATCATGTGTTCCCTCTTTTTTTGAACAGGCAAAACGGGCAAAGTAGCTTTGCCTACGGCAAAGCTTTGAATACGCTCGCCGCTGAGGCCTCCCAAGGGAAATGTTCCCTTGGGAGCTGTATCTCGCCGCCCGGGGGCATCACGGGGACCCCCGCGCCCTACGGGCGGCACTCCCCCATGATATTTAACAAAGTTCAAGATCAAATCCGAAGTACTTCACAGCGTTGTTGTAGGAGATGCCCTTTACGATTTCGGTCAGGGCCTTCTTGTCGTACGGATACTCACCGTTCTCAACCCACTGTCCGATCAGCTCGCAGAGGATACGACGGAAGTAGTCGTGACGAGCGTAGGAGAGGAAGGAGCGGGAGTCGGTCAGCATACCGTTGAAGTTTCCGAGTGCGGAAAGGTTCGCCATGTTGACCATCTGGTCGATCATGCCCTGCTTGTGATCGTTGAACCACCATGCGGAACCCTGGGTGATTCTGTTCTTTACAGGTGCCTTGCAGAAGCAGCCAGCGATGGTGTTGATCGTGGTGTTATCGCAAGGGTTCAGTGAGTAGAGGATGGTCTTTGGGATCTCATCCGTCGCACTGAGGGCGTTGAAGAACTTCGCGAGCTGATCAGCCGGAGCGTAGTTGTCGACGGAGTCGAAGCCGGTATCCGGGCCGAGCTTTGCGAACATGTCGGCGTTGTTATCACGTACGCAGCCGTAGTGGATCTGCATGACCATGTCACGCTTGTTGTACTCCTTTGCAAGGAAAATCAGCATCGCGGTCTTGTACTTGGCAGCCTCTTCTGTGGTCACGGCCTCGCCGTTCATTGCCTTGTTCAGAATCGCATTAAGCTCAGCTCTCTCCGCCGGAGCGTATGCGACGTAGCGAACACCGTGGTCAGTGACGGAGCAGCCCATGGACTGGAAGAAGTCGAGACGGTCAGCAACTGCCTTCTCGAGGGAATCCATATCGCTGATGGCGATGCCGGATCTCTCGGCGAGCTTTGCGATGTATGGTGCGAAGGTCGGGAGCTCGATGTTGTTCAGCTTGTCCGGTCTCCATGCAGGCAGAACCTGTACGTCGAAGCTTGCGTCGTCCTTGATCTTCTGATGCCACTCGAGGGTATCGATCGGGTCATCGGTGGTGCAGATGAGCTTTACGTTCGACTGCTTGATGATGTTCCGTACGGACATGGACGGATCGTGCAGCTTCTCGTTGCAGAGGTTCCATACTTCCTCAGCAGTATCGCCATTGAGGTAGCCCTCGTAGCCGAAGTACTTACGAAGCTCGAGGTGAGACCAGTGGTAGAGCGGGTTGCCGATGAGCTTCGGAAGGGTTTCTGCCCACATCTGGAACTTCTCGCGGTCTGGCTTGTCACCGGTGATGTACTCCTCCGGTACGCCGTTGACACGCATCTGTCTCCACTTGTAGTGGTCACCGATTGGTGGCTTTCCGAGCCATACCTGGTAGATGTTATCGTAGCTCTTGTCGGTTGCGATATCCTTCGGATCGATGTGACAGTGGTAATCGAGAATCGGTGCCTTCTCTGCAATCTCGTGATAGAGCTCCTTCGCTACATCGGTTGAGAGCAGGAAGTCCTTGTCCATAAATGGTTTCATAGCTTTACCTCCATGAGTTTGTGTATCTGTTGCGGGACCCGTACACTTCGTTCCGGGGATGCGGACAGATAGGATAGATGTATATGCAACGCCTTGCGGCATTGTCTTCGGTGTGGGGTGTCGGACGGCCAATGCTTACGGGATTTCACTCGTACCCATCCGACGAAGAACTGGCCTCTGTGAGTGGCGATGATTTGCGACCGGGCAGGAGAGGCTGAGCCTTCGAAATTCAGAAACGCGTGGTTTCACGCGTGACGAGGCGCGTCGCGATGACGGTTTTCTTCGGGATGTCCGCTTCGATCGGGTCACCGTTTTCGTCCTCGCTCGGATTCAGAAGCGCCATCAGGTTCTGGCAGGTCTTCTGGCAGAGCTCCTTCAGCATCGCGTCGACACTGGTCAGCTCCGGAGAGGAGGCCACCGCGAGGGTGGAGTCGTTCCAGCTGACGATCTGGAGTTCCTCCGGGATCCGAAGGCCCATGAGACGCGCAAACTTGACGGCACCGACACCGGAGGTGTCCGAGGAGCCGAGGATGGCGTCGAAGGCTTCCTCTTCGTAGGCCTCCTTCAGAAGCTTCGCCATCTCGTCGAAGCGACGATGACCATGTACGGTGCGGAGTGCGCTTTCCGAAAGACCGAGCTCCTTGATGCCCTGGTGGAGGCCTGCGAGCTTTTGTGTGCCGGAGTAGCTGACGCTCGAATAGACATAGACGAACTTCCGTGCGCCGGTGTCATAGAGCTGGTGGAGTGCGTTTCGCATACCGCCCTGCTCATCGCAGACGGTGCAGTAGATGTTCTCGCCCTCGAGATAACCGTTGAGAATCATGACCGGGTGCTCCCGGGCACCCTCGATGATGTAGGCATTGTCCTCCGGATTCGGCTCGATGAACTGTGAACCGACGAGGACGAAGGCGTCGACCTGACGGGATTTCAGGAGCTCGAAGCTCGCCTTTTTATTCTCGAGCTCGAAGCCGGTGCAGCAGAGGATGGAATTATAGCCCTGGCTGCGCAGCTCAGTCTCGAGGAAGTTGATGGCGCTCGCGAGGTACATATCGGTCGGGTCGGAGCACATGATGCCGATGGTCTTCATGGAACCGCGTCCGAGCCCACGTGCATACGCGTTCGGCGTGTAGCCGTACTGGTCGATGACGTCGAGCACCTTTTTCCGGGTCTTCTCGGAGACGTTTTCCGCGCCGTTGATGACACGGGAGACGGAGGCGATGGAAACCCCCGCCACTTTCGAGATATCGTAAATATTCATACTTTTTCCTTCTTTAACGCTTCGCATGAAAGATTTCCGTAAGGAAATGAAGTCTTTTGTGTAAGCGTTTACATTTGCCTTGATTATAACGAAAGAATGGTATAAAATCAATGCATTATATGCAATATCAACAATTTCGGAAGCATTTTCCGAGGCATGGGAGGCATGAATATGAATTTTCCGGATAGACCCTTTGATCTTGTCACGATGGGACAGCTGCTGCTTCGACTTTCGCCACCGGGTAACGAGCGTATCGCCCGTTCGGATGTGTTCGAGAAGAACGTCGGCGGTGCAGAGCTGAACGTAGCGGTAGGTGCCGCACTGCTCGGTCTGCATACCGGTATCATCTCGAAGCTTCCGGCCCATGACCTCGGACAGTTCATGAAGGGTACCATCCGTAGCTACGGCGTATCGGATGACTTCTTTATCTACGATCACTCAGAGGATGCGAGAGTCGGTGTGTACTACTATGAGTATGGCGCCTATCCGCGTAAGCCGCAGGTCATCTATGACCGCCGGAACTCGAGCTTCTTCTCACTGAATCTTGATGAGATCGATCCGGAGGTATATAAGAGCACGAAGTGCTTCCATACCTCGGGCATCACGCTCGCGCTGTCCTCGAAGCTTCGCGAGACGACCATCGAGGCGATCAAGCGCTTCAAGGAAAACGGTGCGCTGATTTCCTTCGACGTCAACTTCCGTGGAAACCTTTGGAGCGGCGATGAGGCACGCGAGACGATCCTGAAGATCCTTCCGTATGTTGATATTTTCTTCTGCTCGGAGTCGACGGCACAGCTTACTTTCCTGAAGACCGGAAGCTGCCGTGAGATGATCAAGAGCTTCACCGAGGAGTTCCCGATCAAGGCCGTATTTGCGACCCAGCGTACGGTACACAGTCCGAAGAGCCATGATTTCAGTTCCCTCGCCTACTGCGCAGAGCGTGACGCCTACTTCGAGGAGCCGGCGTACGAGAACATCGATGTCGTCGATCGGATCGGATCCGGCGATGCGTATATTTCCGGTGCGCTCTATGGACTGATCCACTCGAACGGTGATGTTCAGGAGGCGGTGAAGTATGGTAATGCGACCTCTTCGATGAAGAACACCATTCCGGGTGATCTGCCACAGAGCTCACTGAAGGAGATCGAGTCGGTTATCCGCGATCATTACTCCACCGGCTTCCACAGCGAGATGGATCGATAATGGCATGTAACCGTAGGGCTTCTGTTGCCGCCCATCCTGGCCCTCTTAGCTTAACTGTTACGATGGAAATCCTGCCATGAATATTAATTATGGATCCGGTGTTGACGATTCTGATTCAACGTGCTAAAGTACGGTTAATCGAATAAAACAAACCGATGACAGAGAGAAGTAGTTCATCCTGAATGTCAAAGAGAGCCGTTGATGATGCGAATACGGTACAGGATCGATGAGTGAATGGACTCTGGAGGGCGCTCCGAAAGGGATCGAGTAGGAAGCGACGGGTTCTGCACCGTTATCAGGCAGCACATATGCTGGTATGTGAAAAGTGACCGAAAGGTAAGATGAGTGGTACCACGGATTATCGTTTAATTCGCCTCATGCAGAGAGAAATCTCCGCATGGGGCTTTTTTGTACTTATCCATGAGAGGGCCACCCCAGAGGGGTGGAGAGGCTCGTGGATGCCCCCGGGCGGCGAGGCCGTTTTGCCAGGAAGCTGGCAAAATCAAACGACGATGCCCGCGCCGAAGGCGCATCAAATGGCATCGTCTCCTTGTACTTATCCATGAGAGGGCCATCCCGGAGGGGTGGAGAGGCTCGTGGATGCCCCCGGGCGGCGAGGCCGTCTGGACCCCATCATTTTTCGATCAGCTCCAGTTGAACATCTACTTTGGGCGAGGGCCCGACATCATGGAGGTAAATATTATGAAAAAGCAGTTTATGGCAGCGACGATGGCAGCACTGATGGCAGCGACACTGGGGGCATGTGGTTCTTCCTCTACACCGACCGCGACGACGGCAGCGGAGACGAAGGCGGAGACCACCGCAGCTGCAGCCGACACCGCAGCTGCTACGGAGGCAGCTGGAGAAGCTGGTAAGGAATATAAGGTTGGTATCGTTCAGTTCATGGATCATCCGTCCCTCAATCAGATCGAGGAGAATGTTGAGAAGGAGCTGGATAAGCTTTCCGAGGAGAAGGGTGTGAACTTTAATTATAAGGATTACACCTTCAACGGCCAGGGCGATGCAACCGTATTGAACCAGATCGCAAGCCAGCTGATCTCGGATGATGTCGACATCATCATCCCGATCGCAACACCGGCTGCACAGGTCGTACAGTCCGCAGTGGAAGGTCAGGATATCCCGGTTGTCTTCTCTGCTGTATCGGATCCGGTATCCGCGAAGCTGGTTGCGTCCATGGATGCGCCAGGCGCCAACATTACCGGAACATCGGATGCACTGAATACAAACGCGATCATGGATCTCATGCTGGCCGTGAATCCGGATACCGATTATGTCGGACTTCTGTACTCCAACTCCGAGGATTCCTCGAAGCAGCCGATCGAGGATGCGAAGAAGTACCTCGATGGTAAGGGTATCAAGTACATCGAGAAGACCGGTACGAAGACCGATGAGGTACAGGCAGCCGCCGATGCACTCGTTGCAGAGGGCGTCGATGCTGTATTTACTCCGACCGACAACACGATTCAGCAGGCAGAGCTCGGTATCTATGAGAAGTTCCTCGAGGCGGGCATCCCGCACTATGCAGGTGCGGATTCCTTCGCACTGAACGGTGCATTCATGGGCTACGGCGTTGACTACTCGAACCTCGGTGTTGCAACCGCAGATACCGTGGCGGAGATTCTTCTCGATGGTAAGGATACTGCAAGCCTCGCTGTCAAGACCTTCGATAATGGTATCGCGACCATCAACACTGACAGCTGCGAGGCCCTGGGCCTTTCCCTCGACACCGTGAAGTCCGAGATCCAGGATCTCTGCACACAGATCGTCGAGACGAAGACCGAGAAGGAGTTCTCATAATAAGGAGTGATTTCGGTGCTTCCCGAATCTGAAAAGCTGTGCTTCCGCAGAGGAGCGGAGCAGGCACAAAGCATCACAGAGGCTGTCGCGCAAACGGCAGCCTTTTTCTTAAGAAATTCGTAATGGGGTCTGACCCCATAAAGAAAATCTGCTACAATATATCTATCTTTTTTTAGGAGGTATGAACCCTTGACTGGTTTTCTCACAGCGGGCATCATCCGCACGGCACTGGAGGTAGGTCTCGTCTACTCGCTGGTGGCGCTTTCACTGTTTATCAGCTATTCCATCCTGAATATCTGTGATCTTTCGACCGACGGCTGCTACACCCTCGGCTGCGCGGTGGGCGCGGTCGTGACCATCGCAGGTCATCCTTTCCTTGCGATTTTTGCGGCGATGGCAGCGGGCGTCTGCTCGGGCTTCGTGACGGCGTTTCTGCAGACGAAGCTCGGCGTCGAGAGCATCCTTGCGGGTATCATCGTGAACACGGGACTCTATACCGTGAATCTGGCTGTCATGGGCTTCAGCTCAAACGTCTCCATCTTCGGCACGGACACGATCTTCACGCTCTTCGGAAAGCTGAGCAGCAGTAAGGCCTTCACGAGCTGGAGCAAGCTGATCCTCCTCGCGGCGGTCGTCCTCGTGGTCTGCCTGCTGATCCGCTGGTTCCTGAGCACGACCCTCGGTCTCTCGATCCGTGCGACGGGTGACAGCCCGGCGATGGTGCGTGCGTCCTCGATCAACCCGGCGTTCACGATCACGGTCGGTCTCTGTGTGGCCAATGCGATCACCGGTCTGGCTGGATGTCTCATCGCGCAGTACAACAAAACCTGTGACATCAACCTCGGCACCGGTATGGTCACGATCGCTCTCGCGTCCCTCGTCATCGGCGAAACCCTCTTCGGCAAGCGGAAGATGATGGCGCGGATCTTCGGTATGGTCGTGGGCTCCTGCCTCTACCGCTTCATCATTTCCATCGCGCTCCGTCTCAATGTGCCGACCGAGGCCTTCAAGCTGGTATCGGCGGTGATCGTCGCGGTGGCCATCGCCGCACCGCGTGCGAAGGAGCTCGTCGCATTCAAGCATAAGCAGATGAACGCGATCCGTGAACGCAAGTCCATGCAGGGAGGTAGATGAGATGCTGAAAATCGAACATATCTTTAAGACCTTCAATGCAGGCACCGTCAATGAAAAGCGTGCCATCTCGAATCTCTGCCTCACCCTCGAGGACGGGGATTTCGCCACGATCGTCGGTTCAAACGGCGCCGGTAAGTCGACGCTGTTCAATGCCATCGCCGGGAGCTTCTACACGGACTCCGGCTACATCGAGCTCGACGGAGAGGACATCACCTTCGTCCCGGAGCATGTCCGCAGCCGCTACATCGGACGCCTCTTCCAGGATCCGCTGATGGGTACGGCACCGCACATGACGATCGAGGAGAACCTCTCGGTGGCCTATCTTCGGGCCAGCGAGCATAAGAAGGGCCTCTTCAGCTATGTGACGAAGAAGGACCGCGCGGCCTTCCGGGAACAGCTCTCGCTCCTCGATATGGGACTCGAGGACCGGATGAGCCAGCCGGTGGGACTCCTGTCCGGCGGACAGCGTCAGGCCCTGACCCTGCTGATGGCCACCATGGTCACGCCGAAGATCCTCATGCTCGATGAGCATACGGCGGCCCTCGATCCGGCGACGGCGAAGAAGGTGCTGGAGCTCACGAAGAAGATCGTGAAGGAGCGGAACATCAGCTGCCTCATGGTCACCCACAACATGAACCAGGCACTGGAGCTCGGGAACCGGACACTGATGATGAACAGCGGAAGCATTGTCTTCGACGTACGTGGCGAGGAAAGAGCGAAGATGAGTGTCAACGATCTCCTCGAGCGCTTCGCCGAGGGTGCCGGCAAGGAGATGAACAACGACCGTATCCTCCTTTCAACGAAGGAAGGTATCTGATAAATATTGTAACGCGGGTTTCAAATGGTATATAATTATAGTATCAACAGGTAATCACATCAGGAGGCAACTATGATTAAGAAGCAATTCGTCATTACGATCGGCAGACAGTATGGTTCCGGCGGACGCCTCGTAGGTAAGCGTCTCGCGGAGGACCTCGGCATTCATTTTTATGATGATGACATTCTGAAGCTCACCTCGGAGAAGACTGCGATCGGTGAGCAGTATTTCCGGATGGCGGACGAGAAGGCCGGACGGAACTTCCTGTTTAAGGCACTGTACGGTCTGAAGCCGGACATCGGGAAGCCGAATACCCAGGAGAACATCGTCTCTCCGGAGAACCTGTTCCGCTTCCAGGCGGAGGTGATCCGTGACATCGCTGAGAAGGAGAGCTGCATCATCGCCGGTCGCTGCAGTAACTACATCCTGACCGAGGCCGATATGGAGAACCACGTGGATCTTTTCGTCTATGCCGATCTCGTGACCCGCATCAAGCGTGTGATGGACTACGATAAGGTCAACGAAGAGGAGGCTCTCCGCCGCATCCGGAAGATCGATAAGGAGCGGAGGGACTACCATAAGTACTATACCGGTGAGGACTGGATGCAGCCGGACAACTATGATCTGATGATCAACGCGAGCCGCATCGACTTCGACGAGATGGAAGTCCTGATGAAGAACTACATGACGATGAGAGGATTTATCGACTGATGAAGAAAACCATACATGCAGCACAGCATCCCCTGAGGGGGAGCCTGACGGTTCCGGGAGACAAGAGCATTTCACATCGCGCCGTCATGCTGGGTGCCCTCAGCGAGGGTGACACCCACGTGACCGGTTTCCTGAATGGTGCGGACTGTCTCTCGACGATCGGCTGCTTCCGACGTATGGGTATCGCCATCGAGCTTAGCCAGAGTGAGACCGAGGTCGTGATTCACGGCCGCGGTCTTCGTGGTTTACAGAAGCCGGATGGGATGCTCGACTGCGGAAACTCCGGTACCACAACGCGGCTTATTTCCGGCATACTGTCTGCGCAGGATTTCGACTCCGAGCTGACCGGCGATGAGAGCATACAGAAGCGTCCGATGAAGCGCATCATGATCCCGCTTCAGGAGATGGGTGCAGACATCCGCTCGATCCGTGAGAACGGCTGCGCGCCGCTCGCGATCCACGGACAGAAGCTGCACGGGATCACGTATCACTCCCCGGTCGCCAGTGCCCAGGTGAAGTCCTCGATCCTTTTTGCCGGTCTCTACGCCGACGGTCCGACCACGGTCATCGAGCCGGCCCTGTCCCGCGACCATAGTGAGCGTATGTTACGTGCGCTGGGGGCCAATGTCTCCACCCGGGTGCTTCCGGATGGACGGGCCGAGGTCACGCTGCAGCCGGGGGCGAAGCTCAGCGCGCTGTCGGAGACCCTGGAGGTACCGGGGGACATCTCTTCGGCGGCCTACTTCATCTCGGCGGCGCTGCTTGTGCCGGGTTCGGATGTGCTGATCCGTAACGTCGGGATCAATGAGACCCGTGCGGGCATCCTCGATGCGTATGCCGCGATGGGGGCGGACATCACGCTGGAGAACCGTCGGCTCGCCGGCTTCGAGGACGTCGCGGATATCCATGTCCGCTACAGTGCGCTTCATGGCACCGAAATCTCGGGTGCGATGATCCCGCGTCTCATCGATGAGTTGCCGGTCATCGCCGCGGTCGCCGCGGGTGCAAGCGGGCGTACGGTCTTCCGTGACGCACAGGAACTGAAGGTGAAGGAATCAAACCGCATCGCCGTGATGGTCGAGGGCCTGCGGGCACTCGGCATCACCGCAGAGGAAACGGAAGATGGCATGATTATCGAGGGGCAGGGCAGCAGCCTTCGGGTAGGCTCCGGCACCATCGACACGCATAAGGACCACCGCATCGCGATGACCTTTGCGGTCCTCGCCCTCGCCGGCGATGAGCGCACCGCCGGCGAGCTCCTCGACGCGGACTGCATCAGTATTTCCTATCCGATGTTTTACGATGACCTGAATCATCTGTTGTGACGATCATCGAGCCCCGGAGGGCTGACATCAGAAACACAGTACTTCGGGGCCTCGATTCTGTCAGTTCGTGGTCTGCCGGTTATTGAAATAATTTCAAAAAGTGGTTGACTTTCAGAATCGAGGCTGGTATATTAATCGAGTCGCCTTGAGCGACACAAATATGGCGGATTGGTCAAGAGGCTAAGACGCAGCCCTCTCACGGCTGAATCCCGGGTTCGATTCCCGGATCCGTCACTTAAAACTTTATATTACATGGCGGATTGGTCAAGAGGCTAAGACGCAGCCCTCTCACGGCTGAATCCCGGGTTCGATTCCCGGATCCGTCACTTCATGAGCTTCAGGTTTTCCTGAAGCTTTTTGTTTGTGCTGATTTCTGTTTTATGCTAAAGTATGCTCTATGTTGAAGATCAGGCGGACGGGCGCTACGCCCGTCATGGATATCATAAAAACAGAAAATCCGGATGGAAGCGAGCTCCTCTATATGCAGGTGCCGGCGATCCGGGCGACGGGGATCGTTGAGCATGCGTTTTCGACGCGGATCGGCGGGACGAGCCAGGGCATCTTTTCCTCGATGAATCTGCGCTTCGGCCATGGCGATGAGGATGCGCGTGTGCGCGAGAACTTCCACCGGATGGCCGCGGTGCTTGGGACGGATGAGGCGCACATGGTGCTCACGAAGCAGACGCATACGACGAATGTCCGGGTCGTCACCGCAGCGGATGCGGGCTACGGCGTCGTGCGGGAGCGTCCGTACGATGACGTCGATGGTCTGATCACGGATGTGCCGGGACTCGCCCTCGGGATCTTCGCGGCGGACTGTGTGCCGCTGCTGTTCGTGGATCCGGTGCATCACGCGATCGGTGCGAGTCACTCGGGCTGGCGCGGGACGGTTAAGCGTATGGGTGAGGTCACGATTCGGGCAATGCAGTCGACCTACGGGACAGTACCTTCGAATCTCATCTGTGCCATCGGTCCGAGCATCTGCCGGGACTGCTATGAGGTCTCCGAGGATGTGGCGCAGCATTTTGTGGAAGCCTTTCCGGGACATGCTGCGGAGATTCTGCGCGACGATGACCTCAATGCAGCCGGCGAGCAGAAGTATCATCTCGATCTCTGGGCGGCGAACCGCATCGTGCTCGAGGAAGCGGGCGTGCCGGCGGCACAGATCAGTACGACGGATATCTGTACGAACTGTAATCCGGAGTTGCTGTTCAGCCATCGCTACACGCATGGGCTCCGGGGAAACAATGGTGTATTTATCATGCTGAAGTAGTGAACGACAGCATTGGCCGACGGATGGACAGGCTGATGTGGAAGTCTGGTCCCGCTGTGGAGCGCGGGATAGTGCGGATCAAATGGAGGAAACGGAATGAATTTACCGATTGCAATTTTACTGATCGTGGGTATCGCAGCGCTGACGGTCTATATTTTCCGTCATGCGATGAAGAAGGAGGATCTCGGGAAGGATGGCTGCTCCGGCTACAAGGGCTGCGCGTCCTGCGCGGCGTCGGAGTACTGCAACCATATCACGAGCCTCGAGAAGTTCGCGGATGAGCGGGATAAGGATAAGAAGGCGAAAAGTAAAGCACGTTTATCCGCCAGCGGCGTCCGCAAATGAGCGGAACCGGGAAAGAAGACGAAGACATGAAGATCATTCATCAGACAGCGGAGTATGTGGTCGTCTGTAAGGCGGCTGGTGAGGATTCGGAGCACGATCTGCCGGGGTTGCTTGCGGAGCAGAACGGAGATCGGGCAGCGGATTATTATGTCGTGCACCGGCTCGATCAGGCGGCGTCGGGACTGCTGGTGCTGGCACGGAATCGCCGGACGGCGGGCGAGCTCAGTCGTCAGCTGACGGAGAACCGGCTGCGGAAGAGCTATCTCTGCGTCGTTCCGGGTGTGCCGGAGCCGGCAAGCGGGGAGATGCAGGACCTTCTCTATAAGGATAAGATGAAGCAGAAGATGTTTCCGGTGAAGCGGAAACGCGCCGGCGTGAAGGAGGCGTCACTCGCATACCGGGTGCTGGAGACGCAGGCCTCGGTTTCGAACGATGTGTCGAATCAGGCGAAGCCGGCGGAGGGAGTTGAAACGAATCCGACGCAGGTACAGTTGGCAGCGCCGAAGTTCGTGCAGGCGGAAGCTGAGGCCTCGACATCGCTCGCACTCGTCGAGGTGGAGCTGCAGACGGGGCGCTTTCATCAGATCCGCTGTCAGTTCGCGGCGCGGAAGCTGCCGCTCGTCGGGGACGGGAAGTATGGTTCGCGGGTGCGGAGTCCGCACCTCGCGCTGTTCTGCCGGACGCTTTCGTTTTATGATGCGAAGGAAAAGAAGGAACTCTGCTTCACGGCAGCGCCACCGGCGGAGTTCCCATGGACGGCGTTTTCCAGCGCTTCCGACGAAGCGGAGTGACGCCATCTGAGAAAAGGACGGAAGCATTGGCATCGGCAGGCAGGGCTGGATACGAAATGCGGTTTCAATCCTGCGTTGAAAGAATCTGCCTGATCGCACATAGGGTCGTCGGGTGAATGAAGGAGAGATATGACGGAATTCGAATTTCTGGATATCATGCATCGCGCGGAGATGCTGAAAAATAATACGCGGCACAGCTGGACCTCGCAGGACCGGCACGAGTCGGTGGCAGAGCACAGCTGGCGGCTGGCGTTCATGGTGCTCATGTACAGCCACGAGCTGAAAAAGGAGTTTCCTCAGGCCGACCTCGACAAGGTGCTTCGGATGTGCATCATCCATGACCTCGGCGAAGCCTTCACCGGCGATATCCCGTCGTTCTACAAGACGGACGCGGATTCGGTGAAGGAGTCGGACATCCTGCTCGACTGGTTCCGCTCGATGCCGGCACCGTTTGACACGGAGCTGCCGGCGCTCTGGGAGGAGATGGAGGCGCTCGAAACGACCGAGGCGCGCATCTACAAGGCTTTCGATAAGATCGAGGCGGTGGTGCAGCACGATGAGGCGAAGCTCAGCACCTGGCTCCCGCTCGAGCGTGAGCTGCAGCTCACGTACGGTGCGGAAAATATGAAGTTTTCGAAGACGATTCAGAAGCTTCGCGACGTGATCGACGAGGAAACGCGGAAGAAGATCGCAGAGGGCAGGTAAGATGAAAGATTACGAGCCGGAACGGCAGCCATCGATTGAAATCTCAACACAGGCGTCGGCGGACCAGCATTGGCAGGCGCTCGATCGGAGCGCACTCGCACCGCGCTCTGTGCTGCTCTACGCGGAGCGGCTGTCGGAGGCGGTCGATCTCAGGCCAATGCTATCGACCGGACAGATTATGGCGGTGCAGGTGGCGGGTGACCCCGCGGCGGATGGTGCGGTGCTGGACTTCGCCTTCGTGCAGGGGCTTCGGAAGCAGTGTATCGCGGCGGAGGTGCCGTTTCACTTTGCGGGGACCGGCGCGAACTTTCAGATGAAGGGACGGGTGTTCCATATTCCGGCGAAACTGCAGGCCTCGCAGGCGGCGAAGGCAGAGATGGAGTATTTTCCGATCTGCCTCGCGATGAACGCGCCGGTGCCGACATTGGCCGAGGAGATGTCCGGGGACGCAGGACAGGCGGCGAAGGCCGACACGGCGTCCATGGAGATGCGAAAGCCGCAGCGAAGCGACGCAGGCAGAAGGTCCATACAGACGGAATGGGAAGCGATGGGACATGCGCCGTCGATGTTTGACTGTATGGATGGGGACACGAACCGTGGAGAATCGATGGCAGCTGTAGGAGCCGCGATGCCGGATGCGGATGGGTTTACGGCGGTGAGCTTCAATCCCTTCGAGGATGGGGAGGAAACAGCGCAGGAAAATGCGCGTCCGGAGGACGAGGATCCGACGTTTTTCGGCTCGCTGGAGCATCCGAGTGTGAAGAATCTGCACTATACGATTGAGGTTTCGGATGACGATGATGATTACCAGGGGGCCAGTGCCGAGGATCATCGGCAGCTCGAGGAGAGTGAGCGGGCGCGGAAATCCAGTGCGCAGGTGCAGTTTCTCCAGGAGTCGTTGCGCCTCGCCGAGGACGGAGGTCATCCCTGACCAGGCGATGGCGCGTCTGTTCGAGCGGCTCAGTCAGAGTAAGTTTCGTTCGAGCTTTCATCTTCGGAAGCAGGAGCACGCCTACTTCGAGAAGCAGGGGCGGGCGAAGATTGAGGAGCATGCGTGGGATTTCATCCGGGAGCGGCTGGCACCGGCAGAGCCGCGGAATGATGGGAAACAGACCCCGTGGCGGGGGCACCCGGTCTTCATCGCGCAGCATGCCACCGGCTGCTGCTGTCGTGGCTGCCTCTCGAAATGGCATCACATCCCGGCGCATCGGGCGCTCAGTGACGCCGAGCAGTGCTACATCGTTTCGGTGCTGATGTGCTGGATCGATCGGGAGATGAAAACATAAAATCGAAGGCCCGGAGGGGAGAGGTCAGATACGCAGTACTACGAGACGGGAAAACTCTAAGTCTGCCTCTCTAAGCGGCTAAGGAAAAATTACTCTAAGTGCCGCTAAGAGAGACAGGCTTGATTTTTCACCGTCTCTTCGTATGGTATCTGACCTCTCCCCTCCGGGCCTTCGATACAACTACGTTTCAGCCCTCACGAAAAGAACTTGCATATAAAGTGCACGCGTGCTACATTTTTTAATTATCGAGATTAAGCGGACAATATCAGAAGTATGGTAGGATGTCCGGATTTAGGGGGTAAATATGGGACTAATCATTCCGAAGGATTATGATCCGCGTCTTTCTGTGCGTGAGACACAGGAGGCGATCAAGTATATCAGAGATACATTTCAGAAGGAGTTCGGGCGGGAGATGAATCTCAGCCGTATCTCGGCGCCGCTGTTCGTGGCGAAGAGCTCGGGTCTCAATGATAATCTGAATGGTTATGAGCGTCCGGTCAGCTTCGATGTTCCATGGTGGCCGGATGAGACGATCGAGGTCGTGCATTCGCTGGCGAAGTGGAAGAGAATGGCACTGAAGAAGTACGGCTTCAAGCCGGGCGAGGGTCTCTATACCAACATGAATGCGATCCGTCGCGATGAGGAGCTCGATAATCTGCACAGCTGCTATGTCGATCAGTGGGACTGGGAGATGGTCATCAACAAGGAGGACCGGAATACCACGACGCTCGAGGGTACGGTACGCATGATCTTCCGTATCATCAAGCATATGGAGCATGAGGTATGGTACAAGTATCCGAATGCGGTCAACAAGCTGCCGGATGATATTTACTTCATCGATTCCGAGACACTGCTTCAGATGTACCCGGACAAGACGCCGAAGGAGCGCGAGAACGCGATCTGTAAGGAGCATGGCTGTGTGTTCATCAGCCGCATCGGTGATAAGCTGTCGAACGGTGAGCCGCACGATGGTCGTGCACCGGACTATGATGACTGGGCACTGAATGGTGATATCCTGTTCTGGTATCCGACGCTTGACTGTGCGCTGGAGATCAGCTCCATGGGTATTCGTGTCGATGAGACGTCGCTGCGTGAACAGCTGAAGAAGGCGGGGTGTGAGGATCGCGCAAATCTTCCATACCATAAGATGCTGCTCGAGGGTGAGCTTCCGTACACCATCGGTGGTGGTATCGGACAGTCACGTCTCTGCATGCTGCTGCTGAACCGTGCGCATGTCGGTGAGGTACAGGCCAGCATCTGGCCGCAGGAGATGATCGATACCTGCCGGGAGCACAACATCATTCTTCTTTGATTCCTGAAGAATTCGTCTACGAGCCGGAAGAACTGCAACCGAAACACAGTACTCCGAGCTCGGAAGACTCTAAAATCCCATCCCTAAGAAGTACTAGGCCCTCTGCAATCGCTGAGTTTTCCTGATGAAAACTCAGCGTTGACAGAGGGTTCCAAGGAGAGATACACCAAGTACTTCTAAGGGATGGGATTTTGATTCTTCACGACCTCTCCGTATGGTTTCTGTTGCAGTTCTTCCGGTCTCGGTGCCTTATCCTTAATGCTGATTCTTGTTTGTCTTTTTTCAGGACTCAATGGTATAATACATTAAAGTTAAATCAGAAAGGGGGACGGAGCGATGGCGACGAGGAAAATGCGGAAGCTGAGTGCAGCATGGATGCTGCTGGCTGTGCTCTGTCTTCTGTTGATTACGCCGGTTCGGAATATTTCAGCGCTTCGTGTGAGCAGTGAAAGCAGTTCAGCTTCGGATATGGTTCCTGAAGAGGATTCGCTGACCGCGCGGATCGAGGCGGGGAAGATTTCGGATATGGCGGAGCTTCGTCATTTTCTGAATGCGACGATCGAGAAGAGCGGCAGCAGAACGCGCATGGCGCAGCGTTTCGATGAGGGGAGTGAGGAGCTACTTCATCATGGTTTTACGCCGAAATCTGCGGATTCGCTTTCATGGTCTTGCGTACTCGGGCACTGGGCTTCTCGTCCGCCACGCTCTATTCTGTCCATTCTGGATTCTGTTCGACTTCTGAATTAAATACTCTTTTCATTTCGTTCGAAACAGCACCGGACGATGATCGATGCATACGGCTTTAATCTGTATATGTGCGATGGTCGTTACGTACGCCATTAACGCCGTTAACAGAAAAGTTTATCCCGTATATGTACGATGGTCCGGTCAATATGATCATGCACTGCCTGTTCGATGAGCAGCTGCAGGCATGATGATGTAAACATTGAAAAGAGGTTCTATATGAAGGAAACGCGTAGGACGTTCATGCATCGTCACCCGATCATGTACGCCATCATGACGGCGCTTTCCTTTCTACTGATTTTATATTTCACGGCACATGTGACACAGGGAATCGAGATCCCAGGCTACGGCGGACTGCTTCTTCGTGAAGAGTCGGCGCTGATCCTCACCATGCTCGTACTGGCGGGCTTTGGTATGCTTCGGGAGATTCCATGGGAGCAGGATAATTTCATGGATACGCTGAAGGCGGGCGGCTTCGTACTGCTGCTGGATGCGCTGCTTCTGCAGTATGAGCGTATCCTGATGATCGAGAATGATGCTCTGCCATGGACGCAGATTCTCATTTTCCTCGCCTTTATCTTCCTGGTGGGGCTCCTGGAGGAGACCGTTTTCCGGGGAATCATCGAGGAAACACTGATCCGCAGCTTCCGACCGAGCGCGCTCGGTCGTCTGCAGGCGGCTTATCTGACCGGCTTCCTTTTCGGCCTCGCCCATGTCATCAACATGAGCTGGGCAGCTGATCCGATGGCCGTCGTCTTCCAGATGGTGCAGAATGTAGTCATTGGCATCTATCTGAGTCTCATCTATGCTCGTGCGCGAAACGTCCTCGCGATGATTTTCCTGCACGCGTTTTATGATTTCACTTCGCTCATGATGTCCGGCATCTATGGCGTCGGCAGCATGCAGCAGGGCGTCGAGGCGATGGACACCACGAGCCTGTGGGTGATGCTTATCTATCTTGGACCGATCGTCTACCTCACGATTCGAATCCTCGTCGATGCACATCGGGAGAAGATGCGCCTGCAGAGCGGAGAGCAGCCGGAGCACAGCCACGCAGGCAAGCAGGCCTTCGCCTGAGAGCCCGAATAATAATAAGTATCATTTAGAAAAATATCAGAAGAAAAACGTCGTCAGTAAAAAGCTGCCGTCCTGCCCCGGAATTTCGGAGCAGGACGACAGCTTTTTCAGTGTATGCGAGCTTGAGAATTTCGTAAGGGGGATCAGACCTCATAAACTTCCGCAAAGTGACGATGGTGCGGCTTTCTGCATTGGCGAATGAGCAGGGGTCAGATCCCATTAAATTTTTATAAACTTTCGTCAGTCGATGCCGACGGAGGCCTTCGCGAGCTGGTCGACGAGCTCATTGAATCGGACACCGGTGTGCGCGGCGACCTTCTGGAAACGGATCTCGATGCGTGGGCGGATCTGATCGATGAAGGCCTTGTATGCGCGTGTGCCCTCCTTGTTCGTTTTCCACTGGCCGTTCGCCCACATCTCGATGCCCATATAATCATAGAAGATCGTGATGCTTGCGATGCCGGCATCCGCCGCTGCCTGAATCGCCGCCATCGAACCATGAATCTCGCCCGCGACGTTCCGCATCGTGCGAAGCGTTTCGTCACGTCCGTGCCCCTGGAGTGGGCGAATGCTCCCGTCCCGGCACAGCAGCACCCCGCCATAACCATAGACGCCCGTCGAGAGATTGAAACTTCCATCGACGTACGCCAGCGCCTCCGTCGTAACCTCCGAAAGCTCCTGCAGCACATCGTCCCGCGTTACATCCGAGACAGAGTGGAAGAGCGGACCCTTCGGAACGACAGAACTTCGCTTAGAAGCGGAAGCAGAAGATGGACTTGAAGTTTCCGACTCACCAAACGGCAATTCCAGATCATAACCATCCGCCTTCACGAACGCCTCTGCTTCCGCCCGGGTTTTGAATTTTTTGAAGACCGCACCGGCTGCACCGATGACCTCTCTCTGACAGTCACTCCAGTTCTCATAAACTCCCGGATGACGACCCTTCTGCACTGCGTAGTAAAATTTCATATGGTTCTCCATTTCTTTTATGCATTGTGGTATTTTATCATGCTTCATAGGAATTTAATACTGCAGCGCGCCCTTTCGTGCTATAATTTCCGTGTTTTCAAACACAGGAGGTAGCTATGTCTCAGAAATACAGTGCACTGTTAATGGATCTCGATGGAACCCTCGTGAACACGCTCTACAGTCTTCAGGACACCATGAATAAAACCATGGATGAGCTGGGGCTCGATCGCATCACGATGGAGCAGACGAAGAAGTTCGTCGGAAACGGCGGGGAGAAGTTCGTCGAGCGGGCCCTCGCGGCGACCGCAGATCGTTACTACAGAGAAGCGGAGAAGTGGGAGGAGAAGGACGAGGACCGGGCCATCGATCTCGACCAGAAGGCCGACGAGGTGATGGAGCTCTTCGACGATGCCTGGAATCTCTATATGGATTTCTTCCAGGAAAACTGCACCTACAAGGCGGAACCGTATCCGGGGCTGAAGGCCTGCCTCGACGAGCTGAAGGCAGAGGGCTGGAAGCTCGCCTGCATCACGAACAAGTCGCTGCACGAAGCCATCAGGGTCCTCGATACCGCTTACGGCGCCGGCTACTTCGCTTATGTCTCGGGCGATGACGGCACCCACCCGCTGAAGCCGGACACCGGCGTCGTCGACGATGCCCTCGCCCACATCGGAAAGACCGCGGCGGACTGCCTCTATGTCGGCGACACGAACACCGATATGGAAACGGCGAAGCGCGCAGGCATCCCGTCCATCGGCTGCATCTACGGCTTCCGGACGCAGGAGGAGCTCGAGGAGAGCGGCGCAGCGATCTGCATCGAGCAGGCCGCCGACCTCCGGAAGGCGATCGACTACCTTTCCGAGTGAGCCCTTTCTTCCATATATATCGATTCCGAATCCGAAGCAGAGGCCAATGCAGACGCCCTCAACTCTTAAATCTTTCGAAACTCTTCGGATTACGGAGCAGCTCAATTGACAAGCGGAAATGCACTGACTATACTTAGCAGTGTTGTAAAGAGAGTGCTAATGAGACTGTGAGGTACGTTCCCCTTGTGAACACCGGAGCTTATGGGCCGGGTATGTACCGTGCGGTCGTTTGCATTGTCCTGATAAAGCAAATGATGACTGGAAGGAGTAATCATATGACACGTATAGATATCGTATCCGGTTTCCTCGGAGCCGGAAAGACCACCTTCATTCAGCGCCTGCTGGATGAGGCTTTAAAGACGGAGAAGGTCGTGCTGATCGAGAACGAGTTCGGTGAGATCGGCATCGACGGCGGTTTCCTGAAGGATGCCGGCATCGAGATTCGTGAGATGAACCAGGGCTGCATCTGCTGTTCACTGGTCGGTAATTTCGAGAAGTCGTTGCAGGAGGTCGTGGAGACCTACCAGCCGGATCGTATCATCATCGAGCCGTCGGGTGTCGGCAAGCTGTCCGACATCATCGGTGCAGTCAAGGCGGTTTCCGGCAACCTCGATGTCGAGCTGGATGCGGCGGTAACCATCGTGGACGCACAGAAGGCGAAGCTCTACTCGAAGAACTTCGGTGAGTTCTTTAACAACCAGATCCTGTATGCAGGTACGGTCGTGCTGTCGAGAACCGATATTGCAGCCGAGGAAAAGGTCGACACCGCAGTGAAGATCGTGAAGGAGATCAATCCGAAGGCGCAGGTCGTGACGACACCGGAGGCACAGCTCACCGGCGAGCAGCTCATCCGTATCATCTCAGGTAAGGATGATCTCGAGGAGTCCATGATGAAGGAAGTCATGGAGAGAGTCCATGCACATGAGGGCGAGGAAGAGGACGACGATGATCATGATGTGATCGAGACCCTCGACAATGGTATCACCATCCACCATCATCATGACCACCATCACCATCATCACCACCACGATCATGATCACGAGCATGAGCATGACGAGGACGAGCACTGCTGCTGTCACCATGATCACGACGATGAGGATCACGATCATGAGGAGCATGAGCATCATCACCACGAGCACGATGAGGACGAGCACTGCTGCTGTCACTACGATCACGACGAGGATGACCACGATCACGAGGAGCATGCGCACCATCATCACGAGCACGACGAGCACGGTCACTGCTGCTGTCACGACCATGACGCGGATGAAGTCTTCACCAACTGGGGTATGGAGACGCCGCATCCGTTCAGCAAGTCGAAGCTCGAGTCCATCCTTCACGAGATGGCCGAGGGTGAGACCTACGGCACCGTCATCCGCTGCAAGGGTATGCTCGAGGATGCCGAGAACCGCGGTCACTGGATGTACTTCGACCTCGTACCTGGTCAGACCGAGGTACGTGAGGGCTCTCCGGAGTTCACCGGTAAGGTCGTCGTTATCGGCGCTCATCTCGACGAAGAAGCACTGAAGCACGCATTCTGCGAATAAATAGGAGTTTTTATGGCAACAAGTGATAATTACGAGTTACAGGATGATCAGATTCCTGTATTCCTGATCAACGGCTTCCTCGAGGCCGGCAAGACCGAGTTCATCAAGTACACCATGGCCCAAGAGTACTTCCAGGCCGAGGGCACGACCCTGCTTCTCCTCTGTGAGGAGGGCGAGTCCGAGTACGATGAGGCAGAGCTCGAAAAGTACCACACCGTCGCAATCCGCATGGAGAAGGAGACCGACTTCAACGAGGCGTACCTCTCGAAGCTGCAGGCGGAGTACAATCCGGAGCGTATCATCATCGAGTGGAACGGCATGTGGAACCAGGATGATCTCTACGACGGTCCGATGTCCGAGCAGGAGCTCGCGAAGGATCAGGGACGTCCGGCGAACTACGAGCTGTCGATGCCGGAGAGCTGGGTGATCTACCAGGTCATCACCATCATGGATGGCTCCACCCTCGGCATCTACATCAATAACAACAACATGCGCAGTTTCCTCGGACAGATGCTCCGGGAGGCTGAGCTCGCGATCGTGAACCGCTGTGACAATGTCTCCAGCGAGCAGCTGGTGGACTTCCGCCGGAAGATCCGCGCCATGGGACAGGGTGCGATGCTGATCCTCGAGGATAAGAACGGCGAGATCCAGCAGGACATGCTCCCGGAGGATCTGCCATATGACCTCGCGGCCGACAGCATTGAGCTGAAGCCGGAGGACTACGGTACCTGGTTCGTGGACTGCATGGATAACCCGGAGCGTTACCTCGGGAAGAAGATCAGCTTCACTGCGATGGTGCTGAAGCGCCGCGGTATGCCGGCGAATGAGTTCATCCCGGGTCGTATGGCGATGACCTGCTGTGCGGCGGATATGACCTTCCTCGGCTTCGTGACGAAGGGAGATCCGGCTGTGATTGCGCCGTTTAACACGAGAGACTGGGCGAAGCTGACCGCGACCGTCACGATGGAAGAGCGGGAGGAGTACAGCGGCGAGGGCCCTGTGCTGGAGCTTGAGTCCATCGTCCGGACCGGTCCGATCGAGGATGTCGTGACATTCTGATAGAGATTCTGAAACGAAAACTTCTGAAATCAGGAGTGCGTTCGAAAACAAAAGCCGTGGCAGCTGCTGCGGCTTTTATTTATGTTTTGAGCCGTGTGGGCGAATGATCAGCGCTATGGCAGATATGAACACAGGTAATCATCGGGACCTTTTTCTATAATTCATCCTTGCATTTGGAAAAATACGCGCTATAATACACTCATAACTAATCCGCTTTAAAGTGCTAAAGCTTCTAAGACTTTAAAGGACAAAAGCGGATGAGAAAGAGGAGATGTATTATGAAGAAAATGAACAGATTCACAGCGATTTCCATGGCCGCGATGATGGCTGTGGCTTCCTTAAGTGCCTGTGGCTCCAGCTCCACACCGACCGCGACGACCGCGGCAGCAGCGGAGACCACCGCAGCCGCAGAGACCGATGCAACGACCGCAGCAGCAGCCGAGGCGAGCGATGGCAAGACCTATAAGATCGGCGTACTTCAGCTCGTACAGCATGCCGCACTCGATAAGGCAAACGAGGGCTTCGTAAAGGCACTCGATGATTCGGGTATTTCCTACGAGATCGATCAGCAGAATGCGTCCGGTGAGCAGTCCGCCTGCCAGACCATCTCCGAGAAGTTCGTAAACGATGGCGATGACCTCATCTACGCGATCGCAACTCCGGCAGCCCAGGCCGCTTCCGCTGCGACGACCACCATTCCGATCGTTCTTTCTGCCGTAACCGATCCGGCGGAGTCCGGCCTCGTGGCATCGAACGACGCTCCTGGCGGAAACGTCACCGGTACTTCTGATCTGACTCCGGTTGCAGAGCAGATCGACCTTCTCCAGCAGCTTCTTCCGGATGCGAAGACCGTCGGTATCCTTTTCTGTACCGCTGAGTCAAACTCCGAGATTCAGGCACAGATGGCGAGAGACGCCTGCGATAAGGCCGGCCTCGCACATGCGGACTACACCGTTTCCAGCTCCAACGAGATCCAGACCGTCGTAGAGTCCATGGTCGGTAAGGTCGACGTCATCTATGCACCGACCGATAACACCATCGCTGCCGGCATGGCAACCGTCGCTTCGGTCGCAACCGACAACAAGATTCCGGTCATCTGTGGTGAGGAGAACATGGTCAATGAAGGCGGCCTCGCAACCTATGGCATCGACTACTACCAGCTCGGCTACATGGCAGGTGAGCAGGCCGTGGAGATCCTGAAGGATGGCAAGAATCCGGGCGATATCCCGATCGGCTACCTCAGCGCGGACAAGTGCACCGTCGCTGTAAATCAGGAGACTGCCGATACACTCGGCATCGATGTTTCTTCTGTAAAGAAGTAAGTCGTTTTCACGGACTGTCATGGCCGGATACCTGCTTCCTCCTTTAAGGTACGGTACCGCCGATACAGGAAGAGAAAGAACGAAAAACATTTTTTGAAACCGAGGGCGGAGCACAAGCTTCGCCCTTTTTGCATTCCTTGTTGACTTTAAAGTACTAAAGTCCTATGATAATGAAAGTTGTATCAGCGCTTTAAAGCGTCTATGTGACAGAAGGTATAGACAGCTTAGGGGATGCTTTCTTGCGCCGGATACAACCTATTTTTTATTTCAGGAGGAAACCTTATGAACGGTTTACTTGCATCCCTGCTGGGCGCGGTTTCACAGGGCCTCATCTGGTCGATGATGGTGCTCGGCGTCTACATCACCTTTAAGCTTTTAAATATCGCCGATATGACGACGGACGGTGCCTTCGCACTGGGTGGCTGCGTGTGTGCCACGATGATGATCGCGGGACTTGATCCGACCCTGGCGCTGGTATGTGGCGCACTGGCAGGTGGCGTAGCAGGTGCTGTAACCGGTGTTTTACATACCTTCTTCGGTATTCCGGCGATCCTCGCAGGAATCCTGACCCAGATCTCCCTCTGGTCCATCAATCTCCGGATCATGTCGGATAAGTCGAATCAGTCGGTCAATAAGATCGCGTCCGACATCACCTTCTGGGTAGATAAGCTCGGCATCACCCAGTCCCAGGCGACCCTGATCGTCGGCCTGATCGTCGCGATCGCACTGATCATGGTGCTCTACTGGTTCTTCGGCACCGAGCTCGGTGCGGCACTCCGTGCGACGGGTAACAACGAGGATATGATCCGTGCCCTCGGCGTGGATACGAACCATGCAAAGCTGCTCGGCCTCGTCATCGCGAATGTCCTCTGTGGTCTCTCCGGCGCCCTCGTCTGCCAGTCCACGAAGTATGCGGATGTCGGTATGGGTACCGGTGCCATCGTCATCGGCCTCGCGTCCATCGTCATCGGTGAAGTCATTTTCGCCCGTGCACGCAATTTCGCAATGCGTTTGAGCTCCGCTGTCATCGGCTGTGTCCTCTATTTCGTCATCCGTGCCGTCGTGCTCCGTCTCGGTATGAAGGCGAACGACATGAAGCTCCTGTCGGCAATCATCGTCGCGCTGGCCCTCTGTGTTCCGGTCGCGATGCAGAAGTATCGTGCAGCAAAGAGCTATCGTGAGAGTGTGTCCGAGGATGAGGATGCTGCGGATATGCTCGAGCAGAAGGAGGCATAAGCGATGTTAGTGATCAAGAACGTACGAAAGACCTTTAACAAGGGAACCGTCAATGAAAAGAAGGCACTGCGTGGCATCAACCTGACCCTGAACGATGGTGATTTCGTCACCATCATCGGCGGTAACGGCGCCGGCAAGTCGACCCTGCTCAATATGATCGCCGGTGCTTATCCGGTCGATTCCGGTATCATCGAGATCGATGGTGAGAACATCACGAAACAGCCGGAGTGCAGACGTGCGAAGTACATCGGGCGTGTATTCCAGGATCCGATGAAGGGTACCGCTGCCGACATGCAGATCGAGGAGAATATGGCCCTCGCCTTCCGAAGAGGAGAGCGCAGACGCCTTCGCTGGGCGGTGACCCAGAAGGAGCGCGAGTTCTATAAGGATGCGCTCGAGCGTCTCGGCCTCGGCCTTCAGAGCCGTATGACCAGTAAGGTCGGCCTCCTGTCCGGTGGTCAGCGCCAGGCCCTGACCCTGCTGATGGCGACGCTGAAGCGTCCGCACCTGCTCCTGCTCGATGAGCATACTGCGGCCCTCGATCCGAAGACCGCCTCGAAGGTTCTGGCCCTCACCGAGGAAATCGTCGAGGAGAACCATCTGACGGCCCTTATGGTCACCCACAACATGAACGACGCGATCCGGATCGGAAACCGCCTGATCATGATGGATAACGGAAAGATCATCTATGATGTCGCCGGTGAGGAGAAGAAAAAGCTCACCGTCGAGGATCTGCTTCAGAAGTTTGAGGAGGCCTCCGGCGGAACCTTCGCGAACGACCGTATGATGCTCGCGCGATGATGTGGAGGCCGGAAGCATTGGCCCAGGACAATGCAGGCGGCCGGAACGCAGGCGGCTGTGCCGTGCGCTTCTGAAAAAAATAATGTAAATAAAGGACCCCTATGCTATAATGCTCGTGATTTTGAGTTTATAGAATAGGGGCATTTTTATGGGAAAGCCTGGAAGAAGCAGAAAAAAACAGAGCACGGGGAATGAGGCGAGGCAGAGGATCCTTCTGATTTCGGCCCTCGTTCTGTGTGTCCTTTTTATGGGTATACTGATCCGCGTACTCTTGCGCGGCGGGAAGGAAAACGCGGAAGCTGCGGTGGAAGAGCAGACGCTGTCGGAGGCCGGTGAAGCGCTGAACGAGATGGAGACGCTGTCGACGGAGTCGCAGATTCAGCGGCTGACCGATCAGATTCAGGCAGATACGCTGCAGCGGGTGCTTCAGCAGTATGCGAATCTCGGCATCGTGAAGTGCGACAGCTACATCAACTTCCGTTCGGCACCGAACCAGAACGATCTTACGAACATCATGGGTGAGCTCACGAACGGCGCGGCCGTGAACATCGTCGAGATGGATCCGGAGGGGGCCGAGGGCTGGGCACATGTCGAGTCCGGCGGGATGGATGGCTATATGTCGAAGCGCTATCTCGTGACCGGCGAGGAGGCCGTCACGATGGTGCCGGAGCTGATCCGTGTGCGTGCGACCGTCATCACCGACCATCTCCGGATGCGTTCGGGACCGGTCATCGAGGATGGCAATACGGTCGGCTCCGCGGCGAAGGGCGAGAAGTATGAGGTCCTCGAGCGTGCCGGTCAGGGCTGGATCAAGATCGCACCGGACAACATCGACACCATCGATACCTGCTATATGTCGGCGGACCCGCAGTATGTGACGATCGACTACGGTCTCGACGAGGCACGGACCCTGAACCTGAAGGCGAAGGTCCTCAATATGTATGATAACCTCGGCGTATCCCTCGCGAGCGATTACATCAACGTGCGCTCCTCACCGAAGGAGGACGGCATCAACAACATCGTCGGTAAGTTCCCGGGCTATGCCGGCTGCAACATCCTCGGTGAGGAGAACGGCTGGTACAAGATCAAGTCCGGATCGGTCACCGGCTATGTGCGGAAGGACCTCATCGCGACGGGCGATACGGCGCAGAATCTCGCCGTGCAGCACGCGCAGGTCATGGCGATCGTGAACACGGAGTCGCTGAATGTCCGTTCGGAGGCCTCGACCGACTCGAAGGCCTGGACGGCGGTCACCTCCGGTCAGCGCTATAACGTACTGAACCAGCTCGACGGCTGGGTACAGCTCGAGCTTGACGCGGGTGATGACGATGGTGAAGATCAGGGCGCGTTCGTCTCAACGCGCGACAACAACGTCACCGTACAGTACGCGCTGCAGGAGGCCATCGAGTATTATCCGGCGGTCGAGGCAGCGAACGCGGCCATGGCCTTCCGAAACAAGATCGTCAACTTCGCCTGCCAGTTTGTCGGCAACCGCTATGTCTGGGGCGGCACCTCGCTCACCCATGGCTGTGACTGCTCCGGCTTCACACAGTCGGTACTGAAAAACTTCGGCATTTCAATCCCGCGTGTATCCCGTGACCAGGCGAGAACCGGATCGAAGGTGACGAGCGCGAATATGCGCCCGGGCGACCTCATTTTCTACGCAAACCGCAGTGGCACGATCAACCATGTCGGCATGTACATCGGAAACGGCCAGGTGGTGAACGCCGCCTCCACCCGCTCCGGTATCCGCATCTACCGCTGGAACTACCGTACCCCGGTGGCCATCCGAAACGTCATCGGCGACTGACCCACCGCACCTGTTCCCGGGAGGCATATGTCTTTCGGACAATGACATTGTCAAGAGACTTCATGGGGTCTGACCCCATTAAATTTTTATAAACTTTCAGTGGAGAAAAAACATCTATGCAGAAAACAAAGATCAGTGCAAGCCGCATCGTCGGCATGCTCCTCGGCTGTGTCGTGATTTCCCTCGGCATCGCCTTCTTCAAGCAGTCCGGGCTGGGCAATGACTCCATCACGGCGCTCAACCTCCGCACCTCGGAGCTCCTCGGGATCTCCCTCGGCACCATGAACCTGATGGCGAACACGCTCTTTTTCATCGTCGAGATCCTCTGGGGACGGAAATACATCGGCCTCGGCACCTTCTTTAACTGGGTGACCATCGGCTACATCGTGACCTTCTTTTATCAGCACATCGAACAGATCTTCGGCGTGGCCTCATCCTTCCCGGTACAGCTGATCTTCGTGATTCTCGGCGTCGTCATCACCTCCATCGGTGTGTCCATGTACCAGACCGCGAACCTCGGCATCGCCCCATACGATTACCTCGCCATCGGCCTCGCGGATCACACCCCGTTTCCGTACTTCGGCTGCCGTGTCTTCACGGACGCCCTGACCGCGCTCATCACCTTCCTGCTCGGCGGCCTTATCGGCCTCGGCACCCTGATCTGCGCCTTCGGGCTCGGCCCGTTCATCAGCTTCTTCGATACCCATTTCTCGAAGAAGTGGATTCGATAATACTGTACCCCGGAGGATTTCCTCCGGGGTATTTTTATGAAGAAAATTGTTTTGACTAACATACAATAAGGTTATTGAAAATTTTACAAGTAGTTATTGAAACTATGTGTGTACTGGTGTATGATAGGCTCAATGTTTAAAAAGGAGTGATCATACTATGCATTCTTATATACTCAGCTGTTGTTCGACGGCGGATATGCCGGAGTCCTGGTACCAGGAGCGGGAGGTCAATGTCTGCTACTTCCACCTTCGTGTCGGAGATGATGAGTACCTGGATGACTTCGGGCACTCGATTTCCACCTCCGAGCTGTATCGCCGTATGGTGGCTGGTGAGCGTTCGCAGACCTCGCAGGTCAATGTCGAGGAGTACATCGAGCGCTTCCGTCCGTACCTCGAGGCCGGAAAGGATATCCTGCATGTTACGCTTTCGAGCGGTATTTCCGGCACACTGAATTCTGCCCGCATCGCGGCCGAGGATCTGAAGGAGGAGTTCCCGGATCGGAAGATCTACATCGTGGATTCGCTCTGTGCATCCTCCGGCTACGGACTGCTGATGGATAAGCTCTGTGATTTACGTGACGACGGGATGGATATCGATGCACTCCGTGACTACGCAGAGACAGCGAAGCATAAGGTGCAGCACCTCGTCCTGACGACGGATCTGAAGTTCCTCATCATGGGCGGCCGTGTATCGAAGGCCTCCGGTGCGATCGCTACGATCCTCAATATCTGCCCGCTGATCGAGGTGGTAAAGGATGGTTCCCTCAAGGTGAAGGAGAAGCTCCGTGGCAAGCGGAAGGCCATCGCGCGCCTCGAAGAGAAGATGGAGGAGCTGACAGAGGACGGGCTCGAGTACAGCGACCGCTGTTTCATCGGCAACTCCGAGTGCGAGGAGGATGCGGAGAAACTTCGGGAGATGATCGAGGCACGTTTCGAACATCTGAAAGGGAAAATCAAAATCTATCCGATCGGTCCGACCATCGGATGCCATACGGGCCCTGGAACCCTGGTCGTGTTCTTCTTCGGCAAAGAGAGAACGGAATAGAATAGAGTGAAAATTCTGACAGGGGGACCCGGAGGGTGCGGCAACGGTGGCCATACGTAGAGACCGTGTGAAATCAAGCCGGGTCCCCCAGAATGGAACTTGTATATGATCAAGAGGACTGCGTTCAGAGCAGTCCTCTTTTTGATTGACTTTCACTTTTTGCGGTGCTAATCTGCGTTTAAAAGACGCAAGTCTTAATTTATGATGCCGCGGATGCTGACGCGGTCGAAGAGTATGGAGCAGATCTATGATTAATGTTGCAATCGTAAGCCCGGATCATTCACTGGAGCCTGTAGAGAAGGTCATCGCGGAGTATGATTTCGGCTGTCAGTTTTTTCAGTATATCTATCGGAAGATGAGCGATATCGATGCCATCTACCAGGATGTGAAGGGAAAGTGCGATGTCATTTTCTTCTCCGGCGAGCTGGGTTACCACTATATCAAGAATAAGTTCCCGGACAACCGCATCCCATGCACCTTTACGGCCTATGAGCCGATCGATGTGCTGTCGATCCTGCTGCAGTTTCAGATCGAGCATCCGGAGACGAAGCTGAACCGTGTCTTCTGTGATTTCCTGACGACGACGAACCACTATATGGATGTGCCACAGTATGTGAAGAAGGAGCATTGTCCGTACTTCTTCGAGGACACACACTACGACTACCGGCATATCACCGCGTATGCGAAGAAGCTCTGGGACGAGGGAAAGATCGATCTGATCCTGTCCCGTTCCATCAATAATCTGAATCGTCTCGATGAGCTGCATATCCCGTATGTGGAGGTCTTTCCTTCCGAGGCGATGATCGTGAAGTCGATTCGCTCGGCCCTCAATGAGCTTCGTCTCGACTCGATCAATCTGAAGGATGAGCTCAGTATCCTGATGCGACTGCCTTTTGATGAGGATGTCGAGCAGGAGGAGCAGGAGTACCGCGAGGCGACGGTCTACAAGCTGCTGGCGGACTACCGGAAGGCGAACCATCTGCACTTCAGCATCTCTCAGGGCTTCAACCAGTTTGAGATCCATGTGCAGGTTCCGGCCGGTGCGCCACAGCTCGATACGATCCGTACCCTGCTGCTGATTCTGAAGAAGGAGCTGAACTTCCCGTTCCGCATCGGTGCCGGTGTCAGTCCGTCCTATGAGCGCTCCCGCTACTTCGCGGAGCACGCCCTCATGGAGGCGGACCGTTATGGCCGGAATGATGCCTTCTTCATGGACGAGGAGGATAAGATCACCGGACCGCTCAGCGCAGATAATCAGCTGATGTACAACTACTCGAATGAAAAGGCGCTTGCATTTGCACGGGAGAACGGTATCAACGAGACCAACATCCTGAAGCTGATCAGTATCTTCGAGCAGGATGAGGAGCAGTTGATCAGCTCCCATGCGCTCTCCGAGAAGCTCGGCATCACGATGCGTTCCGCGAGCCGTATCCTCGCGAAGCTCTACGATCTCGATATGATCCGCTTCCGGGATACCGCGCCGGATACGAAGACGCCGCGCCAGGGCCGTCCGTCGCATTATTATCATTTCAATCCGGAAGCGTTCAGGGAAGCTCTGCTCTAAAGAACAAACACCTGTTTTTGAGATAGATTTTACAGAAGGTTTGGAGTATAATACTAAAGTTACATTGAGAAATTACGACCAGGTGAGGTGACATGGGTAGACCGAAGGGCAGCAAGAATAAACCGAAGACGACAGCAAGCACGAAGGCGCGTTCCAGCAGTAAGGCGCAGGAATACGATGCACCCCTGATGGGGGACGAGGCCGCGATCATCATCACCTTCGCCGTCTCGCTTTTTCTGTTTCTGTCGAATCTGGGTCTCTGCGGTCCGATCGGTGCAGCGCTGAAGGCTGTACAGCTCGGACTTTTCGGCGTGGTCGGTTATATCTTCCCGATCGTGCTGAGCTTCGTGGTGGCCTTCATCCTCTCGAACATCGATAACCCGCATGCGACGCTCCGGATGACTTCGGCGCTGTTCATGCTGGTGTTCCTGTCGGCGCTTCTCCAGCTGTTCACCGCGGGTGGCGTGCAGGACATGACACTGATGGATTTTTACAGTGAGGGCGCAGAGCTCGGCATCGGCGGCGGTATCGTCGGCGGTGCCCTCGCCATGGTGCTGCATACCCTCGCCGGCACGGTCGGCGCGGCGCTGATCCTCATCGTCGCGAGCTTCGTGTGCCTCATCTATACCACCGGCAAGCCGCTCGCACGTATCATCGCGAAGCATTCCGCCCGTGCTGCGTCCCATGCGCGCGATCGTGCGCGGGAGGACTTCTCACAGGTGGCGGAGTCTGCGCGTCTCCATCGGGAGGAGCGTCGTCTCGCCCGGGAAGAGGAGCTGCGTGCCCGTCGTGCCGGTGTCGACATGCAGGCCATCGATCTTTCAGCCCATCAGTCGCTCGCCGAGATGAGTGCGCCTGCGACCACGTCTGCTGAGGCCAATGCTGCCGATCAGAACACTGCCCGTCAGACGGCGATGCCGGAGGATGCGTTTACCATCCCGGCACTCGACGACACCGCTTCCTATGAGGTGACCCTCGGGGCGGGTGCCGATGTGACGCAGCCTGCATTGGCGGAGCCGAAGCTGAACGCCGAGCCGACGATCACCGGCATGGGTGCGATCCTCGGTCCGGATGAAAATGCAGCGAACAGCGTCGAGCTTCCGCTGAACGTGCGTCATACCC
>CALAOB010000106.1 GCA_937927445.1 uncultured Oribacterium sp. | reverse complement strand
AAGCTGCCGACGCTGGTTTGCGTCGCACGGCAGAGCCAGGTGTTCGACTGGCATGGCAGTGCCTGGGTAGGCGAGAACATCCCGGGGGCAAAGACCGTGTTCTTCGAGGATTCCGGGCACATGCTGTTCTGGGATGAAGCCGACAAGTTCAACAAGCTTGTAGCGGAATTCGTAGGCACGCATTAAAACTGTAACAGTTCAGCCGGGGTGACTTCTTCACCCCGGCTGATTTTTACAAAAACCGCTTATAGAATTCCTGCGCCATTAGGTTTTTAAATCTTTGTTACAAATAAGCAATTTTCGGCTTGAGCGCATTAGATGGTTTTCACAAAGAAGAAATTTCAAAGAGTGATGCCATTATATTTTCTGGAGTTTGTAACAAACGGGGCATTTTCAAGATGCGTGCCATTAAGTGACTTTTACAAATCATCAATTTCAGGGAGCTGTGCCATTAGATTATTTCACAGAATAAGAAGTATCAAACTCTGTGACATTAAGTATGCGGCGACGAGACTGGCTCAGCTGGTGGTTTGCAGTAGAAAATCAGAGAAGAGATAAAGTCACTGCTTCAAAAATGGGCGGTTTTGCGTCAAAAATCGGGATTTTACCCGGATAATACTGGGCGAGAGTGACGGGACTTAATGTCATAGACTCGCCAGGAGAGGAAACTGCGAAAAAGCCTAATGGCATACGATCCGGATAAAGCAAATTTGTGAAAAACGATACCAGACCCCATAAACTTCCGCGCACAGAGGTACTGCGCGGCGGCGTCATATCTGCTATAATCAGAGGTATATTTTTAAGATTCCGGGGCATTCACCAGAATACTATCTGATTTTAGAAAGATCCTGGGGAATTCACCGGGATGTTACCTGACGATCGAAGGAGGTATGCGTATGGACGCAAAGAAATATAGAAGAGTATTTACGATTGTGATCGATTCGCTGGGGGTCGGGCCAATGCCGGATGCCGCGGCGTTTGGTGATGCGGGGGCAGATACCCTCGGCCACATCGCGGCGCATTTCGATGCGCTGAAGATTCCGAATCTGCAGAAGCTCGGCATGGCGAATCTGAAGAGCCTTCATGGTGTCGCGCCGGCGGAGAAGCCGCTTGCGTACTACGGGCAGCTGCGCGAGGCGAGCAACGGCAAGGACACGATGACGGGCCACTGGGAGCTGATGGGGCTCCACATCACGAAGCCGTTCAAGACCTTTACGGAGCACGGCTTCCCACAGGAGCTGATCGACGAGCTCTCCCGCAGAACCGGACGTGTGATCATTGGCAACAAGGCGGCCAGCGGCACGGAGATCCTCGACGAGCTCGGCGAGGAGGAGATCGCGACGGGGCACATGATCGTCTACACCTCGGCGGATTCGGTGCTGCAGATCTGCGGCAATGAAGAGACCTTCGGGCTCGACGAGCTGTACCGCTGCTGTGAGATCGCCCGCGAGATCACGATGAAGGACGAGTGGAAGGTCGGCCGTGTCATCGCCCGCCCGTATGTGGGGCGGAAGAAGGGCGAGTTCAAACGGACGAGCAACCGCCACGATTATGCGCTGAAGCCGTACGGCAGAACAGCGCTCGATGCATTGAAGGATGCGGGGCTCAGCGTGATTTCCGTCGGCAAGATTTTCGATATCTTCGACGGCCAGGGCCTCACCGAGTCCAACAAGTCGAAGAGCTCGGTGCACGGCATGGAGCAGACGATCGAGATCGCGCAGCGTGATTTCGAGGGCCTCTGCTTCGTAAACCTCGTGGATTTCGACGCACTCTGGGGCCACCGCCGCAACGTGGTCGGCTACGGCGAGGAGCTCGAGCGTTTCGATGTGAAGCTCGGCGAGCTGCTGGGTACGCTCCGGGACGATGACCTCCTGATCATCACCGCGGACCACGGCAACGATCCGACCTACACGGGCACCGACCACACGAGAGAGAAGGTGCCGTTCCTTGCGTACTCGCGGTCAATGCAGACACCGGGCGCGCTTGCAGAGGCCGACAGCTTCGCCGTGATCGGCGCCACCATCACCGACAACTTCGGCATCGCCATGCCGGACGGCACCATCGGGCACTCGATCCTCGATAAACTGAATTAAAGAAAGGTAAACGTAAATGAACACCACTGATGTATTAAAGATCGTAGACCACACCCTGCTCACCCAGACCGCGACCTGGGCAGACATCCGGACCATCCTCGACGATGGCATCAAGTACCACTGTGCGTCGGCGTGCATCCCGGCAGCCTACGTGAAGCAGGCCGCAGAATATGTCGACGGTAAGCTCCCGATCTGCACCGTCATCGGCTTCCCGAACGGCTACAGCACGACCGCGACGAAGGTCTTCGAGGCGAAGGACGCCATCGCGAACGGGGCGGCGGAGATCGACATGGTCATCAACATTGGCTTCCTGAAAGATGGACGCTACGACGAAGTGGAGGAGGAGATCCGCCGGATCCACGAGGCCTGCGACGGGAACATCCTGAAGGTCATCATCGAGACCTGCCTCCTCACCGAGGAAGAGAAGATCCGGATGTGCGAGATCGTGACGAAGGCTGGCGCAGAGTTCATCAAGACCTCGACCGGTTTCTCCACCGCGGGCGCAACCTTCGACGACGTGAAGCTCATGCATGAGCACGTCGGCCCGGGCGTGAAGGTGAAGGCCGCCGGCGGCATCAGCTCCTTCGACGACGCCGAGAAGTTCATGAGCCTCGGTGCGGACCGCCTCGGCACCAGCCGCCTCGTGAAGATCATGAAGAACAGCGACACCGGTGCCGGATATTGATACCGTCAGACCCCATCAAAACACACATACGCGGCACCTCCCCCCCTTCGGAGGCGCCGCTTTTTCTTAAGAATTTCGTAAACTTTCGGAATAGCCTAATCCTATCACCTGCGACGACTTCATAACATAAAACTTATACCGTCTATTCGGATTTAAATATTAGCGCGATTGTACATGAAATGGTACACTGCGGATAACAGAAAACAACACACTTCGACATTCCAAAGGGGGACAATTATGTCAGAATTCGTCGTGGGTCTTTTAGGATTCGCATGTATCATCGCGCTCGTGGTGACGCTGTTTAAGAGCAAAACCACCCCGAGCATGGCCTTCATCATTTTCCCGTCGCTGCTGGCGCTGATCCTGGTGATCGGCGGCTACTACTCGATCGAGCAGATCGGTGACCTCATCAAGGGCGGCTTCAAGAGCACCGGCCCGACCGCCGCACTGTTCGTATTCTCCGTGCTGTTCTTCGGTATCATGACCGACGCCGGCATGTTCGACGTCATCATCAACAAGCTGATGAAGTACGTCGGGGACAATGTCATCGGTGTTACGGTTATGACCGCAATCATCGCGTTGATCGGCCACCTCGATGGTGGTGGAGCGTCGACCTTCCTGATCGTCGTTCCGGCGATGCTTCCGGTATACAAGAAGATGCACATGAGACCGACGACGCTGCTTCGTGTTGCTGTCCTTGCGATGGGTGTTCTCAACCTGATGCCGTGGGCCGGCCCGACCATGCGTGCGGCTTCCGTCCTCGGCATGGAGGCTGGTCAGCTCTGGAATAAGCTGATTCCGATCCAGATTTTCGGTATCATCCTCTGCCTCGTACACGCGGTCTTCGCCGGTGTGCAGGAGAAGAGGAGAGGCGCAGGTCTCAATGGTAAGCTCGCACAGGCCGCAAGCAGCGAGGACGCAGCAGAAGAGGCACAGCATATGGCAGACGAGAACGAATATGCCCGCCCGAAGCTTTTCGCCTTTAACATTGCCCTCACCATCGCGGTCATCGCGATGCTCGTATGGGATCAGTTCCCGAGCTACTATCCGTTCATGCTTGGTGTGGCAGCCGCCCTCCTCGTGAACTACACTCCGATCAAGCTTCAGAAGAAGATGATCAACCGTCACGCAGGTCCGGCACTGATGATGTGCTCGACGCTCATGGGAGCAGCGGTTCTGATGGGTATTCTGATATATGGATTCAATGCTGACGGCGCAGCTGCGATCGCGAAGCCGGGCGTGGAGATGATGAAGACCTCTGTCGTGTCCAACATGGCAGGTATCATCTCGATGATCCTTCCGGCATCCCTCGGCCAGCACCTGCCGCTCGTGATCGGCATCCTGTCTGTACCGCTTGCACTCTGCTTCGATACGGATGCCTACTTCTATGGTATGCTTCCGGTTATGATCGCCATCGGCGCATCCTTCGGTGTAGAGGCATTCCCGATCGCGGTTGCCATGGTTGTCTGCCGTAACTGCGCAACCTTCATCAGCCCGATGGTACCGGCAACCCTCCTCGGCATCGGCCTCGCCGACGTCGACATCAAGGATCACATCCGCGCATCCTTCGGTTACGTATGGGTATTCTCGATCCTCTGCATGCTCTTTGCAGTGATCATCGGCATCCTGCCGCTGTAAATAACAATCATAGACGCAAATTCGAACAGCGCCGCGCGACCGGACTTCCCGGCCGCGCGGCGCTGTTCCCTCGTCTTAAGAATTTCGAAGGGGGTCTGACCCCATAAACTCCCGGCGGGCATGTGAAAATGACGAAAATGTGCGAATGAGCCAAAAGGATTTGTGCAAACTGCATTATCTGATATAATTGATTCATTATTGAATTAGGAGGCCTATGGCACATGAAGCAGTTAAATGAAAAGGTAGCAATCGTGACGGGTGCGGGACAGGGAATCGGAAAGGGCATCGCCCTTTGTCTCGCGAAGAGGGGCGTGAAGGTTATCGCGACGGGACGTCGTCTGGAGCCGATCGAGCAGACGATCGCAGAGATCAAGGAGCTCGGTGGTGAGGGGTTCGCGATGAGCTGTGACTCCGCGGACAGAGCGAGAGTGGATGAGGTCGTGAAGGCGGCGGTCGAGAAGTATGGCACGATCGATGTCGTCGTAAATAACGGACAGGCGATCGTGCCGTCTTCCCCGGTCGAGGAGACGACCTACGACAATATGCTGAAGGCATGGCAGAGTGGCGTGATCGGTTCGCTGAACTACATGCAGGCAGCATTCCCGTATATGAAGGAGCAGCATGAGGGCCGCATCATCAACTTTGCGTCGGCGACCGGTATGTTCGGTATCGCGGGACAGCTCGCGTACGGCTCGAACAAGGAGGCGCTGCGCGGTCTGACGAAGATCGCGGCCAAGGAGTGGGGCCAGTACGGCATCTGTGTAAACATTGTCCTCCCGGGCGCTGAGTCGCCAGCCGCGAAGGCCTGGGCGGAGAAGTTCCCGGAGGAGTACACGAAGCAGGTGAACCTGAACCCGATGAAGCGCTTCGGCGACCCGGAGAAGGATATCGCACCGGTCATCGCCTTCCTCGCCGGCCCGGATTCCTGCTACTTCTCCGGCCAGAGCGTCATCGTCGACGGCGCGAACTCGATCATGCCGTAAACGAAGAGATTTTTGAATCGTAAAGTGGACGCGTCGCAGCAGCGCGGATGGAGGAACGACAATGACATATTATTTCCCGGCGATTATCAGGAAAACGGCGACGGGCTACCACGTGCGCTACGTGGACCTGCAGGACTGCTTCGGTGAGGGCGCGACGCTCGACGAGGCACTGGATGAGGCACGTGAAGCGGGCGTAAATTACATCCTGACCGAGCTCGAGACGGACATGGACCTGCCTACGCGGACCCTGCTCATGGATGTCGAGACCGCCGACGGCGAGGAGAAAACCGACCTCGCGCTGGTCATGCCGCGCGACGAGCAGTACGATTCGTTCGGCTGACCGCGGCCAATGTCTCCGCCGCCAGCGCAGGACCTCCGCGTGACGTCTGCGAAGCCGAAAACAAAGAAAGCCGTGTGGGATAGCTGTTCCATGCGGCTTGATTTATGATATGATATATAGATAGTGATACTGATGGCCAACAACGATGATGGAAACTCTGCGGCGATGGAGACGGTGGAATCGCAGAGCGTAGCGGAGGAGGTGACGATGTGAAGCAGGAGGCATTGGCGGCGAATGCGGGCGAGGCGAAGGTGCGGAAGCGGCGGCCGGGCGGTGGCAGGAAGCGGAAGCGACCGGACTACGATGCGGGGCGGAACCTCGAGGAGCTGATGGATGCGGCGGCGGAGCTGTACGACATGGGGCAGTCGCTGCAGTCGATCGCGGACGAGCTCGGGCTGAATCCGATCAAGGTGCGGAAGCTGCTGATCACGGCGGAGGTGTACGAATCGGAAATTGCGGAGGAGGTGCGGGCGACGTTTGAGGCGTACCGGGCGCGGCGGGACTACCGGGCGGCGGTGCAGGCGACGGCGGAGGAGCTTCGGCTTTCGATTCCGTCGGTGAACTCGTATCTGCCG
>CALAOB010000105.1 GCA_937927445.1 uncultured Oribacterium sp. | reverse complement strand
GTGACTCCGGAAAGTTAATTCCCCCCTTGACAACGGTCACTTCATAACAGAAGCACTTGAAGTAATTTTTCCTCAGCACCCTCGGTCAACGCTGAGTTTTCATCAGGAAAACTCAGCGATTGCCGAGGGTCTAGTGCTTCTTAGGGGTGTTTTTTTAGATTCTTCCGGTCTCGGAGTACTGTGCTTTCGATGGCAGCCCTCCGGGGTCCTGGCTCATGTTTTCGTGTATCAGGCGTTCGCGTCGTCCTTATGCGCCTGCATGTACTGATCCATCTCCTCGGCGATCATCTTCGATACGTGAACGGCATCAACGACGGTCTTCGCACCGGTGACGACGTCGCCGGAAGCGAAAACGCCCGGCATGGTGGTTTCACCCTCTGCATCGGTCGCTAGGGTGCCACGCTCGTTCAGCTTGAGGCCGGAGTTGTGCTCGACGAGGCGGTGCTTCGGCACCTGGGAAACAGCGATCACAACGGAATCGCACGGAACGAAATGCTCCGTACCCGGCTTCGTCACAACCTTGCCATCCTCCTGCACCTCTGTCTCAGAAAGCATCACGCCATCATCCTTGATCGCCGTAGCGGTCTCGTGGAATTCGAACTGCACGCCATCGAGCTTCGCAAACTCGAACTCATCCGGGGAGGCAGTCACCTTATCACGACGCTCATATACCGTTACATTCTTCACGCCCTGGCGGATCGCGGTACGTGCGACATCCATCGCCGAGTTTCCGGAGCCGAAGATAGCCACGGACTGACCGAGGTCGACGGACTCCGGGTTATTGAGATAATTGATCGCATAATGCACATTGCCGAAGGTCTCGCCCGGAATCAGCATACGACGCGGACGCCATGCACCGGTACCGATGAAGATGGAGCGATAGCCATCGCGGAAGAGATCCTCGAGGGTGATGTTCCCGCCGATGGTGAAGTTCGGGCGGAAGAGGATACCCATCTCACGCATCTTCGTGTAGTAGCGGTCGAGGATGCTGTGCGGCAGGCGGAACTCCGGGATACCATAGCGCATGATGCCGCCGATCTTATCACGGCTCTCGAAGACCGTGATCTTATAGCCCTTGCTTGCGAGCAGGATCGCGATGGTGATGCCGGCCGGACCTGCACCGATGACCGCTGCCTTCATGCCGTTCGGCTCCGCCATCTTTACCTTGATCCGCTCGAAGCAGGAATCAGAAATATAGTTTTCGATGGAAGAAATATGAACCGGGGAGCCCTTGATACCACGTACACAGTGACCCTCGCACTGCTTGCCATGGTTACATACGAGTGAGCATACGACGGAAAGCGGATTGTTTGCAAACAGCATCGCTGCCGCAGTCTCGAGCTCATTTTCCTTAAAAAGACGGATCATCTCCGGAATATTCGTATTGATCGGACAACCCTTCCGGCACTGCGGATTCTTACACTGCAGACAACGATTGGCTTCCTCTAAAACATGAATAGGCATCTTGTATCCTCCCCTGATATCGAAGCATTTTTACTTTTTTCAAACTCAACATGTTCCATCCTAATACAGGATTTTACGAATGTCATGCGTTAAATACATAACTTATATGTCAAGAAAAGAACGTTAAAATCCTGACTTCCGCGTTAATTTTATAACCTGTACCTGAATCGAATTTCAGCGCAGATCATCATCAAAAAATGATCTGCGCTGATAAAAAAAGCGATTATTTTCTATTCATCTGCATGCCGGTCTGAATGAAGCGGAACATACGGATCGCGCCTTTATAGTAGAGCTCAGTCGCGTTATCCAGTGCATCCTTCAGTGGCATCGGGCCGTCGACGGTGGTCATGATCGAGCTGATGCCGTGGGCATAGATCTTCTCATAATCCGGGCCGAGGCCGCCGCAGAGGGCTGCCACCGGCACCTGATGCTTCGCACTGCGGTCACCGACGCCCTGCATCACCTTGCCGAAGCAGGACTGCCAGTCGGTTCTTCCTTCACCGGTCACAACGAGATCGACACCCTCGAGACGGGCATCGAAATCGATGAGATCGAGCACAGTCTCGATACCGGACTTCATCTCCGCGTGCAGGAAGACCTTCAGTGCCGTGCCAAGTCCGCCGGCTGCACCGCTGCCCTGGATCTCATCCGGGTTCACACCGAACTCACGGATGATGACATCGCGGTAGTTCTGCATGCCCTTCTCGAGACGGTCGAGAATCTCCGGGGTACCGCCCTTCTGCTTTCCGAAGGTATAGGTCGCGCCATCCGGACCGCAGAGCGGGTTCGTCACATCACACATGACGGTGAAATGTGCCTTCTGTACCGCCGGGTCGAGGCCGCTCATATCGATGTGGGCCACCTTCTCGAGGTCCTCGCCACGGCCTTCGAGCACATTTCCATCCTGATCGAGGAAACGGATGCCGAGGGCGGAGGCGAATCCCATGCCGCCATCATTGGTCGCGGATCCTCCGATCGCGATGGCGATCTCCGTGTAGCCGGCATCGAGCGCCGCCTTCAGCAGCTCACCGGTACCATAGGTCGTGGTGTTCAGCGGATTCCGCTTCTCCTCCGGTACCATCGGAAGTCCGGATGCGGCTGCCATCTCGAGGATCGCCTCCGTCTCGGACAGCCGGCCATAGAAGCCCTGCTCCATCTCCATCAGCGGGCCGTGCACCGGCACCGTGATGATCTCACCGTTTCTTGCCTTTACAACGGCATCGGTCGTGCCTTCACCACCGTCCGCTACCGGCACGCCACTGGTCTCACAGCTGCCGAAAACCTCCTGTGCTGCCTTCGTGAGGAGCTCGATGGTCTGGTCGCTCGAGAGAGTTCCCTTAAAGGAATCCGAAGCAAAAAGTAATTTCATGTTATACCTCCTGCTGCCTTCCGGCAGTCATTATATGATCATTTTCACTGCGATAAGCGGCAGGACGAGACCTCTTCCGCACTATCTGCGCAGCATCGTGCAGTTTCACCGCTTAACTGAAATCAAAGAGATTGAGCCCTGTCCCCGTAATCTCATCCTTCTTCCGGCCGACCTGCCCGTCGATGACCGTGAGGAAGATCTCCGCCGTTCCACCGATGCGCACGGACTTCAGATGTCCGCCGAAGGCGTGTCCATCCACATCCGCAACCGTGATGTGCACATGGAGATACGGCTTTCCGTCCATCTCCGTGACACTGCCGATGATGGATGTGATTTCGAGCGGCTGATCCAGCACGGTCTCCGTGAATTTCTGTGCCTCCACATCGTAAAGCCCCATCACGAGATGGTCTGCCGCACCCAGTCCGCTGATGGACGCAAGATGCACATTTTCCTTTTCACAGAGTGCTGTAATCTCCGTCATGACCTCTTCATCGCGATCCACACGTAACACGATCTGATTTCCAAATCTTCTGTAATCCATGTTGTCCTCCTCTGAATCCTCGATTCATCGCATCGTATTCTGCGAAACCGAACAGTTTCACGTTTTTCATTCCAGACGTCCTCTGCCGGATCGCACGTTCATCACACTATCTTGTGCATTCGCAAAGGTCCAGTGGCCTCATAGAATCTGATACTGCCGGAGCTTCCGCCACAGCGTGGTCTTACTGATACCGAGCTTCTCCGCGGCCTTCTCCCGGCTGCCCATGCACTCGGCGAGCACACGCACGATGCGCTCCCGCTCCATCGCCTGCACGGATGTGGCCGACATGCAGAAAGCCGGATTCGTTCCAGCCTCAGAACCCAATGCATCACTTTCTGCCGTTCCCCCGAGCGAAAGCTCTGCGTCCTCGTGCTGTCCACCGGCGTTCATCGCGCCCCCGTCCGTGCTTCTGCCTGCTTCCGTTCCAGAGGCCAATGCCTCTGCCCCGTAAATCGTCGCATACAGGCTCGTGATGTCCTCCGGGCGGATGCTTCGATGGTCCGCCGTGATGACAAGCCGCTCCAGGAAGCTTTCGAGCTGTATACGTCCGCCATTCCACGAAAGTCCGGCGATCGTTTTCATCGCGTCCTTCGTCAGCACATGGTAGCGTCCGTACTGCTCCGCGAGCCGCCGCATATAGATGTCCGCAAGGAACGGAATCTCCTCCGGTGTGTCCATGAGCATCGGTATGCGGATCGCAAACGCGATCAGACGCTCATAGAGCTCCGGCAGCAGATACGACCGCAGGTCCGTCTTTTTCGTCACGACGATGACGTTCCGGAACATCAGAATCTCCAGCAGCTTTTTCTGCGAGCGCAGATCGAGATGCTCGATGAAATTGATCTGAAGCGTGCCCTTTGCGGCATCGTTCATCTTTCCGAGCCGCCCGAACAGCGCCTCATAGGCGGATTCCCCGGCGATGCAGTCGTACTCCACAAGCTTCTCCTGCGAATGCTTCGACTTGTTGTGCATGGCATTCGCAAACGCACGGTAGAGACGCCCCACCGGCTCGATCAGGAGCTTCGGACAGTCCGTCGCCGCCAGCTGTTCTGCGAGCGTCACCGCCGCCTGCATGCGCGCACTGCTGTATGGAAAATTCACGAAGGACGCAGCCTTTCCGACCGTCTCCGCCTTCCGGTACGTCGCCTCCGGAAGCCCGCCGGTCCCATCGAAGGTTGCGGCCAGCTGAAAGGCCTCCCTGATCGCCGCCTCGACGGCATCCTCCGTATTCGTGATAAAAATCGATGGAATCCCCGCATCATCCGCGACGGTCAGCACCGTCTGTCCCCCGATGATGAGGTCCACCTTATCCTCGATCGCCTGCATGGCCGCCGGTCGCAGCAGCTCCGGATTCTGCACGAAGTACTCATGAAGATGCACCCCGCACTGCTCATCGAGCCCGGACAGATCGCAGGCCATATTCTTGAAGGTCACGATCGCGATATGCGGATGCGACTTATGCACAACCCGCTTCGCACGCTCGAGCATGTCGATCACACCCTGCCGGGTCAGCACGATCTCCACCACCGGAATATCCGTGTACTGCTTGATGATCGTCGCCTGCAGACCACGCGCGATGATAATATCCGCACCCTGATTGATCGCCTGCCGTGCCTCCATCACCGCCCGCTCCGACTCGATCACCTTCATCAGAAACAGACGCTTCTGCTGCTCCTGCAGCACATCATGCGTCAGACGGAAGAGCTCATCATTCGGAACCAGCAGTGCGATATTGGCCATAGCGTTCTCCATTTCAAATCGTTTCAATATATTCCATTATATCAAACCACCGGCCATAATGTAAGAAAACGGAGCAGGGCACTGTCCGTTTTCGTTTCATGAATAAGGAGACGATGCCATTGAAATCGCCTACGGCGAAGGCATCGTCGTTTGATTTTGCCGCCTTCGCGGCAAAACGGCCTCGCCGCCCGGGGGCATCACGGGGACCCCCGCGCCCTACGGGCGGCACTCCCCCGTGATATTTACTGCATATCCAGATATTCCTTGCGCGTCGGCTTCGGATACACGCGGTCGATGGCCTGCAGCTCCTCCGGGCTCAGTGTGATCTGATCGGCGCCTGCATTGGCCAGCGTATGCTCCGCACGAGAGCTGCGTGGAATCGCGATGGTGTGCCCGTCGCGGATGTTCCAGGCAAGCAGGATCTGCGGCACCGTCGCATGATGCGCCTCCGCGATGCTCTGCAGGGTCTTATTCGAGAAGAGACCGCTCCGGAGAGAGCCTGCCTGTGCGAGCGGGCAGTAGGCCATAAGGGCCACCTGATTCTTCCGCATCCACGGAAGCAGGGAATACTCGATGCCACGGGAGCCTGTATGATAGAGTACCTGATTCACCTGGCAGTTCCGACCCTCCGGAATCTCCCAGAGCTCCTCCATATCATCGATGTCGAAGTTGGAAACGCCCCAGGCCTTGATGAGGCCCTCGGCGCGCAGCTCCTCGAGGCCGCTGACCGTCTCCTCCAGGGAGTAGTTGCCCCGCCAGTGGTAGAGATAGAGGTCGAGGTACTGCTGCCCCATACGCTCGAGGCTGCCCATGAGTGAACGGCGCATACGCTTGCCGCCGGCATTGCCCGGAAGCACCTTCGACACGAGATAAAGCTTCGAGCGATCCTCTGTGCTGAGGGCTTCCCCGAGCATATCCTCTGCGGCACCACTGCCGTACATCTCCGCGGTATCGATGAGGGTCATGCCGGCCGCGATGCCCTGGCGGATGCCCTCGATTTCCTGCTGACGCTGCGCCCGGTTCTCACCGAGGTACCAGGTACCCTGGCCGAGCGCCGGAACGACCGCGCCATTTGCGAGTGTAACAGTATGCTTCATCAGATGAGACCTGCCTCCTTCATCACCTTCTTGAAGTGCTCAAGGGTTGCTTCATTTGTGGTTGGAAGGGATGGAAGGTACGGATCACCGACCTCGAGGCCGCGGATCGCAGCCATGTCCTTCGCTGCTACCGGGAAGGAAGCCTTATCCATCGCAAGACGTACCGGATTCAGCTTGAACTGTGCCTCACGGGAGCCCTCGAAATCGCCCTCGGTGTACTTCTTATAAACATCACCGATCAGCTCCGGCATGAAGTTACCAGCGGTGCATACGCCGCCGACAGCGCCCACGCAGAGCGATGCGAAGAGAAGGGTGTCCTTACCACCGAAGACCTTGAAGTCGACGTCACGGTTTCTGCGTACGCACTCCTCGGTGAGGGTGATGTCGCCGGAGGTATCCTTCATGCCGACGATGTTTGCGACGTCATGTGCAAGCTCGGTCACGATATCTGCGCTGAGGCCATAACCGACACGGCCAGGGTTGTTGTAGAGCAGCACCGGGGTCTCCGGGATTGCATCCGCGATAGCCTTGAAGTGACGATAGAGCTCGTCATGGGTCGGCTTCAGGAACATCGGCTGAAGGATAGACACGCAGGATGCGCCGTTTGCAACAGCCATCTTCGCGAGGCGGATGCACTTCTTCGTGTTGATGGCACCGATGCCGAAGTAAACCGGCACACGACCAGCGGCCTGATCCACCATGATCTTGAGACCACGCTCCATCTCATCCTCCTCGAGCTGGTAGAACTCACCGTTGGAGCCGAAGGCCAGGATGCCCTGCAGGCCACCGTCGATGACATAGTCGACCTGCTTCCGCATGCCGGCCTCATCGATCTTCTCATCCTGATCGATGACGGTAATAATCGGAACAACTACACCCTTGATAAACTCTGTATTCATAAAGATCCTCTTTCTGATTCTTTGATCGTTTAATTCTGATTCTATAATCGTTTGATTCTAATGTATTCTTTTCATTCCCTGAGGGATGACTTCTTACTATATGAATATCGTATTGACAGCTTCCTCTGGCCGCTCTTTTCAGAATAGAGAAAGCCCGGCAACCGGCGTCAAAATGGAAGGGGAAAAGCGCTCGGTGCCGGGCTTCAGATCAGTATGAAGCTATAACACTATTTTGTAAGATTACTTTGCGATAGAAACGCCGGTCATTCTCTCATAGTAGCGAACGATGTCGTCGTGATCGCAGGCACCCTCGTCGTGGTTCTTCAGCTCCTGCATCACCTCCATCATGTGTGCGGTCATCGGAACCGGCATATTGATGGCGTGGGAAGCGTTGAGGGCATTGTTCAGATCCTTGATGTGAAGGTCGATTCTGAAGCCTGGCTTGTAGTTACCGGAAAGCATCATCGGAGCCTTTGCATCGAGAACGGTGGAACCAGCGAGACCGCCACGGATTGCCTGGTATACGAGCTCAGGATCGGTACCAGCCTTCTTTGCGAAGGTCAGTGCCTCTGCAACGATGCCAATGTTGGCAGCCACGATCATCTGGTTTGCAAGCTTTGCAACGTTACCGGAGCCAAGAGGTCCAACATATACGACAGAACCAGCCATAACCATGAGCATGTCATAGTACTTGTCGAAGGTCTCCTTCTTACCACCAACCATAACAGAAAGTGTACCGTCGATGGCCTTTGGCTCACCACCGGATACAGGCGCGTCAAGCATGTCTACGCCGAGCTTCTCAAGGTCAGCACCGATCTTCTTCGACTCAACCGGGTCGATGGAAGACATATCGATGAGTACGGACTCACCCTTACGGAAGCCCTCTGCGAGGCCCTTCTCGTTAAATACAGCGGCACGTACGTGTGGGGAGTTCGGAACCATGGTGATGACTACATCCGCGAACTCTGCAAGGTCCTTACCGCAGGTACCAGCCTTTGCACCGGCAGCTACCAGCTCATCAACTGCAGCCTGGTTAAAGTCAAATACCATCAGCTCGTGACCAGCCTTCAGCAGGTTCTTCGCCATCGGTCTACCCATGATACCAAGTCCTAAAAATCCAACCTTCATGTTTATTCCTCACTTTCTTAATGTAAAAAAAGGTTTATGTACTTCTGCAGTGGAGTGCTTTCGCATCTCACGCTGTTATCTTACTGAAACCATAGATTTAAAACTAGAATGAAACTGACCAAAGATAATTTATTTTCTGCTTTATTTGTCAAAAGTCAGTGTTTCATTTCATTTCGTTTCATATCAATTCATTATCTTACCAGTGCCGGCTTCTTATGATCATACTTCCAGCCCGGAATCAGATACTGCATCGCCTTCGCATCATCACGATCATGGGATGGGAGGCTGTTGTAGAGCTGGTTCGCCTTCATGACCTTCTCCATGTTGAGATGTACGCCGAGACCCGGTGCATCCGGAACCTGCAGCTTGCCGCCGATGATCTGTGGCGTATCATCGAGGAGATTCTGACCATCCTGCCAGATCCAGTGGGTATCGAGCGGTGCCGGATCGCCGACGGCCGCAGCACCCACCTGGGCAAATGCAGCCAGCGTGATGTCGAAGTGGTTGTTGGAGTGTACGCCCCAGGTAAGACCCCAGGAGTTGAGCAGCTGTGACATACGGATCGCACCATCGAAGCCCCAGAAGTGCGGATCTGCGAGGATGATATCGCAGGCATTGAGGCTTACGGTGTGATAGAACTGACGCCAGTCGGTGGCGATCATGTTCGTCGCTACCTGGAACTGCGTTGCATTCTTAAACTCACGCATGATCTCACGGCTGGAATAACCAGCCTCCGGTCCACACGGATCCTCCATATAGGTGATAACATCGTGCATATCCTTGCAGAGCTCGATGGACTCCTTCAGACTCCATGCACCATTCGGATCGATGTTGATACGCGCATTCGGGAAGCGCTTCTTCAGTGCACGGAGTGCATCCATCTCCTCGGAGCCCTTCAGTACACCGCCCTTCAGCTTGAAGTTCTGGAAGCCATACTTTTCGGTCAGCGCCTCTGCCTCTTGGACGATTCTCTCCGGTGTCAGGATCTCCTCACGACGCAGACGGAACCACGGATCCGAGCTGTCGCTCTCATCAAGATACTGCATCTCACCTGCCGGCACCTTCTTCTTATCGGATACATAGAAGAGATATCCAAGCATCTCGACTTCCTTCCGCTGCTGTCCCTCACCGAGAAGGTCACACATCGGAACACCGAGGAACTGGCCCATCAGGTCAAGCATCGCGCACTCCAGTGCCCACTCACTCTTTACGACGAACTTCAGCTTCGAAATATCCAGTGTCTGGATACCCTCGCCGTCATCCTCTGCGGCTGGATTCGCCAGCTTATGGATCTTCTGAAGGATCTGGCGATACTTCGCGATCGGCTGTCCCTCTACGAGCGGCTTCACCGCATTGAGACAATCACAGGTATAGTCGCCACCATGAATCTCACCGATGCCCTGATGTCCCGCACTGTCCTCGAGAATCACCAGATTTCTCGTAAATGCAGGTGCGTGACAGCCAGACAGCGTCATCAGCATACTGTCATAGCCGGCCACCGGAATGACCTGCATCTTCTTAATAATAGGTGTATCTGCCATTTTCATACCTCTTTCTTTATATGGTGCATATGCGCCAAAAAATAAATCATCTAACTTGAATCGTATGCGTACCTTTTCTGCAGTAAAGGACGCTTATAAAAACAGCAGCGATACTGCTGAAATTATCGCTTTAAAAATGAAACGAGCTCGAGAACGTGATGGAGCTCCGGATAGGGATCCCGGATCAGTGCCTGCTTCGAGACCGCCTCGCGCACAGAAAATCCTGCGTTCAAAAAGCGATTTCGGATATAGACATCGAGCACATCATCTCGGATGCCCACGGAGATTTTTCCAGGTGTATATTCTGAAAAGGCACGAAGCTTCTGTAGGAAGGCACTGCTCGGAAGCTTCGCGTCCTGACCAGCGGTATAGATATGCATCGATGAAAGTACGCCCTCCGGACGTGCCGCTTCCTCGAGCTGCTGTTTTTTATAGAAGTCTGTCTGAAATTCCACCGGGAATACGCCATCCTCGAGGATGCGTACATTCAGTCCGGTAGATTCCAGAAGCTGAATACGAATCCAGTTGCCTGTATTGATGTCGGCGGCGACGCCTTTTTCGTGCTGGTGCTGTGCGACAGAGCAGTCCGTCGAGCGGATATCGAGCTTCCCCTTCGTGCCATGAATGGATTTGAAAAAGCTTGCGGTTTTCGGAACAAACGGCAGAAGTCCTGCCGCCTCCAGCTCCTGTTCGGAAAGCTGCGTTCCTTTTTCTTCGATTTCGGTGTCGCTGAAATCCCTCAGCGTGCTCAGCTCGAGATTCGTGTTTTCACACTTTTTAAGATACGTGCGCTGCTGCTTTCGTACGACGAAGATCTGATACAGGATGGCGGCTGCCAGAAGGATGGATGTGAGCACAAACTGCCTTAAGACGGAAGCCACGATGACGGCGACCAGCAGAACGATGAGCGCGTACGCCATATAATGAATGCGCTTATTCTCCTGTGCGAGCTCCTGTACGTACTGATCCTGCGTTTTTCTGACGGCCATAATTTACCTCTTTTCTGTGATGCTCACGTAAGAAGTGTCGGCTGAAAACGCGGGCTTCCCCGTGATGCTCTGATGACGAATGTATAGAACCGATCTTTGAATGCTATAAAAGGGTCTTAGATCACCATATGATCACTCATCGGATGATCTCTGATTCTTTTATTTCCGGTTCCGGCGAAGTGCCGGAACCGGGCTAAAGGAAGTTATATGGAGTAGATGTCGATTTTACTTCTCAACAGAAGCTGCAATCTCCTTGAAGGTTGCGAGGTAATTCTTATCATTCTCTACAGAATCTGCAGCAGAGAGATAGTACGGATTGATCTCCATGTTCTTGAGGTCTTCCTGGCACTTCTCGTTCTCCGTAACAGCCTTGGTGGTGTTCTCAAACCATGCGATGACAGAAGCATCAGTACCAGCCGGGAAGTAGAAGGAGTAGTCAAGGTCAGGGTAAACGAGGTCGATGCCCTGCTCCTTCAGTGTAGGAACATCCGGCATCAGTGCGGATCTCTCTTCTGTAGGGATACCTACACATACAAACTGACCTGCATCCAGATAATCCTTGGTATTTACGAATGCACCCGGCATCATGTCTACCTGACCGGAAAGCATCGCGGTTACCTTATCGGAGTTGGATCCTACGTCGACGAGGTCGAGATCGATACCGGCAACCTCTTCAAACTTGAGGAGCTCATAGTAGGTATATGCACCAACCTCGGTACATGCCTTCAGCTGACCAGGATTTGCCTTGGCAGCCTCGATGAACTCATTGAGGTCCTTATACTTCTCCGGATTTACATAGAGGCCCTGTGCATCATTCTTTGCGAATGTTGGTCCGAGCGTAAATGCGGTGTAGTCATAATCGGTGATACCGGCAACATTGGCCACGTTTACGAGGTTGTGACCATAGAGAACGGTCAGGCCATCGTTGGCTGCGGACAGAACCTGGTTTGCAGCGACGGATCCGGATGCACCACTTGCATTTACAACGACGAAGTCAGCACCGGTTGCTTCCTTCGCGTACTGTGCGAAGATACGAGCAGAAAGGTCGGTATCTCCACCTGCACCTGCCGGAAGAACCAGGGAAATCGGACCGGATGGCTGCCAGTCACCTGCGGTGGTGCCTGCAGCTGCATCTCCGGATGCAGCGCTTTCTGCAGCCTTCGTCTCTGCTGGTGCAGCAGCGGTGGTGCTGCCGGTTGAGGAAGAGCCACAGGCAGCGAGACCGAGTGCCATGCTACCTGCGAGAAGTGCGGATAAGATTCTTTTTTTCATAGTTTTTCTCCTTTTTTCGGGGGCACCTCCCGGCGCCCATGTTTTTATTACCTCTTCCATTTCATGGAAGTTCAGTACATACTCGTTTTTTGTTGACTCATTTTAATCATCGACCTTCTTGCCACCGTGCTTGATCTCCTTAAACATAGACCAGAGGAGAACGCCACAGGCGATGAAGAAGAATACATCGAAGATCGGATGTGTGAAGAATGCGCCGAAGCTCTTGTAGCTCATGATGCCTCGACGGAGGTAGGTCTCTGTCATGGAGCCGACCAGGAAGCAGAGTACAAACGGTGTCGTCGGAAGACTCAGCTTGTGATAGATGTAGCCGACCACACCGAAAACGATGATGGACTGCACATCGAAGACACGGTTGTTGGTTGCATAGGCACCAACTGCGCAGAGTACGAGGATGAGTGGCATCAGGATGTGCTTCGGAACCTTCAGGATCTGTACGAAGCCCTTGATACATGTCCACTCAACGATCAGCATGATGAGGTCGCAGACCATACATGCAGCGAAGATACCGTATACGACATCCGCGTTCTTCACAAAGAGAAGCGGACCGGCGGACAGGCCGTGGATCAGGAAGCCACCGAGCATCATCGCGGTAACACCGTCGCCCGGGATACCAAGCACGAGGAGCGGGATCATCGCACCACCGATGGTTGCGTTATTTGCACACTCTGTTGCGACGATACCCTCCGGATCACCTGTACCGAAGGTTTCCGGATGCTTGCTCATGTTCTTTGCGGTGACGTAAGCGAGCATACCAGAGGTGGAACCGCCGATACCAGGAAGGATACCGATGCCGGTTCCGATGACAGCTGCTCTCAGTGCGCCCGGAAGCCAGGAAACGAACTCCTTCATCGTGAAGCCGAAGCCCTTGACCTTCGAGGTTGGGATGGTCTGTACGCCCTTTGCATTCATCTCCTCTGCAGACTTCAGGATATCGGCGACTGCAAAGATACCGATGAGGGTGGTCAGCTGGTTGAAGCCAGCCAGAAGATTCGCATTGTCGAAGGTAAAACGTGCCGTACCATCGATCGGTGCCATACCGATGAAGCAGAATACCAGTCCGAAGAGACCTGCGAGGAGGCCCTTGATCATGTTTCCTGCGGAGAGGATCGCTACCATCGTGAGTGCGAAGAAGCAGATACCGAAGTTCTCAACTGGTGTGAACTTCAGCGCAACGTCTGCAAGCATCGGTGCGAAGAAGGACAGGATAAAGAAGGAGAACAGGGATCCGAGGAAGGAGAAGACGATACCGACACCGAGTGCCTTCATCGCCTCGCCCTTCTGTGCCATCGGGTAACCATCAAAGGTGGTCGCGATGGAAGAAGCGGTACCCGGCATATTGAGGAGAATCGCGGAAATCAGTCCGCCGGAGATACCTCCGATGTAAACCGCAACCAGGGTGTTCATACCGAGGGAGGCTTCCATGCTGAAGGTCAGCGGGAGCATCAGGGCAACGGCCATGGATGCGGAAAGTCCAGGAATCGATCCGAAGATGATACCGATCGCCACACCGGCGATCATGAAAAGTAAGGAAAGCGGCTGGCAAACTGAAACGATGCCGGCACCTAACTGTGCTAATGCGTTCATTCTGTTTCCTCCTTTATCACAGTGCGAAGATTCCTGCCGGAAGGACGATCTTGAATCCGTAGCGGAACAGGAAATAGACGACAAATGTGAATACAACATCGATCACCAGATACTGGATGAGATCCTTTTTCGTACGATGTGTATCCGGCGCGAGGATCGTAATCTGAATGAACAGATAGAACAGTGTGCTGATGATGAAGCCGATCGGGCTCAGTACATTGACATACACGATGGAAGCCACCAGACTGAAAAGTACCCGCTTGTAATCGGAGGTATCCTTATATCCGGATGCTTCAACCTCACCTACGTGCTTCTTCAGCCCCTTTACCGTCCAGAACAGAAGCAGCAGTGCCAGTACCAGGATGATGATGCCTACGAGACGTGGCATAAAATCTGGACCGATTTCCATTACCTTCGACTTCGGCAGCGTGCCTGCACCGAAGATGAGTGCGGCGCCTAATGCTGCGAAGAAGATGCCGACGATCATGTCGCCATATTTCTTTAAGAACATTGAAGTTCCCCCTTTCCTGTCCGTCCCCCGGACACTCCTCTGTGCATTCTGTGCACTATCGAGGCTTTATCTTCCATAGGCCCCCGCCTATAAAATTCAAACTCCACAAGTCGTCTCGTATTTCTTTGTTATGCTTAGTATAAAATTCACAATGTCGTTCGTAAAGCTCGTAACTCTAATGCGAAATTAAGAAAAACTTATGGATAACTGTATTCTTTATAAGTTTTACTTTTAATTTCGCTTATGTAAGCATTAGAAAAACTTACGTTAAATTTCAGACGTGCATTTTCATTAATAGTTGCACGTTTAAGTCGGACGGGCCCACGCTTCTGCCCTCGCTTTCTGGCAGCAAAAAGCTCCCTCTAAGATGGACAGGAACCGTCGATTCCTGTCCACTTTAAAGGGAGCACCAGCATTACATTAACGAACCATGCACGGACGCTTGTTATCAAACTTCCAGTTCGGTACGAGGAACTGCATGCCGATGGCGTCATCACGTGCACCGAGGCAGTTATCCATATAGAGCTTGTTTGCCTTCATGATCTGCTCACGATCGACCTCGACACCGAGACCAACCATCTTATCGATGTTGTGGATGCATCCACCCTCGATCTGCATCGGGTTCTTCGTCAGACGGTTTCTGCCCTCCTGCCAGATCCAGTGCGTATCGATACCATTCATGCGGCCAGGGATGGCAGCGGCACACTGTGCAACCATGGCAAGAGAAATGTCGAAGTGGTTGTTGGAGTGGCAGCCCCACATCAGACCGAAGTCGTTACACAGCTGACCGACACGTACCGAACCCTCCATAGTCCAGAAGTGCGGATCTGCCAGCGGAATATCGACGGCCTTCAGCTCGATGCAGTGACGCATCTGACGCCAGTCGGTGTCGATCATGTTGGTGGCGGTAAACATACCGGACTCCTGACGGAACTCCGCCATCACCTCACGGCCGGAGAAGCCGTTCTCTGCACCACACGGATCCTCGATGTATGCAAGGATCTCCTTAAACTTCGGTGCCATCTCGAGAGACTTCTCGAGGGACCAGCAGCCGTTCGGATCGAGGTCGACACGTGCATTCGGGAATGCCTTCTTGATGGCCGCCACGGCCTCATACTCCACTTCCGGCTCGAACACGCCGCCCTTCAGCTTGAAATCCTCGAAGCCGTACTTCTCTGCCGTTGCCTTCGCAAGTGCGACGATGTGCTCCGGGTCCATCGCTTCTTCGTTACGAAGTCTGTACCACTCGCAGTCCGAGTCGGACTCATCCATGTACGGGAGGGTGGTCTTCTTACGATCACCGACATAGAAGAGGTAGGAAAGGAAACGTACCGATGTTCTCTGAAGGCCATCGCCCATGAGAGAAGCCGCTGGAACCTCGAGGAACTTACCCATGAGGTCGAGGAGCGGAGCTTCGATCGCCGTGACTACATGTACACCGGTACGAAGATCGAAGGTCTGAAGACCTCTGACATCATCCTTGATGTTTGCATCGAGCCATGCACGTACACGGTTTAAAGTGTTCTTATAATCTGAAATCTTCGTGCCGATGACGAGATCCTTTACCGCCTCCAGTGCACTGGTGATCTTCTGACCACCCGGAACCTCACCGATACCCTCTACACCGTTTGAATCGGTGAGGATGACGATGTTTCTGGTGAAGTATGGTGCATGCGCACCGGAAAGGTTCAGCTCCATGGAATCGAAGCCGGCAACTGGGAATACTTCCATCTTTTCTACTACTGGAATCATGTTTTTCCTCCTTCATGAATCTTACATATGCATCTTATGTTCAGCGTTTCTGCAGTAAAAAATGCTTTTAAAGCCTGCAGCTCTCCGCTGTGATGATGATTTCTTATATAGAAAGTATATATTTCTCAAATTTTATAGTAAAGCTCGTAACTCTTATGCTATACTAAGTATAGCTTATTGTTTTCGTTATGTTCAATAAGTTTTGCTTTCAGCTTTACTTATGATAACTTTAGAAAAACTTACATTGAATCGTCGATATGTAATTATCTTTTTATCTAAGGAGGGACACATGGATTTCCGGGAATGTGAATATATGGTTGAGATTGCGAAAGAGAATAACATCACGAAAGCCGCTAAGAATCTCTTCATCTCCCAGTCTGCGCTGAACCAGCAGCTGCTCAAGCTGGAAAAGGAGCTGGGCACACAGCTCTTCGTGCGCTCCCGTACCGACTGGCACCCGACCGAAGCCGGGGAAGCCTATCTGCAGGGTGCCCGTAAGGCCCTCCTGATCAAGCAGGACACCTATAAGAAGATCTACAATATCACGCACTCTGGAAAATCGGAGCTGAAGATCGGCCTGACGACCAACCGCGGCATCCGCATGTTCACACAGATCTATCCGAAGCTCCACGATAAATACGATGAGCTGCGCATCAGTCCGCAGGAAATGAGTGTGACGAATCTGCAGCAGGAGCTGAAGGCAGGAAACATTGACCTCGGCTTCGTCACCCTGCGGGAGGATCAGCGGACGGCTGACGACTATCTGACGATCGGCTCCGAAGAGATGTGCGTCCTGGTGCCGAAAAAGCACCCCCTCTGCGATCGCTACTCCTTTAGTGGACCGGATCTTCCGGTCATCAATCTGAGGGACCTGCAGTACGAGCCTTTCGTGGTGCTCTCCCACGCATCGACCACGCGTCAGATCAGCGATGACATCTTTCGGAATGCCGGCTTCGAGCCGACGATTCTCATGGAAACGAATTCGACCGCCAGTCTTCCAACGCTGGTCGAAGCCGATCTCTGCTGCGCGATCGTGCCGCGCTACTATGCAGACGAAAAAAATCCCAAGATCGGATGCTTCGTATTACCGAATCACCCGACCTGGGATCTCTGTATCACTTACCGTAAAGGCGCGTACCTCACCGACGCCGCAAAGGATTTCATCGCCATGGTAAAGGATTACTGGGCAGAACACCTGGCACCGGTGCAGACGAATTAGGTGATCGGAGCCGGGTTAAACACGCAGAGGTCGTTGGCGAAGCCGTACTGTTCGGTGTATGGCTTTTTGATGCCGGAGGCGACGTCGAGGATGAAGTCAAAGAGTTCTTCGCCCTGTTCTGCGATGGTGCGGTCGCCGACGGCGGCCGGGCCTGCGTTGAAGTCGATGATATCCGGCCACTGTTCCTTCATTTCGTTTCTGGAGCAGAGTTTGATGACCGGAGCGGCTGCGAGTCCGTATGGGGTGCCACGGCCGGTCATGAAGACTTCGAGGCCCATGCCGGAGGCGAGCTGAGACGGTCCGCAGACGAGGTCAGAGGCCGGGGTCGCTGCGAAGATCTCGCCGTGCTTCGTCGGCTTGTCACCAGGGGACAGTACTTCGACGATTGGGGAAGATCCAGACTTCGCGATGGAGCCCATGGACTTCTCGATGATGTTCGAGAGGCCGCCCTTCTTATTACCCGGTGTGGTATTTGCACCACGGTCGACGCCACCCTTCTTCAGGTAATTGTCATACCACTTCATCTCTTCCACGAGACGCTTACCTACCTCTTCGTTGATGCAGCGATGGGCGATGAACTGTACGCCATCACGTACCTCGGTTACCTCGGAGAACATCGCGGTTCCACCGCCGGATACGAGGAGGTCAGCAGCATAACCGGCCGTCGGGTTCGCTGTGATACCGGAGAATGCATCGGATCCGCCGCACTGCATGCCGACGAGCAGGTCGGACAGTGGCAGTTCTTCTCTCTTCCGCTCGTTCAGAATCTGCAGCTTCTTTTCGGCCATCTCGCAGATGGCATCCATCATCGCCTGGTACCCCTTATAGTTCTGAAGGACGATGACATTGTCCTCGTTATTCAGCTCCGGCCACCACTCACAGAAGCGATCGACAGTGAACTTCTCACAGCCGAGGCCTACCAGCATAAATACACCACCAAAATTCGGATGGGTTGCGATATTGCGGATGATCTTCTGCGGAATGTAGGCGTCCGGTGCATCGATGGCGACACCGCAGCCGTATGGATGATTGATGGCGACGACGTCATCTACGTTCGGATACTTCGGCAGGATCTCCCGCTTGATGCGCTGAATCGCAACATTGAGCACACCGGCCACACACTGTACGGTCGTGTTGATGCCGAGGATGTTCCGCGTGCCGGCGTAGCCACCGTTTGGATTACGATAGCCCATCCAGCTCGTTCTTTTCGGCTTCGGAAGGTCCGTGCGGATGTTCGTCGCAAACGCCATCTGATCGAGATCCGGTGCCGGTGCCATGATGAGGTTCTTCTCATTGATCCAGCCACCGACCGGGATATCCTCTGCCGTCGTGCCGAGTACGACGCCGTAACGAAGTACTTCGGAGCCCTTCGGCAGCGCCTTCAGTGCGATCTTATGCGCCTGTGGGATGTCCTCCACGGTCACCACGCCCGGCATCACTTCGGTACCCTTCGGCACATCATGGATGGCGATGGCGACATTGTCACGCTCTGTGATTTGAATGCATAATCTATTTGCCATGCTTTTTCCTCCTTACTTTAGTTAAAAGCGATGCATCATTCACTTGATATGCTCATTATATTGCGTTAGAATATGTTAGTAAAATTAATTAATATGAATGCTGAATAAGTTTTCCTAACGTCACAGAGTATTATCATTATGGATACAAAGCAGATCGAATACATCATTAAAATCGCCGATGAGGGCTCCATCACCCGCGCGGCCGAAAAGCTCTTCATCACGCAGTCCGCACTCTCTCAGCAGCTCCAGAAGCTCGAGAAGGAGCTGGGCGCACCTCTCTTCGTACGCAACAAATCCGACTGGACACTGACCCCGGAGGGAAAGGTCTATGTCGAAAATGCGCGTGAGATGCTCCGCATCAAGCAGAAGACCTACACGCTGATCGCTGATATGGCAGACACTCATCGTGGTTTTCTCTCCGTCGGTATGACGCCGGGCCGCGGCTCCGATATGTTTCCGTATGTCTATCCGAAGTTCCATGAGCTGTATCCTGATTTTACGCTTGAGCCACGCGAGCTCAGTGTACGTAAACAGCAGGATGCGATCCACAAGGGTGAGCTGGATATCGGTTTCGTCACGATCTCCGAACAGCAGAAAACAAATGACGAATACATCGATATGTTCGATGAGGAAATCTTCCTGGCCTTACCGGAGCAGTACCCGATTTCGGAAGAATATCTGCAGACGGATGCACTGTATCCGGAGCTTCCGCTTTCGATGTTCCGCTACGAGCCCTTCGTCATGATGTATAAGGAATCGACGATCCGTAAAACCGTGGATCAGATTTTCCACGATGCCGGATTCAGTCCGACGGTTCTGTTCGAAACCTCCAACAACATGACCATTCTTTCCATGGTCAGTGCAAAGATGGCCTGTGCCCTTATCCCATACCACTATGTAAAACAGCACCCGAAGGGGGTCCGCTTCTACAGCCTCACGACCCATCCGACCTGGAAGGTCTGCGTATGCTATCAGAAGAACACCTATCTCAGTAAAGCCGCGAAGGATTTCATCCAGCTGGTCGATGATTACTGGGAGCATGGGAAATAAGCCCTCGCGCACCAAAGAATTTAAAATTGCGAAGTCAAGTGAAACTATAAAAGAGCACGCTCAGTGAACTGCTGAAACGTGCTCTTCGTTTGTTATATGTGCCAAATCTGCATCGATGTAAGAATCGTACATATATAGCTCATTTGACGCATTCAGACGACGAACCCTTAATATGCCAGTCTGTAGATCTTCTCCATATCTTCGAGATTCAGTCTCAGAATCGAACCGATGCCGCCGTTGGTCGCCTTGAAGCAGCCTTCTGCGAGAATCTTATACTCTTCGTCGGTTGGGTTGACACCGAGTTCACGAAGGTTCGTCGGCATATGAATCGAGCGGAAGAACTCCTCCATCGCCGCGATGCCGCGAAGTGCCGTCTCTTCGTCATTTGCACCAGCTTCTACGCCGAGAACGTGGATGCCGAACTTTGCGAAGCGGCCCGGATTATACTTATACACATAGCGTGCCCAGGTGCCCCAGATGGCCGCGAGGCCTGCGCCGTGTGCGACATCATAGAGTCCGCCGAGCTCATGCTCGAGGCGATGGCAGGCCCAGTCACCACCATCCGTACCACAGCCGGTGAGGCCGTTATGGCTGAGGGAGGAGGCCCACATGATTTCTGCGCGCGCGTCGTAGTTTGTCGGGTCCGACATCAGGATGTGTGCATTGGCCATCACCGTACGAAGCAGGCCCTCGGCGATCGCATCGGTCAGCTCCATCGAACCTGCTTTATTAAAGTAACGCTCCATCGTGTGCATGCAGATGTCAGCCGCACCGGACATGGTCTGGTACTCCGGCAGGGTCATCGTGAGCTTCGGGTCCATGATGGCGAAGCGCGGACGCGCGAGGTTCGTGTTGTAGGAGCGCTTGATGCCACCCTCGTCGGTCATCTTCGTGATGACGGAGGAGTTCGACATCTCGGAACCGGTCGCCGCGATCGTCAGTACGACGCCCTGCGGGGTGCATGCGCTCGCCTGGCGCTTGAAATCGTAGAAATCCCAGACATCGCCCGCGGTCTCATCTGCGAGTCCGTAGCCGATGGCCTTCGCAGAGTCGATGACGGAACCGCCGCCGACCGAAAGGATGAAGTCGACGCCTTCCTTCCGGCAGAGCTCGATGCCCTCGTAGACCTTGCTGAGGTGCGGGTTCGGTACGACACCGCCGAGCTCGACATAGCCGATGCCGGCTTCCTCGAGCTGATTCTCGATCATCGGCACGAGGCCCGACTTCTTCACACGCTCACTTCCATAGTGAATCAGGACCTTCGTCGCGCCCTGCTCCTTCACAAGCTTTCCGGTTTCCGCAGCCGTATCCGGACCAAACACCACCTTCGTCGGTGCGTAATAAACAAATGGTAGCATAGCATTTCCTCCATCTTTCATCATCGTTTCTGCGCTGGTGGAATGCCATGCGATATATGCTTGCAGCACCACCAGCGCAATTTATGTCTTCGGAATAGATTTATTGTAGCACAAAAATCAGCGGTGGCCATGAAATCCATCATGTCCACCGCTATTCTGGAATACTATATAACGCATACCCCTCGAGTTCTTCTGTAACTTTTCTCTCGATTATTTCATATCGATTTTTCGTTCAGGGGAGACATCGTCCCAGCGGATATCTTTCCGTTACTTCTTCTCTTCTGCTTCTGCGCAGTGAAGCAGTGCTTTCATGTAACCGGTGTAATACGCAGCGGAGCGCTCGGAGAATCCCTTTCCATCTGCCGCAAAGAACGGGTGGTCAATGTTGAGATATCCGTCGAAGCCGCTACGGACGATGACCTTCATGATCTGGTACATATCCGCATAGCCGTCCTCGAGGAGGGTCTCCTCGAAGTACGGAAGCTGTCCGCTGACATTACGGAAGTGAATGATCGGGAGCTTATCCGCCTTCACGAACTCTTCGATGTCCTGGTAGAGATCACCGAAGCTGTCCGACTCCAGCCAGCAGCCGACACACATCTTCATCGTGAGGTATGGACTGTTACCTGCGAGCTCAAAGGCGCGACGGTAGCAGTCGGAATTCCAGATAAGGCAGGCTACACCACCGGCCTCCGGAATCGGCGGGTCGTTCGGATGCAGCGCCAGCTTCACATTGGCTTCCTCACAAACCGGAAGTGCCTTATCCAGGAAATATTTGAAGTTATCCCAGATTTCCTGCTCTCCATATACGCGGTCATTTGAAATCGGACGGGACTTTATTTCATCCAGATCACAGATAAAGGAATTCTGGCCGTGGTTATACTTTCCGGCACCGATTCTGGTACGGAAGATACCATTCGGCTGCCATGCGATGTAATTGATCGGAACACCGGCCTTCCCAAGTGCTCTCGTGAACTCGTTGTACTTCGCAATCCACTCGTCACGATCTTCGCGGCCGAGATGAATCGACGGACACTTCTGCAGCTGCGGGCAGCCTGCATTGGAAATCTGAAGATCATATTTCGCCGCACGCTCCTGGAAGCGCAGGATTCCGTCGTAAGTTGCGTCATCGCCGATGAAGTTGACGGCGAGATAGTGGATGCCCTGCCCCTGCTGGTAGCGCATCTCCTCATCCGTCATCTTACTCGAACAGTTGCTTTCGATTTTTATCATGAGTACCTCTTAAAAATGTCAAATTAACCAGCCAGTGGGAAGAAGAAGTTTGCACTGAAACAAACGGCAATACCATACAGAAGCCAGAGTGGCAGGAAGCCTGTAACGATATTTTTGATGTTATAGTTACCTGCACCGAACGCAATCGCGCAGCTCGGTGATCCCGTCGGCGTCAGCATCGCTGCGGTACATCCTGCGAAAATCGCCATCGTAAACGGTCGAGGATCCAGTCCATTTGCAAGACAGGTCACGATCGCCAGTGGTACGAATGCCTGCTGCGTTGCCGTGTTGGACATGAACTGTGTGAGCAGTGCACCTGCAAAGTAGAACGCAAAAAGCATGAGCATCGGAGAAGGATTGCCACCCAGAAGGGACATGATACCATCGGAGATGACCTGTCCTGCTCCGGTCTTCTGCATTGCCGTACCAATCGGCATTACGCCGGCCAGCATAAACAGTGTGTCGAGATTAATGAAGTTCTTGACATCATTAAGATCGAGGATACCGAGGAAGCAAAGGATGATGTCCAGCGCGATCGGGCATACATACATGCTTACCGGGATATACTTATCGAAGAGCATCACCAGCATGTTTGCTACGAATGCAACATAAACGATGGTTTCCTGTGTGCTGCTCAGCTTCTGATCCTTCTTCTGATTTGACTGGAATGCGCTCATATCGAGCTTCTGAGACTTCGGCATGAATCTCCAGGCGATCAGTCCGCACCAGATGAGCGAAATCAGACACGGAAGCGCCAGGACCTTCGAATAATCCAGTGCCGTAATCTGGACACCGGCATTATTTGCTTCCAGAAGTCCGTTGATCATAACGAAGTATGCGCCCGGGAGGAGTCCCTGGAAGCAATGTGCGACAACCGCACCTGGGAAGAGAAGATGCTGCGGCTGTACCTTCGAGTTCTCGTCAAATGATGTCATGAACGGAAGGAACATGGACATCAGGGCTGTCGGCATGGAGAACTGAATCAGAATCGCATTCGCGAGAATGTACAGGAAGATGATGAGCTGTGCCTTATCACCATGCTTCATCAGGAAATCCCGCATCTTCGGAACGAGACTGGTCTTACTGAGTGCACCGGCGAGAATAAACATCGCGCCAATCATAACGACATTCTTGTTTGCGAAATTTGCATACGCCTCGCCGAACTCAAGAACACCCGTCAGGCAGAGAACGGTGGTGGCTGCCATTGCCACAAGGCCAAGCTTAAACTTACCGCTCAAAAATCCGATGATCATGAGCAACATTACAACCAGTGTAATGATTAACTGAATATTCATGTGAAATCCCCTTTACTTATTGGTTTATGGTCCGAACGGCCGCTTCGAACGATACTTCATTGATTTCAGAATACCCCTATTGACAAAAAATGCACACTTGATAATAATAATATTCCATAGTCTAAGACTATGGAGCTGATATGGTATCGCTATTATGAATCCGAGTTTAACCAGGTCCATGAGTCAAGCGTCTATTATGGCAACCATTTCATTTAACAAGTTTGTCCAATGGAGGATACTGCGATGGATCTGCACCAGCTTGAGTACATCGTCGAGATCGCAAAGCAGAATAATATCTCGAAAGCCGCAGAGCTTCTGCATGTTTCACAGCCGACACTGAGTGTCTATCTGAACCGACTGGAGAAACAGCTGAATCTGAAGCTCTTTACTCGTCACAACAATGTGCTGACCATCACCGATGCCGGCAGAAAGTACGTCGACACCTGTGGTAAAATTCTCCAGCTCCGTGACGAACTCTATGATGATCTGTATAAAAATAGACAGGATTCCATTCATGTCGGAATCCTGTCCAGTAATGCTTCTCTGTTCAGTCAGGTATTTATGAAATTCCAGCCGAAGCATCCCGATGTGACGATACGTCCGGTCATCGGCAAATCAAATCGTCTGTATAAGCTGGTACAGAGGGGCGATCTGGATTTCGCCTATGTCACATCCTACGATGAGGATTACAGTCGTTACTATCCAGACGTAGACTGCACTCTGGTTGCAAGTTATGAACTTGTCATCTTTATATCAAAACATAATCCGGTCTATTCGACGCTTCGCCTGGAACAGGGCGTTATCCCTATGGAAGAAATCAGCAAGCTGAATACACTGACGCTTTCGGTCGCCACCACACTTCCGATGATCAAGCGAAGAATCGAAGGACAGCTGATGCCAAATCTGGGCATTCATCCAAAAAATATCTCCGTGATGAACAACCTCGAGTTTTTAACGACGACGATCTATCTCGATAATCAGTTCAGCATCATGCCGTTCAGCTACATCGCAAACTCTGATTTCGCGAAGATCATGCTGCCGACACATCCGCAGATCTATAAGCTTCTGATTACGCCGAAAGGACATCAGTTCACACCTGCGGAGCGCGCCTTCATGAAGCTCGCGAAAGAAGAATTCGATAAAAATCCATATTACTATTATCTGCAGTAAAATAAAAATCCCCGGTACCTGATTCGGTACCGGGGAAGCTGTTTCACTGTATTCAAATCACATAATATGCGGTGCGCCACTCATCGTATAAGCAGATGGGCTCTGCAGGTTTACTCTTGACCAGACGATCGGCTTTAACGTCTTCAGGTATTCATAATTCAGGTCCATACCCCAGCCCGGCTGATCATTCGGCTGGATGAAGCCATCGACTACACGCAGTACATCCGTACAAATGTCCTTATCCATTCCTTCTTCACGTGGCTCATTCTCAAGGAAAGTCGTGTTATATGTACACATGCAGAAGTGAACGTTTATACAGTTGGCAAGAGAACTCAGCGGATTATGCGGGCTGATGGTTCTGAAGGAAGGCTCTGCCATCGCCGCAATCTTACGAAGGCCGGTGAAACCACCAACCAGCAGGATATCCGGCTGCAGAATATCAACCGCTCTCGTCTGCAGCAGTCGCTCATAATCCCACGGCGTAAAAATCTGCTCACCTGTTGCGATCGGCACATTAAGTCCTTCCGACATACGCTTCCAGTTTTCCATGTCTTCCGGACGAATCGGCTCCTCTGCAAAAAACGGACGATACGGTTCGATTGCCTTGATCAGTCTTCTTGCGACGGCTGGCTCATAGGTCTTACTCATCATATCGATACCGATTTCGAAATCATCTCCCATTTCTTTTCGCATGGTTTCAAAGCGTTCTGCAATCAGCTTCTCCGCAGAACCATATGGATAGTATCCGATGGTAGGAATAAATGTCTTGCATGCCTTATATCCATACTTTTCAACTTTCTGTGTCAGGATATCCAGTGTCTCCTTCGTGTCCTTACCATAGGCATGACAGTAAACCGGAACCTTATCTCGAACGGCCCCCACCAGCTTATATACCGGAAGCCCTGCGATTTTACCTGCGATATCCCACAGTGCAAGATCGATCGCACTGACAACTGTTCGGAGGATCGAGCCTCCCTCGAATCTCGAATAATTCAGAATACGCTTCTGGATGCGCTCACGATCCAGTGGATCCTGTCCAATGACCCATTCCGAAACGTACTTGATTAATTCCATGACAGCCGCATCTGCGCCAATGCAGAAAACCTCACCTACGCCATGAACGCCCTCATCTGTATCGATACGTACGAAATTAAAATTGCGGAACTGATTAGTGTGTACCGAATACGTCGTAATATTTGTAATTTTCATATCATTCTTACCTCATATCCTATTCATGCAGACTACTTTTTCCATCAAAGAGGATAGCAATAATTAGCCATAAAGATCACCGCTACGCCATATAAAATCCAAAGTGGAAGGCATGCCTTCAGTACATCCACAATTTTATATTTTCCGGCTGCAAACGCGATTGCTACCGAAGGTGAACTGGTCGGAGAAAGCATCGCAGCGGTCGCACCAGCATAAATTGCAATGGCAAATGGTCTAGGATCGAGGCCACGAGAAAGTGCCGTTACAATAGCCAATGTTGCAAAAATATTGGCAGTCGCTGTATTGGACATAAACTGTGTCAGGAAAGCCGCCGCAATATAGAATGCGACCAGAATCATGAACGGTGTAGGGTTTCCGCCAAGCACACTCAGAATCATATTCGACACGAGATCGCCGGCTCCCGTATTCTGCATAGCTGTACCAAGTGGAAGTACACCTGCCAGCATAAACAGCGCATCGAGATTAATGTAATTCTTTACATCATTCAGGTCAAGAATGCCGAAATACATAAGAATCAGGTCGACAAATACCGCAAAGGCTGTCATATCAAACGGTAAAGACTGTTTAAAAAGTAATCCGATAAACACAAGCGCAAAGAGGACATAGATGATTTTCTCCTGCTTGGCTGTAACCTGTGGCTTTCCTGTACTCTTCACACTGAGAGAATCCGTATCGATTCCGGCAGCCGGGAAGAAACGCCAGCCAATAAACGCCATATAGAGAACGGAAATCAGTCCTGGAATAAAAATAACCTTTGCATAGTCTACAACCGTCAGCATCTGGCTCTCCGGAACATTGTTACCTTCGAGAAGTGCGTTGATCATCAGAAAGAATGTACCGATGGGAAGCGCACCCTGGCAGCAGTGTGCAACAACGGCGCCTGGATACAAGAGATGGGTCGGCTTTACAGAGCTTTCTTCGCCAAGTGCTGTCATGAACGGAATCATCAGACTGAGTGCGGTCAGAGGTGATGCAACATTCGCAAGAATAGCTGAAATCGACATAAACAGTATGATAATCAGCTGCCCTCTATGAGAATTCCGAATCATCCAGTCACGGATTTTAAGAAGCAGGCTCGTCTTACTAAGTGCACCACTCAGAATAAAAATCGCACCCAGCATAACGATATTGCTGTTGGAAAAATAGGCATATGCCTCTTTAAACGTTAAAACGCCCGTAAGGCAAAGAACAGTGGTTGCCGTCATCGCAACATGACCCAGTTTGAATTTTCCGCTCATGAATCCGATTACCATACCGAGAATCACGAGAAGAGTAATCACTAATTGCACATTCATAGGATTCCTCCATAAATAAAATTAAATGTTATTATTTTATTAATGATGCAGCTGCTTTACTAGTCTCATAATATAGGACATTTCTATTATTTACAAATACGCAAATCGCAACTAATATATAAGTAATTATTAATATAATTATCTTTCATTGAGGTATCCAGCATGACCATCAGACAGTTGAAATATTTAGAAGTACTTGCCACAAACGGAAATCTTAAAGCATCTGCCGAGCAGCTGGGTATTTCCGCGCCTGCCCTTTCTCGTTTTCTGAAAAATCTGGAAACTCAGCTCCCATGTCCACTCTTTATTCACGGACGACGTCAATTCCAGTTAACTGATTATGGAAAGCAGTCTCTGAAGAAAGTTCAGGAACTTCTGACTGTGTATGACAACACTGTATCCGGTATTCACCGTAGTGCAGGTGGATATAAAGAGACGCTTCGAATCGGCGCGAGTCCACGGGAAGAAATCATCATCGCATCTATTTTTAACGACTTCCACCGTCTTCAGCCGGATGTTGAGTTCAGCATCATACAGTGTCATTCTCTTCGCGGAAAAGAAATGCTTGCGCATGGTCAGCTGGATCTTCTGCTTGCTACCTTCAGCGATGCCGATTTGAATCATTTTCAAGCATATGCACGTTGGGACGAAAATCTGGTGCTTACACTTCCAAACTTTCATCCATACGCTCAGAATACGCCGCCCTCTTTTATCGCCGGGCACTACAGTCCCGACAGCCGCATTAAAGGTTATGTGAACATCACCGATTTCATTGATTCCGTCTTCGTGCTGTATGATAAAAACACACAAATGCGCTGTTTCATTGACGAATTTCTGCATGAAGCACACTTTCATCCAAGTATCGTCTATGAAACAAGTTCCACCGCCGTCGTCTACGACATGATTTTGTCTGGAAATGGCATCGGTTTTCTGCCTGCTCATTTCATAGAAACCGTCCCGGAATTTACCGCCTATCGCCTGCAGGGCGAGCTCGGTATTCATCACGGTATTCTGGCCCGTAAAGATGCCCGGCTTTCGATGGCCGAAGAAACGGCTATCCAGCTGTATAGCCTGAGTCCTAAGAGGTTAGCTAAAAATGAAACTCAATGATATCCACTACTTTATCGTCATTGCAGAAGAAAAAAATATCTCTTCAGCCGCCAGCCGGCTCTATATTTCACAGCCTGCGTTGAGTCAGTTTTTACAGAAGCTGGAACGAGAACTGAATACCAGACTTTTTACGCGAACAGAAAAAGGGCTATCTCTTACGGAAGCCGGCCGTATCTATCTAAACGGTTGTTATCATATGGCCTCCATCGCAGAAGCACTGGATTTTCCAGACTGAGCATTACGCTTATGATGTTCACTTTTTCTCCTAATCCCATCAGCACGGATGAATAACTGCATAATTAATAGGTAGAATCATCATTTTACGCATGATTCCGTCTGCGATATAATGATAAACATCATGATTCTTACGTGAAATTTTAAGCTTAGGAGATAACACGATGAATACTCTCATTTCCGCAGATAACACCTGGGTGCTGATGAGCATTATGGTGCTGGTGGTCGCCTTTTCCATCTGGATGGAGCAGACCTACGCCTGGGCCAGCAAGATCAGCGGTGCCATCATTGCCCTGATCTGTGCCCTGCTGCTCACGAACCTGAAGATCATCCCGGCGAGCGCACCGATTTTTGACGATGTAGTCTGGGGCTTCGCGGTGCCGATGGCGATTCCGCTTTTGCTGCTGCAGGTCAACCTCTCGAAGATCTGGAAGGAAACCGGACGTATGCTCGGCATCTTCCTGATCGGTGCCCTCGGCACGGTGGCCGGCGCGGTGCTCGGCGTGCTCATCCTCGGGAAGTTCATCCCGAATCTTCCGTACGTGGCCGCGATGATGACCGGTTCCTACATCGGTGGTGGCGTCAACTTCACGGCCCTCGCCGATGCCTTCCATGTGGACCAGACCCTGATTTCCGCGGCGACCGTCGCCGATAATCTGAACATGGCGATCTACTTCATGATCCTCATCGCGTTTGCGGGCAATGCGTGGCTCCGGAAGCACTATCCGCATCCGCATATCGACCATGTCCTCGCGAACGGTACGGACGCCGAGGAGGGTAAGACCCTCGCTGCGAAGTACTGGGGACGGAAGGAAATCTCCCTTCGTGATATCGCGATCGACTTCGCCTTCTCCATCATCGTCGTGACGATCTCGAAGCTCATCGCCGGCGTCCTCTCCGGCGTGATTCCGACCGGCAACTGGTTCCTCAACATGCTGAACACCTTCTTCGGCAGCCAGTACGTCTGGATCACAACCGTTGCGATGCTGTTCGCTACGGTCCTTCCGGAAAAGGCCGAGGCCATGCATGGCGCGCAGGAGCTGGGCACCTACCTCATCTACCTGTTCTTCTTCGTCATCGGTGTGCCGGCGTCGATCCCGCTCATCATCCAGCAGGCACCGCTGCTTCTCGTCTTCTGCCTCCTGATGGTGATCGTCAACATGCTCTTCTGCTTCATCGGCGGTAAGCTCATCGGCGGTTCCCTCGAGGAGATCATCCTTGCGTCCAATGCCAACATCGGTGGCCCGACCACCGCAGCCGGCATGGCAATCGCCCAGGGCTGGAACAAGCTCGTCGGTCCATGTATGCTCGTCGGCACCTTCGGTTATGTCGTCGGCACCTACCTCGGCATCGTCGTCGGATCGCTGCTGATCGGATAAATAAAAAGATATAGTGAAAGAAAAGGCTGTCGCAGATGCGACAGCCTTTTTGGTATTCGTATTTAGTTCCCCGGTTCCTGCTGCTTCAGTTCTTCCAGCTGTTCCGAGATGGTCTCCCAGTTTTCGTAGAGATCCCCGAGGCGGGCATTGTTCTTCTCATGCTCCTTGTGCAGCTCCATGAGGCGTCCGACGTCGGCGGCGATGTCCGGGTTCATGTAGTCATCGTCCAGCTCCTCGTTACGCGCTTCGAGCTTTTGGATTTCTTCCTCGGTCGACTTCAGGTCGCGCTGCAGCTTCTGGAGGTTCTTCTTATACTCCTTCTGCAGCTCCCAGTCGGTCTTCTGCTCGGACTTGATTTCTGGATTCGGTACCGCGGAGGTACGTGCCTTCTGGCTGTTTGCATTGGCATCCAGTACAGAGCCACCGTACTTCCGGACATCCTCCTTCTTCTCGAGGTAGTAATCGTAGTCGCCGATGTAGTTATCGAAGCGGTTCTCGAAGAGCTCGAGGATACGGGTCGCGGTCTTGTTGATGAAGTAACGGTCGTGGGACACGTAGAGCACGGTGCCCTCGTAGTTCCGGATCGCGTCCTCCAGCACCTCACGGCCCTGGATGTCCAGATGGTTCGTCGGCTCATCGAGGATGAGGAAGTTCGCATTACTGAGCATCAGCTTCGCGAGGGACACACGGCCCTGCTCTCCACCGGAGAGGTCGCCGATGCGCTTGTACACGTCATCGCCACGGAAAAGGAAGGCAGCGAGGACATTCCGCACCTTCGTATCGTTCAGGTACGGGTAGTCGTCCTGGATCTCGTCGAAGATGGTCTTCTCCATGTGAAGCACGGCATGCTCCTGATCGTAGTACCCGATCTCGACATTCGTACCGAGCTTGAAGCTGCCGGTCGTCGCCGGCTCCTGCTCGTTCAGGATTTTGAGAAGCGTGGTCTTACCGGTACCGTTCGCACCGATCACCGCGACATGTTCGCCCCGCTTGATTTCGAAGGAAATGTTCGAGAACAGCGTCTTCTCGCCGAAGGACTTGCTGAGCTCCTTTACGGACAGCACATCGTTTCCGGACTGGAGATGCGGGGTCAATGCCAGGCGCATCTCATTATCGAGCTCCTCCGGCTTATCGAGCAACTCCACCTTTGCAAGGGCCTTCTCACGGGACTCTGCACGCTTGATGGACTTCTCACGGTTGAACTGCTTCAGCTTATCGATGACCGCCTGCTGGTGCGCGATGTCCGCCTGCTGATTATAGTAGGCCTTCAGCTCCGCATCCCGGATCTGCTTTTTCTTCTCGGCGTACTCCGAGTAGTTGCCGCGGTACATGCGGGCGCGCCCGTTATCGAGGTCGATGATCTTCGTCACGACATGATCGAGGAAATATCGGTCATGCGATACCAGAAGAACCGCTCCGTCATAGCGCTTCAGCACCTTCTCGAGCCACTGGATCGACTCGATGTCGAGGTGGTTCGTCGGCTCATCGAGGATGAGCAGGTCCGGCTTCGTGAGGAGGATCTCCTCGAGGCGCTTCCGGGTCTTCTGACCTCCGGACAGGGTATCGAAATCATCACCGAAGGCATCGATCTCCTGCTTCATCGCGAGAGCCTTCGCATCCGTGAGATCCGTCGGGATATCGTCTTCCGCACCCGGCATGTCGGCGTGCTGCTGCGCGAGATAGCCGATCTTCTTTCCCTTCGCAAGCGCGATCACACACTCGGAATCATCCGGCTCCTCCTCGCCCAAAATACACTTAATAAGCGTCGTCTTGCCGGATCCATTGATCCCGACAATCGCCGCTTTTTCCTTGTCCTCGATATGAAAGGTGACGCCCTTTAAAATCTGTTTTCCAACGTATGTCTTATTAAGGTTTGCAATATTTAAAATCATAGTGAGGGTATTATACCGTATCGCGCATAAAAAAACCAGCAATCGACCGCGGAACTGCTTGTTTTTTGATTTCAGAGTGCTAAAATCATCTTTGTTCGGAGGGTTAGCTCAGCTGGTAGAGCATTTGCATCACACGCAAGGGGTCGCAGGTTCGAGTCCTGTACTCTCCATTTGACCGGGAATGATTTCATTCCCGGCTTTTTTCATGCGCTGATTTTCATTTACGACATTTTTACGACACTTGCAAAAACAGGACGTCAACCAGCGATGCGCTTCTGTATTTCTTACGAAATAAAAAGGCACACGTTCACCGGGAACGCGTGCCTCTGTTAAACTCTTATAATTTACATCTTCGGGAAGATACGGCTGCCGTAATGTGCGGCATAGACGTGCCCTTCCTCGTCACGGATGGCGGTCAGGTAGATATCGGCATACTTCTTCCGTACCATACCCTGCCATGCGTATACCGACTGAAGCTCCGCCGGCTTTCCATTGATCGTCATGGATAAGCTGCCATTTTCTGCCTTCAGACTGAACGCATCGCCCTCACCGGATACATACTCGCCGGCGAGCTCTGCGACTTCCTCTTCCGTCCAGTTCCGTGCTGCATGCTCCGGACGCGGTTCTTCCGCATCGAGGCCGAAGTATACGCGCATCGCTGCATCGGCGATCGCCGCGACGGAAACATCCATCGTGTTGCAGAGCACAACGACGCCGACATTTTCCTGCGGGCAGAAGGAGAAGTTCGAGGAAACACCCGGAAGACTGCCGCCGTGCTCGACGATCGTGCGATCCTCCACCTGCTTGCACTCGAGTCCGTAGCCGTAGTAGACCCCCGGCTTCATGAACTGACGCGGCTTCACCATCTCCTGGATCGAATAGCGGTCGATGATACGCGTTCCGTCTGCGGCGGCACCCTCGTTCAGGTACATCGTCGCATACTTCAGCATATCGCCGAGCGTAGACTTCATGCCTCCACCGCCGTGCAGAACGAAGGCATCATTCTGGTAATCACGGTCGGCTCTCCAGCCGTCCTTCTCCAGGGAGTACAGGGTCGCTGCATTCTCATCGAGGGTGTTCCGGATGAAACTGATGTTACTGCGGTTCATACCGAGCGGCTTCAGAATCTTCTGATCCAGGTACTCTGCGAAGGAGCCATAGCCCCCGTGGCGACGCACGATATCGGACAGTAAGCCGAAACCGTCGTTGCAGTAGCTGAGACGCTGGCCCGGACGTCCGGTAAAGCGCGTCTGTGCATCCAGGCGCTCAGCAACCCGCCGTACGCCCTCCTCCGCGAAATCGTCGCGGTAGATCAGCTCGTTCTCGAGGGAGTCCTCGATGTGCATCTCCTGTGCCGTCTTATCGATGACGATACGCGGCAGCGGGAAGAAACCGCCGCTGTGGCACATGAGGTGCCACAGCTTCACCGGCGCTGTCTGGTTTTTATTGGTAAATTCCGGAACATACTTCGAAACCGGATCATCGACGGATAAAAGTCCGTCCATCTGCATCTGCATGATGGACAGCGCGGTGAAGGACTTCGTCACCGATGCCATACCGAAAATCGTATCCCGGTCGATCGGAAGCTTCTTTTCTTCATCACGATAGCCGAAGTACTGCTCATACTGGATCTTTCCGTCTGAATCGACGATGCCGACCGCGATACCGCGTGCCTGCCCGTCCTTCATCACCTCATGCACCAGCGCTTCGAGCTGCTTCCGGCCGTTGTCTGTCATTCGATTCATGAAAGCATCTCCTTATGAAGGCCGGTAATGCCGAGACCCGACTCAGAAGAAAGCACGAGATGGCAGGTATCCTTCACGGTAAGACCGCCTTCAAACGGAAGTGCCTTGAGTGAGAAGGTCGCATCGAGGTCTGCGCGGGTGATGTTCTTCAGAGCCGCACCGAGGGCAGCCGACGCGTTGATGGCGATACCACTCTCCTCCGCCATGCAGCCGAGCATCACCTCGACGCCTGCTGCCTGGGCGATGGCATTGATCTTCTTCGCCTCATAGAGACCGCCGCACTTCATGAGCTTGATGTTGATGAAATCTACGGCACGCTCGGAAACGAGACGCAGTGCATCCTTCGAATCCCAGCAGCTCTCATCTGCCATGATCGGTACGGAGCTGTTTGCCGTAACATACTTCAGTCCCTCGAAATCGAAGCGTGGAACCGGCTGCTCTACGAGCTCGATATCGTACTCGTCGAGACGGCGGATCAGCTCGACTGCCTCCTTCGCCTTCCAGCCCTGGTTTGCATCGAGACGGATCTTCACATCATCGCCGACCGCCTCACGAATCGCACGTACTCTGGCGAGATCACTTGCGAAATCCGTACCGACCTTGGTCTTGATGGTATTGAAGCCGGCCTCTACATGTGCCTTCGCCTGGGCAGCCATCACCTCCGGCTCGTCGATGCCGACGGTCATGTCGGTGACGATTTCATCAGAGTAACCACCGAGTACCTTATAGAGCGGCATACCGGCACACTTACCGATAATATCATGACATGCCAGATCGATGGCAGCCTTCGCCGTACCGGCATAAGCTACCGTACGATTCATCACGGTATAGATCGCCTCGATATCACATGGATCCATACCGATCAGATTCGTCTTCAGCTTCTCGATCGTCGCAACCGTACCCACCAGGTTCTCACCGGTGATCAGTGGTCCCGGAGAGCCCTCTCCATATCCGATGATTCCGGCATCGGTCTCGATCTCGACGAGACAGCTCTCGGCATGGGTGATCAGACCCAGTGCGATGCGGAACGGCCGTACCAGCGGAACCTGCATCTTGTAGGTTCTGATGTTTGTGATTTTCATAATATTACCCTTCCTTTCTTAAAAAATATCTTTATTTTTCCTCAGACTTCGCAGCCTGAGCACATGCGCCGCCACAGAAGTGACAGGCACATAAGTGTCCATTTCCGATATCTCTCAGCTCCGGCTTCTGCTGTGCACAGATGTCCTGTGCCATGAAGCAGCGTGTATGGAACACGCAGCCGGATGGTGGATTCGCCGGGCTCGGAAGATCGCCCTGCAGCAGAATCTTCTTTCGCTTCGCATGACGATCCGGTACCGGAATCGCCGACAGCAGCGCCTGGGTATATGGGTGAGAAGGATTGTCAAACAGCTCCTTCTTATCCGCGAGCTCCACGACATGACCGAGGTACATGACCATGACACGATCCGAGATGTGCTTGATGACACTCAGATTATGCGAGATGAAAATGTAGGCCATGCCCATCGATTCCTGCAGCTCACGAAGCAGATTCAGTACCTGTGACTGAATCGACACATCGAGCGCGGAAACCGGCTCATCACACACCACGAGGGATGGGTTCAGCACGATCGCACGGGCGATGCCGATACGCTGACGCTGACCACCGGAAAACTCGTGCGGATAACGATTATAGTACTTCGTATTCAGACCGACGACTTCCATCACCTTCAGCACGTGTGCCCGGATTTCTTCCTCGGTCTTATAACGCTTCTGAATCTTCAACGGCTCTGCGATGACTTCACCGACCGTCATACGCGGATTCAGTGATGCATACGGATCCTGGAAGATGATCTGCATCTCTGAACGCAGCTTTCGAAGCTCTGCACCGCTGGCCTTTGAAAAATCTGTTCCTCTATAGATGATATCACCGGACGTCGGTTCAATCAATCGAAGGACGGACCGTCCCATCGTGGACTTGCCACAGCCGGACTCACCGACCACGCCCAGGGTTTCCTTCGGATTCAGCGTAAAGGATACGCCATCCACCGCCTTGATCCAGGCCTTATCCTTCTGGAAAAAGGACGACTTTCCCGGGAACAGCTTACGCAGATTCCGGACCTCCAGAAGCGGCGTCTTCTCATTTACTTCACTCATCAGACGTTCTCCTCCCACTCCTTCGTATATTTGAAGCAACGTACCTTGCGGCCATCTACATCCACCAGATCCGGCATCTTACAACGACAGATCTCGCGGGCCTCCGGACATCTCGGGCAGAAGGTGCAGCCCGCCGGCATATCGTCAAAGCTTGGCACCATACCCTTGATGACGCTCAGCTCCTTCGTATCATCGTCGTCGAGCTTCGGAATACACTTCATCAGGCCATCGGTATACGGATGCAGCGGCTGATCGAAGATCTGATCACAGCTTGCCTTCTCGACCACCTGGCCGGCGTACATAACCATGACATCATCCGCCACTTCAGCGATGACACCGAGATCATGGGTGATCATCATAACCGAGGTACCGGTCTTCTCCTTCAGCTCATTGATCAGATCGAGGATCTGCGCCTGGATCGTCACATCGAGGGCCGTGGTCGGCTCGTCGCAGATCAGGAGCTCCGGATTACAGCACAGTGCCATCGCGATCATCACACGCTGACGCATACCACCGGAAAGCTGATGCGGATACTCGTCGAAACGACGCTCTGCGAGCGGGATCTTCACGAGCTTCAGCATCTCGATCGCGCGCTCCTTCGCTTCCTTTTTCGTCATATTCTCGTGCAGAAGCAGTGCCTCGATGAGCTGCTGTCCGATGGTGAACACCGGATTCAGCGAGGTCATCGGCTCCTGGAAAATCATCGCGATCTTCTTGCCGCGGATCTTACGCATCTCATCCTCGGACATCTTTACGATATCTTCTCCATCGAGGAGGATCTCGCCGCCCTCGATCTTACCCGGCTTCTCGATCAGTCGCATGATGGAAAGAGAGGTCATACTCTTTCCACAGCCGGACTCACCTACGATGCCCAGCGTCTTTCCCTTCTCCACATCGAAGGAAACATCATTGACCGCCTTTACGAGGCCGGCCTCGGTATGAAAGTAGGTTTTTAAGTTCTTTACCTGTAAAATATTTTCTGCCATCTCTCACACCTCCTACGCACGTAACTTCGGGTCCAGTGCATCCCGCAGACCATCGCCGAAGATGTTAAATGCAATCACCGTAATCATGATCGCAACACCCGGCATGATGCTGTATACCGGGCGGTAGCTGATGAAGGTCTGTGCGGCACTGATCATGTTGCCCCAGGATGGCGTCGGTGGCTGGATACCGATGCCGAGGAAGCTCAGAGAGGCCTCATACATGATGGCATTCGGGATACCCAGGGTAACCAGGACGATGATCGTGGAGAGACAGTTCGGAACCAGGCCCTTCATGATGATCCAGTAGGTCGATGCGCCACAGGCACGGCTCGCCTCGATGTACTCCTTTTCCTTCAGCTGCATGACCGATGCACGAATCATACGTGCGGTACGCACCCAGGTAAGCAATCCGAGCGCGATGAAGAGGTTCAGTACGCCCTTGCCCATGAAGGTCATGATGGCCATCGCGAAGATCAGATCCGGGAAGGCCTGGAAGATCTCCATCACACGGGAAATCAGGCTGTCGATCCATCCACCATAGTAACCGGCGAGGGATCCGAGGGCGATGCCGACGATCGATGCGACGATCTGTGCGACGATACCGATACTGAGAGAGACTCTGGAACCATAGAGAATACGGGAGAGAATATCACGACCATACTCGTCGGTTCCGAACAGATGTGCCTTACACGGCTCGCCGAGTACTGCACTGTAATCCTGATAGTTCGGATCATACGGTGCGATCAGCGGCGCCAGAATTGCTATTAAAATAAGAAGAAACAAAAGGCCTGCACAGAACATCGCCATCTTATTCTTCTTTAAACGGTGCAGCGCATCCCCATAGAAGCTGGAGTACTGCATACCGCCTTCGGTGATGTCCTGTTCGAACTGCTTCTGTTTATTAAAAAATCCAAATACTTTTTTTGCCATCGCTTAAGCCGCTCCTTTCCCATAACGGATACGTGGGTCCAGAAATGCATAGGAGAGATCGACGATCAGATTGACGATGACGAACACAAATGCAATATACATTACTGTTCCTTCCAGGAGAGGCAGATCACGGTTCGACATCGCATCGACCGCGAGCTTTCCGATGCCCGGAATGGAGAATACCTTCTCAATCAGCATAGAACCGGTCAGCATATTACCGAAGTCGGTTCCGACGAGCGTTACGATCGGAATCATCGCATTTTTCAGCGCATGCTTCATGACGACGGACCAGCGGCTGACACCCTTTGCCTTCGCGGTGCGGATATAATCCTGTCCCATCACCTCGAGCATACTGGTTCTCGTGATTCTCGCCATACTGCCCGCATAACGTGCGCCCAGCGCGATACTCGGAAGGATGTACGATGCCGGCACATCGAAGCCGGAAATCGGGAGAAGGTTGAGCTTTAAGCCGAAGACGATCTGTAAGATGATCGCTACCCAGAAGGCTGGTGCCGATACACCGATCATCGCAAGTACCATAACGACGGTGTCGATGCCCTTGCCTCTCTGTACGGCTGCGAAAATGCCACACGGAATACCGATCATGGCAGCGAAAACGAAGGACATGCAGGCGAGCTTCGCGGTCACCTTGAAGCTGCGGATAAGTGCATCGGTTACTGCTTCCTTCGTAAAGTAGGACGTTCCGAAATCCAGATGGATCGCGCCCTTGACAAAATTCAGATACTGCACATGGTACGGCAGATCCAGGCCGAGCTGGCTGCGTACCTTGGCGATCGTTTCAGGGTCTGCACGTTTTTCGAGCATCATGGCCACCGGATCGCCCGGTACGACCTGAAGAAGAATAAACGTGATCAGGCTGATGCCGAACAGTACGAAGACTGTCTGCAGCAGACGTTTTCCCGTATAAGAAACCATGCTTTTTCTCCTATATAAGAGAAAAGAGGGACTGTAGACATTCACAGCCCCCGATTCTCAGAAAATGTAATTCACTTCTTTTAAACTTCAATCCACGTTCGAACGAGTGTGCCGAACAGCTGATCGAAGTCAGGCTCGCGTTCTCTTACTGAATATCTGCGTTCTTCCAGAACATACGGAAGGTAGAATCCATCTGGAATCCAGTGATGCTCGGATTTAATAAGTAGAACTTTGTCTCGTTGTACAGCGGAGTGGTCGCCCAGTCTTCTCTGGTCATGATGTGCTCTGCCTTCGCATAGATCTCCTGACGCTTTGCGTCATCGGTCGTTGCGATACCATCGTCGAGAAGCTGATCGAACTCAGCGTTATGCCAGAAGCTGGAGTTGGTGTCGGTCTTCGTCATCGGGTAGAGCATACTCTCCGGATCGAGATAATCGACATACCAGTTACCTACACTACAGTCAACACCACCGTTCTTCTTCATGTCAGACCATGCCGCAGAGTCAACCTGCTCCACCTCTACGCGGATGCCGGCCGGCTTCGCCTGCTGCTGGAATGCGGTAGCGATGGCGACATTGCCCGCATACTTCGTATTTACAGTTACGCGAAGATCGATACCATCCGGATAACCGGCCTCTGCCAGAAGCTCCTTTGCCTTTTCCGGGTTATACTCGAACTCCGGAAGACTGTCATCGTGGCCAATGATGCCAGACGGGATGTAAGATGTTGGAACGGTAGCTGTACCATGCAGAATACTGTCGCAGATCGCCTTACGGTCGATGCTGAGTGCGATTGCCTCTCTTACCTTCGGATCCGGGAAGGTCTTCGTGTTAAAGCTCAGGTTGTAGTTACCGATCGGCTGATAGCCGTGCATCTTATCCTTGAGATCCGGATTGCTGGAGTATACCGGATAGATGGACGGGTCGACATCGACGTAGTCAACATTGCCCTTCTGGAACTCGAGTACCTGCGTATTCACGTCCTCGATGAACTTATAGTCTACACCAGACAGCTTCGCAGCATCCCCATGATAATCATCGAAGCGGGAAATCACGATGCCGACACCGCTCTGGTAGCTGTCCAGCTTGAACGGACCGGTACCGATCAGGGTCGTCATGCCCCAGTTGTCACCGGCAGCCTCACATGCAGCCTGCGGATAGATCGCGCAGTATGCTGTCGACAGCACGGAAAGGAACGGTGAATACGGCTTGATCAGCTTGATGGTAAAGTGGGTATCATCCTGTACCTGGATACCGGACATCTCCTGTGCCTCACCGTTGCTGAGTGCCTCATAGCCCTCGACATTCTCAAGCAGCGTCGCCATCTTCGTCATCTTGACGAGACGCTCGAGCGAATACTTGACGTCGGATGCCTTCAGTGTGGTTCCGTCGTGGAACTTCACATCTGGAAGCAGCTCGAAGCTGTAGGTCATGTTGTCATCGGAAATCGTCGGCATCGCAGCCAGCAGTGTCGGCTCAACGCCATCCGCCGTCGGTGCCAGCAGTGACTCGGTCACGTTGTCTGTGATCTTCATGACGATGCTGTAGCTGTACTGCTGCGGGTCGAGTGCGACCTGCGGATCTACCGCTGCCACACGTACGACCTTATCGCCTGCGGCAGCTGCCGCTGTTTCCGTACCTGTAGAGGCAGGGTTGCTTGATGGAGCTGTGCCTGCGGAATCCTTTGATCCGCCACATGCAACGAGCGATGCTGCCAGCACACAGCTCAGGAATAATCCTGCGAGTGTTTTTTTCATTTCTGTTTCCTTCTTTCTTTACCCCTATTCACTTTCACATGGTGTGCAAAGCCGTTAACCCCATATAAACGCTTTAAACCGCCAACACATAAAAGCTGTAAACTATTCTATCTACGAGCGCATGGTTATGCAAGCATTACTTGATATATTTTTTAGAAATAATAAAACGTTTCCAGGGCACGGCTTTCCATCTCCGCGAGACGCCATCAGGCTTCGCCGATCACTCCGCAATCAGCTTCTCCGCCTCATCGAGCACCTTCTCAAACTTCCGAAGTGCGGCTTCGACCGGTGCCGGGCTCGTGAAATCCACCCCGGCATGCTGCAGCTCCTCGAGCGGATCCATTGAGCCGCCGAGTGACAGGAACTCGAGGTAGCGCTTTCGCGCCGGCTCTCCCTCGTGCAGCAGTGCATCGGAAATCGCCACCGCCGCAGAGTAGCTCGTTGCATACTTATAAACATAGAACGGCGAGTAGAAGTGCGGGATGCGTGCCCACTCGTACTGCACCTCCTCATCGATCACAAGCTCCGGTCCGAAGTACAGCGCGATCAGCTCGCGATAGAGCTTGCTGAGGGCGGACGCATTGAGTGCCTCCCCGCGGGCCGCCATCTCATGTGCCCGCTTCTCAAACTCCGCAAACATCGTCTGCCGGTACACGGTCCCCTTGAAGCCCTCGAGGTACTGATTCAGCAGCGCCATCTTCTCCCCGGCATCACCGCTCTCAGAGAGGAGATTTTCCACCAGGAGGTTTTCATTGACCGTCGATGCCACCTCGGCGACGAAGATGGTATAGTCGGCACTCTGCTGTGGCTGATGATGATTCGAGAGATAGCTGTGCATGGAGTGGCCCATCTCATGCGCGATCGTCGACACCGCGTCGAGCGTGCCGGTAAAGTTCGTGAGGATGTACGGCTTCGAGCGGTAGGTGCTGTTCGAGTACGCACCACCCTCCTTGCCCCGGTTCGGATACACGTCGATCCAATGCTCCCGGAATCCACGTTGGACCGTCGTGCCATAGTCCTCGCCGAGCGGACGGATCGCGTCCATGATCATCGACTGCGCCTCTTCATAGCTGTAAGAGCGCTGCACACCCGCAGAGAGCGGCGCATACAGATCATAGTAGTGAAGCTCGTCTACCCCGAGAATCTTCTTCCGAAGTGCCACATAACGGTACATGAGTGGCATCAGCGTATGCACCGCCGCGATGAGATTATCACAAACCGTGGTCGGCACGCCCTCGCCGAAGGCATACATCTCCTGTGCAGATCCGTAGTGTCGCATCCCCGCCTCCGCGATATCTGCCTTCACCTGGCCGGCATACGCCGCTGCAAAGGTATTGATATGATTCTTATAGCTTTTATAGAAACTGCGGAACGCATGCTCACGTAGCGTACGGTCCTGGGAAGTCTCCAGCAGGATGAAGTTCGAACCGTTCAGCTCATGCTCCTCGCCCGCACTGTCCTTCACCGCATCAAAGAGGAGGTCTGCATCCTGCAGATTATCCGCCACGTTCTTCGGTACCGCCATCACTTCACCGAGGCCGGCCAGCAGCCTCTCCTCCGCTGCACTCAGGGTATGCGGCTTCTGACGGAGCAGCTTCACCATCTGATAGTGATACGGCTTCAGCGTTTCCGATTCTGTAAATGCCTGCAGCGTCTCCTCCGGCAGCGACAGCATCTCCGGCTCCGCGAAGCTCAGCGCCGTCTCCGCCTGCACATACTTCGCATACGCACGGCTGTACATGCTCTGCGCCGCCTCCTGCCGCGTGTCCTCACTTTTCCGCATAAACGCATAGGAAAAGACATCCGACAGCTGACCGCCGAGCTCCGTGCTCGCATCGAAATACGCGCGGATCGCCACCGCCGTCGTCAGCGTTCCCTCAAACGCCGCCGTTTTCGCGATGCGCTCATCGAGACCGGCCAGCGCCGCCTCCCATGCCGCATCATCCGCATATAAGCTCGACAGATCCCACTGATACGCCGGATCCATCTCCTTCCGTTCTTTTAAAGCTTCAGCCATATTTTCATCCTTTCTGCAGCCATGCTGCAAGCAGACGGATTACATCGTCCGTCAGCCGGGCTGTCTCCGGTCCGGCATTCCGATTCGTCACCGCGATGGCGACGCGCTCCGGTACGTCCGGGGCCAATGCATACATATATAAATCGTCATTTCCCTGCCGTTCTTCGATCAGCGTCCGGGCAACCGATTCCGGCAGGATCGTCCAGTCCTTCTCATCCGTCAGAAAATCGATGGCGACATGGGCGAGATTCACCCGCGCCTTTTCATTCCCCGGATGGATCCAGTAGTTATGCCAGCGATTGAAGTCCTGTGAGAAAATATGATACACCTCATGGGCCGGATCCAGAGTCTTCATATGGATCCTTTCACCCTCCCGCAACGCCTTTTTCTCATGTGTAACCAGCACATAGGTCTCCCGAAACAGCTCGTGCCGTTTCAGCTCGGCGAAGGGCACGATGTTGTTCGTGATGCCGATGTCGATCTGCCGGTCCCGCACCATCTCACTGATCGGGATGGAGTCCGACATCATCAGTGTGATTCCGGAATCCCGGAACTCCTCGACCAGACGCCGGAAAAACGGCTTCAGCTTGTAGGACATGATGCTGTCCGGCACTGATATCCGAAGTCGATTCTTTTTCGAGTGCTGCCCGAGCTCGAGCATATCCTTCTCCATGCGGAGAAGCTGACCGCAGAGCGGCACCAGCTGTTCCCCGGCCGGCGTCAGGCTGATGTTCTCGACGCCACGGTTTCGGACCACCAGTCGCGTACGCATCTCCTCCTCCAGCATCTGGAGTCGGCGACTCACCGTCGACTGCGTCATATTCAGACTCTTCGCCGCCGCACTGATATTCTTCAGTCGCGCGATTTCGAGGTAGATTTTCAGATTGTCTGTGTCCATCGTGCTCTCCTCATATATACAGAAATCGTATATAGTTCTTCTAATAATAGCACGTTTTGCATAAATTGAAATAAAAAAAAGGACCATGGAAAACTCCATGGTCCTGAACATTTACTGAATATCGCTCATATATTTTATTCTATAGATAAAACATCAAAACCTTTCCAGTCACATTGGATAAGCCCTCGACCTATTAGTAACTATCACCTGAATGCTTTA
>CALAOB010000104.1 GCA_937927445.1 uncultured Oribacterium sp. | reverse complement strand
ACAGCGCGATTCTCCAGAATCTCGGCTTCCTCACCCGCGGCAGCTTCTCCGCACACAACGCCTTCATGGCCATCTCGAAGAAGTCCGTGCACCCGACCTACCAGGGCGCACAGCACCACATCTGGGATTCGCTCCAGATGGTCGGCGCGAAGCATGTCTTCATGTTCTTCGGCCTCAATGACCTGAACATCGGTGGCGTGGACAGCACGGTCGACTACTACGTCCGCCTCATCAACCAGATTCGGGCCGTGAACCCGGACATCACCTTCACCATCATCAGCACGACTCCGATGTACCAGGGCTCCGAAAAAGGCAAGCTGACCAATGCGAACATCGATGCGCTGAACGCACGCATGCAGGCCCTCTGCGCCGAAAACGGCTGGGGCTACCTCGACATCGCCTCCCACCTGAAGGCCGCCAACGGCACTCTCGCCGCGCAGTACTGCTCCGACCACTACGTCCACGAAACCAACGCCGCCTACGCCATCTGGCTCCAGTGCTTCCACGACTACGCACAGGAAAAGCTGATCGCCGAAAAGCTCGCCGCACAGACGAAAGCCTGAAAACACCAAAAGATGCCAACACAGAAGCAACATCCGTGTTGGCATCTTTTTCATTTTATTCACTTTTGATACAGCAAACAGGTATTTAGGGGCTAATAATCGATACAGCTACGCGCCGATGCCCCGAAACTTCTCCAGTAGCCGCGCCGCGCCCGCGGTCTCCCCGACACGCCCGAAGCGCTCCGAATACACGATTACGCCGAAGTCCATCTGTCCGCGGATCCGATGCGCCATGTGCGCTTCGATCTCCCCCATGATGGAGTCCATCACCGGCGCCCGCAGCCCCATCTCTTCGAGCCGCGTCAGCATCTCCTCGGTCGTCGTCGCCTCCCGCATCGCCGCCACCTGCGCCCGCGTACCGCCGCACAGCGCGAGATGCGCCGCGAAAATCTCCCAGCGCCCGTCCGCCACGCGACTGTGTGTGTTCATGATGCCCGCCGCGAGCTTCACCAGCTTCCCGACATTGCCGACCAGCAGAAAATCCGTCGCCCCATAGGACACCGCGAGGTCGATCGCCTCGCCGATGTAGTTCGACACCTCGACGACCGGCACCCCGCGGAGCCCCAGCTGTTGCTCGACGTAGCGCTGCCCGTAGTTCCCCGGCACGGCCAGAATCCGCCGCGCTCTTCGGCCAATGTCTCCATCCTTTTTCCGCCCGCTGTCTGCCGACACCGCCTGATCCTCATGCGATGCGGACGCCCGCGGCCATCCCGCAGCTTCATCCACTTCCAAAACAGCGGCATCCTCCATCGCCAGCACCTGCCGGATCGAGGTTTCGATCGTCGCGACAATCGCGGCCTCCGACATCGGCTCCACGATGCCGGTCGTCCCGAGAATCGAGATCCCGCCCTCGATGCCGAGCATCGGATTAAATGTCCGCTGTGCGAGCTCCGCGCCCGCCGGCACCGAAATCGTGATCAGATAGTGCTCGACGCCCGCATCCTCCTCGAACGCGTCCAGCACCTGCTGCACGGCGTCGAAGATCATCTGCCGCGGCACGCGATTGATCGCGCTCTGCCCGACCGCCTGCTCAAGCCCCGGCTTCGTCACCCGACCGACGCCCACGCCGCCCGTGAGATACAGCCGCCCGTCCGCCGTCGCAAACGCGCCTGCCGGCACGGACATCCCATCGCATACCTGCACATACGCCCGGATTTCCGTGCCGTTCGTGACATCCGGATCATCGCCGGCATCTTTACGCGTCGCAAAGCCGCCATCCGTCGTCGGATACACCGTCAGCGTCACACGCGTATTTTCGGGATTCTTCCTGCTCTCCGGCAGTCGTACCGTCACCTCCGACAGGACCTGTCCAGTGAGAAGCCGCAGCATCGCGGCCTGCGCACACGCCGCCGCGCAGGTGCCGGTCGTCAGCCCGCAGCGGAGCTTCTTCTGATTTTTAAAGACAAATTCGTTCATGTGCGCACCTCCGCCCGTCCATACAGCAGCCGGAACTCCTCCGCGCTGATGTCATAGAGCGGCGCGATGATCTCCTCGCGGAAGATCTCCTCCGCTGTGCCGATGTGCTGCGCATGGCCGTCCTTCACGGTCAGCAGCTGGTCTGCGAGCAGTCGTGCGAGCTCGATCTCGTGGAGTGAGGCCACGATCGTCATCCCGGCCCGCGCCTTCGCCCGCAGTACCCGAAGAAGCTGCAGCTTATAGTGGATGTCGAGGTAGCCGGTCGGCTCATCGAGGATCAGGAGCTTCGGATCCTGTGCCAGCGCCCGCGCGAGCAGTGCCCGCTGCTTCTGTCCGTCACTCAGTTCCCGGAAATCCCGCTCTCGAAGCGCCATGACGTCCATAGCCTCCATCGCATCCTTCACCCGCGCTTCGTCCTCTGTATCGAGCCGCCCCAGCCGCCCGGTATAGGGGTAGCGCCCGAGCGACACCACATCCCGCACGGTCATGAGCTCCGGCTTCGCCCGATCCGTCAGCATCACCGCAACCTCCCGCGCAAGTGCCTCCCCGGAGTAATGCTGCAGATCCTGGCCATCCAGCGTCACGGTCCCCTGCATTGGCTGAAGCGCACGGGACAGGGTCTTCAGCACGGTTGATTTTCCCGCGCCGTTCGGCCCGATCAGCACGAGGATCCCGCCCCGCGGCACATCGAAGCGGAGCCCGTCCAGCACGACCTGCCCGTGATACCCCGCCGTCACATCGCGCACGGCCATATGCTGCGCTCCGACCATCTCTGCACCCGGGCTGCGCAGCGCATCGAGCGCTCCATCTTCCTTCACAGAAGCGCCTCTCCCAGCCACATCGCCGATCCGCGTCTCCTCCCGGCACAATTCATTTTTCTGTTCGCGCATCATCTCCTCCTCTCCTGCAGCAGCATCCAGATGACGACCGGCGCGCCGATGAGCGAGGTGACGGTCGAGATATTGAGCTCGGTCGGGCTGAGCAGCGTGCGTGCCAGGAGGTCGCAGACCGCCGTGAAGGCTGCACCGCCGAGGAATGCCGCCGGTATCAGCACGCGTGGCTCCGAGGTCCGGAGCAGGCGCCGCATGATGTACGGGGCCGCCACGCCGACGAAGCTGATCGGGCCGGCGAAGGCGGTGACGGTCGCCGACAGGATGCTCGAGAGCAGGATGAGGATCGTGCGGAAGCGCCGGACGTCGACCCCGAGGGAGCGCGCGTAGCCCTCGCCGAGCCGGAACGCGCCGATCTGCTTCGACATCGCGAAAATCAGCGCCATCGTCACGCCCACGACCGCGAGCGACACACGCACGTCCGTCCAGTCCGCGCCCGAAAACGAGCCGAGGGACCAGCCGTGCAGATTTACGATGTCCGCGTCCTCCGCGAAGGTAATGAGAAAATCGGTGATTGCACTCGCGACGTAGCCGATCATGATGCCGCCGATCAGAATCGACGCCATGTGCTGTACGCGTTTCGAAATCAGCAGGATGAAGCCGGTCGACAGGAGTGCGCCAATGAAGGCGGCCACGACATTGATGGCTGCGCTGGTGGTTCGGAGCTTCGTCAGGGTGAGCAGCATCGACAGCGTGACGGTCAGCTTCGCGCCGCTCGAAATGCCGAGGATGTAGGGCCCGGCGATCGGATTTTCGAAGAAGGTCTGGAGCAGGAAGCCGCTCAGCGCAAGCGCCCCGCCGAGGATCATCGCGAGACAGACACGCGGCAGGCGGATGCGCCAGAGGATGGTCTGCGACACCGTGTCACCGCGCAGTGCAACTGTACCGGTGGAGACATTGACATAAAAAATAAGAAGCAGCACGAGAAACAGGCATGCGAATACGATCGCATACCGCCGCGTGCGTCTTCGGTTTTCCCGCTGAAATTCACTCATCCGCGCGTTCCCTTCTGTATACAGCATCTTTTGATGGCTTTCAGTATACTCGATTTTCGATCGCTGGAATAGTAAAAGCCGAAGATGATATCTTCGGCTTGGATCATTTTATGAAACCTGTTTCAGGAAATGCATATCTCCCTGGCCCTGCAGCATCCGGCTGACGTCTTCGGCGAAGTCCGCCATGCGGTCGCTCATCTGGTAGAAGTCCTTGTCGGTCGTGTAGACATGGCCCTCCTGCACGGCCTTGAAATCAGCGAAGAGCGCATTTTTTTCGAGCAGCTCCTGAATGGAGCTGAGTGGTCGGTCGAGGGTCGCAGAGTAGATGAGGTAGTCGGCATCCTTACAGCTACTGTAAAAATCCTCCAGGGAAACCGTGACGTTGCTCTTCCGGCTGCCGCTGAGGCCCGACATGTCCGGCGCGAGGTAACGCGCACCGGCGAGCTCGAGCAGCTCCGGGATGTAATCGTTCGGCTGCCGCACCTGGATCTGACCGGAGGCGTTCACATAGAAGTAGACGACCGTCGGACTGCTTTTCTCTGCGGTTTTCTGTATCGCGCGGATGCGGTCGCGCTCCGTCTGATACCACTGCTGCGCCTTCTCTTCGTGGCCGAACAGTGCGCCGTACACGCGGACCCACTCGAGGCGACCGAGCACGTGCGGCTCGTAGCTGGAGTAGTCGATGTAGACCGGGATACCGAGAGCGTTCAGCTTTTCGGTCACCTCCGGTGCACGGTAGATCATCGTGGATTCCAGGGCGAGGTCACAACCCTCCCGGAGCAGCGTCTCATAGTCCGGCTCCGAGTACCTGCCGGCGAAAAGCATCGTACCTTCCTTCATCGCCGCACGCGCCTCGTCCACGTACCAGCCCTCCTCCCGGAGACCGGAGAAACGGATCTGGCGGACCGCGCCGAGATCACAGAGCGGTGCCATCACCGCACTCGCCGCGACGTAGGTCGTCGTGAGCGGCTGCTGCAGCACCGTCAGCTCCAGCGCATCGCCCTTCTTTTCCTTATTCGCGCTGTTCGCTTCCGATGCCCGCGCCGTGAAGTGACTGTTTTTTTGATCGGATATCTGCACCTCCGCCGGCACGATGAGATAGCGACACCGTCCGCCGGCGGTTTCCAGCAGCTGATACGTCGCGCCGGATGCATCCTCGTAGTTGCTCAGGCGGAAGTACTCCGCCACATCGTTCTTCTCAGACGAAATAAACCTGAGCCCGTCGATCTCCGGCGCCGCTGACCACTGAACACTGCTGTCTGAACTTCCCGTATCCGCCACCTGCGTGGTGGCCGACTGCATTGTCCGCTGCAGCTCCTCGGTCGGCAGGGCGTGCGCCTCCGCCATCGACGCATCCGCCATCGGAAGCAGCGCGCTGCCGTCGAAGCTCAGTTCGTACTCGATTTCATACGGCTTCGACATCGCGGTCGTATCGGCGAGCACCGGGATGGCCGTGTTGAGCGCCGGCACCGGGATCGTCATCGCGGAGTGTCCGGCGGCGTCGGTGAAGACTTCGTAACGCACGCCGTCGAGCTTCATGTAGTCGTAGCTCGCGCTCGACCAGTGGATGTCCGCCGTCGCCTGCCCGTCCTTCACATAGAAGCCCGTCGGCGAGCTGATCGACGCGCGGCCGGAGCCCCCCGTCATCGACACCCGGATCCAGTAACTGCCATCCGGGATCTCGGAGAGCTCGGAGAACGACCGCAGACCGGTCGCGGTCACACTCGTTTCGGAAGGCTGCGCAGCAGATGCATCAGAACCTGTGCGGACACCGCATCCGAAAAGCAAAGACGCAACCACACTCAGCAACAGTACGATCATCATCCGATATCTTCTACTTTCGTTCGTCTTCTGTTGATTTCGCATGCACATCCCCCTGCTGTCATTCCTTCTACCCGCTGCTCTGAAGCGAACTATCCACGATTTTCAAAATCAGGCTTTTGTGTATACTTTCAGCCCATTCCACACGCCTACGCCCGATACGCACGCCACAACGGCGCATACGGTCATCCCGTCCGTCCTTATACCCCCGCAATGTCCCGCGTCAGGTCCTCCTGCGGGCGGTCGCCGTGCAACCGGCCTTCGAAGTAGTGCTTCCGGCACAGCGCCACGTAGGATTCATTGCCGCCCAGCATGACCTGGGCACCGGTGCGCACGATCTTTCCGTCGCTGAAACGCGTGTTGAAGTGTGCCTTCTTTCCACACCAGCAGAGCGTCGGGATCTCCTCGAGACGGTCCGCCAGCTCACAGAGGCGCTGCGAGCCCGGGAACAGCCGGCTCTGGAAATCCGTCATCAGTCCATAGCAGATGACAGTGATTTCCTTATCGTCGACGATATGCGCGAAGGCCTCGACCTCCTCCGGGCTCAGGAACTGCGCCTCGTCGATGATGATGACGGTTTCCTTTACAAAATCGATCGTCTCGAGCCGCTCAAGGAAGCTCGATACCAGCTCACACTCCGCGTGCAGCCCGATACGCGACTTGATCTCACTCTTCCCATCACGCGTGTCCGTCGCCGGCTTTAGAAGGTACGGCACATAGCCCTTCTCCAGATAGTTGTAGCGCACCATCAGCGCATTCGCCGTTTTACTGCTGCCCATCGCGCCGTAGCGGAAAATCAGTTTTGCCATAACACTCTCCCTTACAGATATTCTGCGTCTACTATAACGGTCCCGGCCCCCAATTACAAGAAGCGCTCCCCGCAAAAAGAACGGCCTCCATCACGGAAGACCGTTCTGATCTGAATGCTGTTTGTCCGACGCGCGTTCACGCGAAGCGTGCGTAGTAACTCGTCGCGTCCTCGTATCCGTTCGTCCTGAGCACGATGTTCAGCACGCGCTCCGCACAGCTCCGGATGTCCGCCTCACTGAGCTGTCCCCCGGCATACGCCTGCTCGAGGTGCTCGCGGTCAGACGGTGTGCCCGGCATGATGAGGTCGTTGCCCGCCGTGATGCAGCCGGCTGCGTCCGCTCCTCCGTAGGCCAATGTTGTCGCCCAGTCGGTCATGATCACGCCCTGGAAGTGCCACTCCCGCCGCGCGGCCTCCGTGCAGATGTCGGCATTGTTCGCACTGTGCACCCCGTTGATCTCGTTGTAGCTCGTCATGATGCACATCGGCTGGCTCTCCTTGATCGCGATCTCGAAGCCGCGCAGGTAAATCTCACGCAGTGCCCGCTCGGACACGATCGCGTCGACACCCATGCGGTTGTTCTCCTGATTATTGCAGGCGAAGTGCTTGATTGTCGTGCCGACACCCGGAAGCGCCTGCACGCCCTTCGTGATCGCCGCCCCCATCTTTCCGGTAAGCAGCGGGTCCTCCGAATAGTACTCGAAATTACGTCCGTTCAACGGATTTCGGTGGATGTTCATGCCCGGTGCGAGCCACCAGGCCACATGGAACTCCTCCATCTCGACGCCCGTCGCGCGGCCCACCGCCCCGAGCAGCTCCTCATTCCAGGTCTGCGCGAGGTTCGTGCCCACCGGCCAGGCCGTCGTGAACTGGTACCAGCGCTCATACTTCTCCGGCTCCGCCGGTTCCGACGCGAAGAAGCCGTTCTCGAGGTTCGCATCGATACCGACGCTGAGCGCCTCGCCCGTCGCAAGCTCCACGAGATACGAACGGGTCAGGCGCAGGCCCGCCGGACCATCTGCCATCGAGATGCCCGGCACATGGAGCAACTCCTCCAGGGCGCGGCTGGTTTCGCCCGCCGTGCCCGGCACCCGCTGACCCGCGGAGCCGAGCGCCGACGCATGCATGTCGAACTCACCCATCAGAAGCGGGATCAGGTCCTTCACCTCGAGCGCGCTGGCGATTGCATGCGCCATCCGGTCGATGTCATCCTGCGCATTCCGGAACACCGGCTCCTCGCCCGGCGCCCACACGGTCTCCCCGAGCGCCTGCGTCCAGCCGAGCTTTGCGTTGAGTCCCGCGATCTGCTTTCCCTGCTGCGCCGCCTGCTTCATCGTCGCCCAGCGGTCGCTCCAGGCCTGCGTCTTCCGGCGAAGGCTCTCCACCGGCGCCGCGCACTCACGGAAATCCGCATCCTTCACCGGACAGATGTGCGGCACGATCTCCAGCACCTTCTCCTCTGCGACCTCGACCACGCCCGCAAGCTGCAGCCGGCTCTCCTCCGAGCTGTCGCCGACGAAGATCGCGTAGCGGCCGGCCTCGATCACCCACGCACCATGCGCCACATCGTAGTCCGTGCGGAAGCTGGCGAGCGCGCGCCCGTCCACATGGAGGGTCATCGTCTCCTGCTCGCCCGGTGCGAGGAGCCGCGTCTTCTGGAACGCCACGAGCCGCTTAAACTCCTTCGCCTCGACCTTCGCCTGTGCCGACGCCTCCGCGCCTGCGCCGCCTTCTCCAGCACCTTCCGCCAATGTCTCCGCCGTCTCATCCGTTGCCGCTGCCTTCGCGCCTGCGGCAACGGAAATCGCCGCCGGCTGCGGGCAGGCCGCATAGACCTGCACGACTTCCTTTCCGGCGTTCGGATTTCCGCTATTCTCGACGGTCACCGGGATGTACAGTCCATCCGCTGCGGCCCGCGGTGCCTCCGCCGTGATGGCAAACGAGGTGTAGCTCAGGCCGTGGCCGAAGTGGTAGCGCGGCTCCACGCCGAAGGAATCGAAGTAACGGTAGCCGACATAGATGCCCTCTTCATAGCGTGAACGCGCGAGCAGGGCGTCCCGGTCGGAGGCATTGCCCTCGTCGAGCTGCGCGCGGACATCGCTGAAATCCATCGCGCCCGGGTAATCCATGTAGCGTTTCGCCCAGGTCGCGGTCAGCTTCGCCGACGGATTCACGAATCCGAGCAGGATGCGCGCACAGGCGTTACCGCCCTCCTCGCCGGCCTGCCCCATGAAGAGGATCGCCTTCACCTCCGGCATCGCCTCGAGCACCGTTAGATCGACCGGCGCACCGGCATTGATCACGATCACGATCTTCTCGACCAGGGTCGCAAGCACGCGGAGATCCTCGAGCTCATGATCCGTGAGGTAGTAGTCGCCCTGCGCGAGGTGACGGTCGCTGCCCTCGCCGGCCACGCGGGAAATTACGTAGACCGCGGTCTTCGCGTCCTGCACATCCGTGTCTTCGATCGGACGCCCCTCCGGCATCTCGAAGGCGTGGCTCGTATAGGTATCGAAGAAAAGCTGCCCGTCGGTACTGCCGCCGCACTCGTCGAGAATCTGCTTCTTCCACGCCTGCCGCGCGAGCTCGTAGCGCTCCTCATAATCCTCGATCCAGCCCTTGCTCGTCACCCGCACACGCGCGAGCGTGAAGCCGTCATAGATCGACACACTGTGCCGCACATTCACATCCCCGGAGCCGGTGCCGCCCTTGATCGTGAGCCCTGCACCTGCGCCGAACAGCGCCACCGGAATCCCGGTCGGAAGCGGCAGCACCCCGTCGTTTTTCAGCAGAACGATACTCTCCTCGGCCGCCTCCCGCGCGAGGATGCGATGCCGCTGCTCCCGCTCGGAAATCTCCTCGGATGTCGTTCCCGTTCTCTTAAATTCATTAATCTTCATATATTAATCTCCTGTTTCTATGTCAATGCCTCTGTCCGGCAACTCATCACTGCTTCTTCACGCAGCCTGCGCCACCACGGCCCCGGGCTTCCGGCGTTCCTCTTTATCGACGCGTCTCATGCATCCCTATACCGCGCGGCCATCTCCGCGGTATTCCGCTTCCCGCGTCGGTACTTCTCATGCATCACCCGCGGTATCCTGGTACCGTGCGGCCATCTCCGCGATGTCCGTCCGCAGCTTCTCGCGAAGCTCCGCCGGCTCGAGCACCGTCACGTACTTGCCGTACTGGAGCGCCCAGTACTCCATCGCCTCCTGATTACAGCGGAGGCGGACATCCATCATCCCGTCCTCGTACTGCTCGACGATCTGGAAGTCCTTTCCGAACCAGTCGTAGAGCATGTCCATGCTGCGCTGACTCGTCCGGAGCAGCACCGTCACCGACTCGCCGGAGAACATGTAGACATGCTCCGCCATATGCTTCGGCAGGTCGAGACCATGCTCCATGCCCTTCACCTCGCGCGCCGGCTTCCGCTCCTCGTCGAGGATCTCCATATTCGTCATCTTATCGATGCGGTAATGCGAGATCGTCTCGTACCTATCATAGTTGCCGACGAGGTAGAAGTACCCGTTCGACATCACGATCTGATAGGGATTATAGATGTACGGCTCCTTCCGCCGCGGATGCATCCGTCGATCCGTCCCGTAGCTGTTGTAAATGAAGGACAGCTTCTGCTTTCGTTCGATGGCCTCATCGATGAGATCCAGGTTGATCATCGCCTGCTTGTTCTCCGTATGCTGGAGCGTCGTGATATTGGCGAGATGCGTGAAGCGCGGCTTGAAGTGCCGGCTGCTCTCATCGACCAGCTTATCGATCAGCTGTTTCGCCTGCGCCTTCGTCAGAAACTTCGAGAAAACCACCGAATTGATGAGCATCTGCAGCTCCGCATCATCGAAGGTCCGGGACATCAGCCGGTAGCCCTTCTCCGTATCGATGTCGAAGCCACACTCGATGAGACAGTCGATGTTGTTCCGGACCGAACGCCGGTCACACACCACCCCGTAGTTCTCCTTCAGAAGCTGCAGCACCCGCTGCTGCGTAAGCGCATGCTCCTCATCCGAATAATCCTTCAGGACCTCGAGTATCAGCAGATTCAGATTTTTCTTGCCGCCACCATCATACATAGCCCTACCTCCCGAACACAGAATCTCCTTTTATCCTATCATAAAAGCAGCGCGCACACGACTGCGTTTAGCCATTTTGACGGCGTAAGTTTACTGTAGGATTTGATTGTGTGAGAACCACCAATGATGCGG
>CALAOB010000103.1 GCA_937927445.1 uncultured Oribacterium sp. | reverse complement strand
CCCGCCACTGCTTCAGGCCGGTGACGCGGGCGAAAAAGCCTGCACGGTCCGCTTCGCCGGACCGACCTGCCTCGCCGGTGATGTGATCGGCGACTACAGCTTCGACACGGAGCCGAAGATCGGGGATCTCCTCGTCTTCGGTGACATGGCGATCTACACGACCTGCAAAAACAACACCTTCAACGGCATGCCGCTTCCGGCGATTGTTACCCGGAAACCGGACGGCCGCACCGAGGAAATCGTTCACTTCGGCTACCGGGACTTCAAGTACCGGCTGGGACGGATGTGACAGATATCGTATAAAACGTAAGGCCCGGAGGACAGCCGCCAGAAGCACAGTACTCCGAGACCGGATCCATCAAAAATCGGACCATAAGAACCAGTAGGCCCTCCGCAAACGACTGAGTTTTCTTTATGAAAACTCAGTGTTGCGGAGGGTGCTAAGGAAAAATTACTCCAACTGGTTCTAATGGTCCGATTTTGATTCCTCACGGTCTCTCCGTATGGCTTCTGGTGGCTGCCCTCTGGGTCTCGACTTATGTATCATGACGATTTCTGTATATCTTGCAGTGGTTTCTCGATATAATGTAGCAAAACGTAAGGGAGTGTGAAGAAAATGAATGAAGAGTTCAACATCCGGCATGCATGTATGACGGAAATCGATGCAATCACTGCAGTAGAAGCAGCGTGCTTCCCAGTAGCGGAGGCCGCGACGCGGGAAGAATTTGAAGGACGCATCCGGTATTATGGTGATCATTTCTGGCTGTTGTACGAGGGGAATCAGCTGATTTCCTTCGTGGATGGCTTCGTGACAGATGAAGAGGATCTCACGGATGAGATGTATGAGCGTGCAGAGATGCACGATGAACATGGTGGATGGCAGATGATCTTCGGCGTAAATACCCTGCCGGAATACCGGAAGCAGGGATACGCCGGACGGCTTCTCCGTCGCGCCATCGAGGACGCCCGGCAGCAGGGACGAAAGGGCCTCGTCCTGACCTGTAAAGACCATCTGGTGCACTACTACGCGAGCTTCGGCTTCGTGGATGAGGGCATCAGCGACTCTACGCATGGAAATGTCGAGTGGCATCAGATGCGGCTTCGTTTTTAATTTTCATCGAAGGACCGATGGTAAGCGAGGGACGCTGTGGTATAATAAGCATATCTGTAAGACTATAAACGATGATTTCAAATCCTGATTGAATGAACGATGCAACCATGACGTGCCTCGGTCCATATTGCAGACGATAAAGAGGGGGAAACAGCGATGGCAGATGAGCTGAAGAATACGACGACAAGTGCCGGTACCGCGCCTGCGGGAACGCAGAAGCGCGCACCACGGAATGATGTGAATGGCGTGCCGAGAACTGAACGTTTACGCCGACCGGCCGATCCGAATGAGCTGCTGACCCATAATCAGCCACCGCGGCGTGCCATCCCGAATCGTCCGGCAGATCCGGAGCGGATGGGTGTGCCACTGCAGGCGGTGAAAAAAGAGGATGCATCGAGCTACACCGGTGGTCTCGCGGCAGAGGAAGCCGCCGCGAAGCAGGCGAAGTCCCGCCGCAACAGCGACAGCTTCATGCCGGGCGCGGGCTATGAGGGCCCGACCAATGCAGAGCTGATGATTGAAATCCGCCGGAACCGCTATATCATGATTGCAGTGCTCGTACTGGTGCTCATCATGCTCATCACCTTCTTCGGCTTCGGAATCTACACCTACCGCACCTTCCAGACCTATGAAACGCAGCTGCAGGACGCCTTCGAAACCATGGAAAAGATCGACGATATGGTCGGCAGGCTTCAGCGCACCTACCAGACCTACAGCGGCCAGATCGATGACTTCTTCGATGTCGTCAGCGAGCTGAAGGGCTATGTCGAAACCTTCAAGAGCCTCCTCGGCTCACTCCCGAAGATCCAGCTTCCGTTCTAAAAGAAAATTATCTTGTAAAACTTTAATAGAAAGAGGGCCTCGCGCTTCTGAATTTGCATTCAGAATG
>CALAOB010000102.1 GCA_937927445.1 uncultured Oribacterium sp. | reverse complement strand
ATGATCCAATATCTTTGTATTAGCTTACCCTCTTTTAAAACTTCGTTTTCTAATACTCCGCCATTATTGATAATTGATTTGACAGAACCAATGTTGTCTTTATCACAAACCAATAAAACTTTATCCATACCAAGTTTCTTGCATTCTTCTAAAGCCAAGCTGATCATTTTGGTTGCATAACCTTTTCTTCTTTCGCTTGGTCTTATACCATCTCCAATATGACCACCATATTTCAATAAATATTCGTTTAAGTAATGTCTGATATTAACAGCACCAACCATGGTATTTCTGTCTTCATCTAAGCAAAAGAAAGTAGAATCAGGAACAAATCCATTGTCTGTAGTTGATATTTCTAAATTATTTAGATAATATTCAAAATCATCATAATCATTTTTAAATATAGCCCATGGAGAAGTATTTGCGTTATGGGTATCGTTATACGATTTCCACTCTTTAATCATTTCTATAATTTGATTTTTGTATTGCAAACTGCCTTTCATTAATTTTAATGCCATGATTTTATTCCTCATATGTTAAGATTCGTTTTGTTTAGCAGGCCGTCACATCCCTCTGCGATCTGCCTGGTTATCACAGTTTTTCACTGATTGCACAGCACCGTTTCTTACAGAAGGTAATGCCATATAGCCGGATGTTTTTCCGATCATCATTCAGAAGATACTCCTGATATCGGCGGTTCCGAATCTGGTCAAGTGCCTTCTGGCACGCCGCCTTCAACTCATCAACGTTCTTCGTATACTTCAGCTCGACAACGATCCCCGCATCCGGATCATCCGTTTCCACGATGATATCTGCAAATCCTTCTCCGGCTTCGACATTTGACTTCACAAGCCAGTCCGCATTTCCGCTAAGAATCCCGACGAGAAGATTATGATATGAGCTTTCTTTTTCTTCTTTCCTTGCCTTTGTATCAAATACACTGATGGAATTACTAAGTACACGGTTTAAATACTGCTCGATGCCTTCGATATCTCCTTCTTCAAAAGCCTTCCAGAATGCTGTGAGACGCTCTGTGTTACTGAAGATTGACTTTTTAAACCACTCGTTAATCTGAAGACGAAAGACTTCACGTACTTCCCGGTTTGGAATAATCAGCCGATAGGCTCCGTTTTCATTCCTTCCACTCTGCGTCAAATACCCGGTCGTAAAAAGTACACTCCAGAGATTCTCTATGCTCTGATCGATCTCCTCATAGGTGAGATCCAGTCGAAGCTCCTTTTCGATGGCTTCCCCGTTGATCAGACGTTCAATCTCACTCTTCGTTGTTTTATTCGCTTTATCGATAAAGCGCTTCACGAGCTCGTTTCCGCTCGTATTGATCCAGTACGCTTCCGGCTTTGCCTCGCGATCATCCTTCGCGCGGTCCACAAAGTTTACAACATCCCACGGGCAGTACACGTCTGCATTTCCGAAGTGATAGCCATCGTACCACTCCTTCACTTCTCCGAAGCGATCTTCCAGATGATAGTCCAGAAGCAGCTTCCGTACTTCCGTATCTGTAAAGCCAAACTGCTCATCAAAACGCGTATCTGTGATCGACAGAATCTTGAAATTGTTGAGTCCTGTAAAGATACTTTCTTTCGAAACACGAAGGCAGCCGGTCAATACCGCGAATGCAAGCGCATCGTTCGTTTTCAACGCCTTTCCGAACATCGTTCGAATAAGCGAAACCATATCCTTATAGTAACCACGTTGGAATGCTTTATCTAACGGAACATCATACTCATCAATCAGGATGACGGTTTTTTTATGATAATGCATAGATAGCAATTCCGAAAGCGTCTGTAATGAGCTAAACAGTGATTCCTCCGTCATTTGATATCGCCCGCCTGAAAACGTGGTCAGCGCTTCATATGCCTTTTTCGCATTTTCATCCAATGCTTCACTTTCTCTTAGCGAGCTATGCCGTATAGCTTCCTTTGAAATCAATTCCATCATCTGGTACTTTGCGCTCTCGAAGTCCCGGCCTTCGACATTTTTTAGCGAAATAAAAATGACTGGATACTGCCCCTGATGCTGCTCGCACAGTTCCTTATTCTCAGTAATATAAAGTCCATCAAAAAGCGCCGGATCCGTTCCGATCTCAAAAAAGCACTTCAGCATACTCATATTCAGAGTCTTTCCAAAGCGACGCGGACGCGTGAATAGACTTACCTTTCCGAGACTATCAAATAGCTGCTCAATCAGCTTCGTTTTATCGATATAGTAATACTGATTTTTTCGAATCTCCTCAAAACTTTCAATTCCTACCGGAAGTTTTAATCTGTTTTCCATAAAATTCTCCCGCTTAAATATTGTTAGAACTATCGTTTTCTTTTATTGTCTCACATTTTTTTAAAAAAAGAAAGAGAAAGCCAATGTCTCCGCCAGCAGTCCGTCACATCCCTCTGCAATCCATATACAAACTGGAATTTTCTGCTCTACAACTTAGGATTTAGATTTGTGGTAATTCCAGTAATGTAGATACCGTCAAGTATGGTTTCTCAATATCTCGTCCATGTGACAGATTGGCACGATTAACCCATATTTTATTCCAACCCATTTTATATGCTGGAACAATATCCCACCAATAGCCTTTTGCAATATGACAATGGTTCTTGCCTTTGAGATGAAATTTTTCTTCTGCCATCTGAAAAAATGAAAGTTTGGGCTTATAGCACATAGTTTCTTCTGCTACCAGTCGGTCATCGAACAGGTATTCAAGTTTTTCCATATGCCAATCCATCATTTGGTTTGTACTGTTGGACATAACAGCAAGTTCATACCCTTTTTGCTTTAGCTTGGTTAATGAAGGCAAAACATCGGGAAACGGTTGAAATTCCTTGTGGATTTCAATGACCGTATCATACTTTGCCGCAAAAATGTCTGAACTCATTTCCATATCACAGTATGATAGAACTTCCTTGAGTAGTTTTTTATACGGAATAAAATCCTCCCCATACATCAGCTTGTCTTCATAACTTGAAAAAATAGATATAGCTTTTTGACCGGATAGTTCATGTTCCTCCGCCAGTTTTCCAATATAGTTATATAGAGGCGATGTGTCCAACAAGGTTCCATAGCAATCAAATGTCAATATCTTGTTCATTTTGTACTCCGCAAATTCCGATTTTTTCGATACCTTACCATTCTGTTGTCCTCATGCTTTTTATCATACCGGCGTATTTGGTAAGTGTTCCTGCCATATCATTAAATATTCCTTTTCCCCTGTAGCTTCATCCACACCCTCGGACAGGATTGCAAAACCTTCCCGCAGGTAAAAACGAATCGCACGCGTATTCTTCTGATAGACTTTCAGCTGCAACGTCGTTCGTATCCCCTTTATATGATTCAGCAGACGGGCACCTATACCGCAGCACTGGCATTTCGAAGAGACGAAAAGCCCTTCGATATAGTCACCACTAAGGCCGGCAAAGCCCTGAATGCTGTTGTCATTTTCATAGACATATACCTCCGCCTGTGGCAGCATCGCCTTCACCATATCGAAGTTCTGCCTCCAGTAGTCCGCCGGTATAAAAGCGTGCGCTTTCCGATTGCACTCCAGCCATATCTCAGCAACACCATCGATATCTCGTTTCTGTAAAACTCTAATCATGCGTATCGTTCCCCATTATCTTTTGCCGAATTCCCTGGCGAACTCCGCTTCTACCTCATCTGCCGTATATACTTTCCCGGATTTCAATGAATCCATGCCCTTTTGTAACTCGAGGTCAATTTCTGCCTTGCTCATGCCACTAAGCTTTGAACCTGGTCTTTCGTAAACTTTTTATCTTCTGTATATATAAGCATAATCTATTTCTCCCTATCCGAGATGATCACATCTCTGGTGCTGCTCCTATGAACGAATGCCATAAATACGGAGCCGATTGCAAGCAGTATCTTATGTCAATGTCTCCGCCGGCAGTCCGTTACATCCCGCTGTGCGCATCAGCGCCTGTTTTCCTCTCCAGCGTCTCATGCATATGTACCATGAGTGCGAGGAGTATCAGCAGAAACCATGGTAATAAGCGGATCGAAATATGATTCGCGATGAGCCCGAATAAAGGTGGCATCAGACAGGTTCCGATGTAGGCACTGGCCATCTGCACACCGATGATGGCCTGGGAGTTCTCTGCCCCGAAGTGCGCCGGCGTAGAATGGATGATGCAGGGATAGACCGGAGCACAGCCCAGGCCGATCAGCAGGAATCCGATGAGAGAAACCGTCTGTCCGAACGGCAGCAGCATGACGATGATTCCCCCGAGAATGATGGCCTGCCCCATGCGGACCATCTGACGATCCTGCAGCTTCATGGCGATGAAGCCACTGATCCCACGCCCGATCGTGATACCGATGCAGAACATGCCGGCGAACGAAGCCGCCGTTCCAGCATAGATGCCCTTCGCGAGATGCAGATAGCTGCTCGCCCACAGCATGGTGGTCTGCTCCACGCCGCAGTAGCAGAAAAAGCAGAGCATGATGGCCTTTGCGCCTGGAATCGCGAGAATATCCTGTAGTGAAAGCGCCTTTACACGCTGCGCTTCCGCTGATCCGTCGGTCTGTGCCTTCCATTTCGGCAGGCTCCATACCAGAACCGCTGTGAGTACGATCTGTAAGATCGAGATTATGCGATAGCCGGCATTCCATGTGGCACCTCTCGAAAGCGCAGCGCCCATGATGGATGGACCGATCGTCGTGCCGACGCCCCACATGCAGTGGAGCCAGCTCATATGCTTACTGGTATAGTGCAGCGCCACATAGTTATTGAGCGAAGCATCCACGCTGCCCGCACCCAGTCCGTACGGGATCGCCCACAGACACAGCGAAGTGAAGCTGTGACTGATTGAGAAGCCCCGCAGCGCGAGTGCGGTCATCGCCACACTCGCGGCGGTCACCATACCTGTTCCAAATCTCCTCGTGAGACGATCGCTCTGCAGACTCGACACGATGGTACCAAACGAAATAATCATGGACACCATCCCTGCATACGAAACAGGAACCTGAAATTCCAGATATATATTCGGCCATGCCGCCCCAAGCAGGGCATCCGGCAGCCCCAGACTGATAAACGAAAGATAGATGATAGCTAAAAGAAAACCCATGTTACCCCTTAAAAGAAAGTTTCTGACGATTGAGTCAGAAACTTCATGTATATATGTAGTTTCTGAACTGAAAGTCAAAAACATCATGCTTGCATATAGCTTTTGATCCCAGAAGTCATATCCCTCTGCGATCTGCGCCTGTCATCTCCATTGCCTTTTCAATCATATTTGCTTTCGCGCTTCTGCCCATCAGCCGATAGTATCGACACCACAAACGCGGCGACTGCATAGGGATGACTTCGTCATCCAGCATCAGCTGATCTGTGATCTGGTTTTTACAGAGCGAGCAATCGTAGATTTCACCCTCGCGCACGATCGCGAATCCGGCCATAACATCGACATCAATCGCATCGATGACATATTCCATGAAACACTTCGTCTGGTACATGGGATTCGGTTCTTGATCGGATGGACACAACGTGCCCATTTCCGACAGAATCGTTTTGACGACTTCCACATCATCGACAGATATCATCAAATCGATATCATGAAACTCCGAAACGATTCCCTTAAAATAGAGCATCATCGACGCACCAAGACACCACTCGACCTGTGCTTCATTTAACCGATGCGCGATTCTCTTTAATAAACTGATTTTATCTTCTGTTCCTGTCATATCATTACATATTCCTTTTCCCCAGTATCTTATGCCAATGTCTTTGCCGGCAGTCAGTCACAGGATTCGTGATGTAATTCAGCAGGACGTATGTATCAATCAACAACACCGTATTTCTCATTCATCGCTTCCGCTCTTTCCGCATCATAATCAATCACCTTGGCAGAAGCTTTTCTGGATGACTCAAGCCTTGCGAAAGATTGTAAAGAATAAAGCCCATTTTTTGACTTGTCAAGTTCCGCTCTGCTCATGCCCCCAATCGCAGTGGACTTTGCAGATGGAAGATGCAGTTTCAAAGGCGAATCACCATGCTCCAGTTCCAGCAGTTTGATCTTTTTATCGATTCCGCCGGCGTACCCTGTCAGGCTTCCATCTGCGCCCACGACCCGATGACATGGAATGATGATCGCGATGGGATTACGTCCGACCGCGCCACCGACGGCCTGCGCCGACATCCTGGAAATCCCTCGCTTCTCAGCTATTTTCCGTGCGATCTCTCCGTAGCTTATCGTTTTCCCATATGGAATCTCCAGAAGTATATCCCAAACCGTCATCTGAAATGCTGATCCCTTCGGATGTAAAGGTGGTAGAAAATCCGGATTCTTCCCACTGAAATACAGATCCAGCCAGCGCTTCCCCGCTGACAGAATCTCCGTCTCCTGCTCAAAGCATCCGGCAGACAGCCGATCGGCATCGTATTTTGCTCCTTCAAAGCATAGCACTGTCAGACCGATCTCATCTGCGACCATCCATATACGCCCCAGCGGCGAATCATAGTATTGAACCGAAGTCATTTCTATTGCTACCTCATATGTTGTACCATAATCATTCTATTAGCCATTTTCAATGCATATTATGTTTGGGCTAATAGATAGCTTCTTCCAGCAGTCCGTCACATCCCCCTCCAAGATCTGAAAGTATTATAATCCATACTTCGACCTCATGTCAGAAATCACAAGATCTGCATCCCTGAAATCTCCATGCTCCCGGGAATTCTTTAATTTTCTCAGCAGTTCACTTTCTGTCATCGGAGCATAAGGATTTGTTTCCAGCGCATATTCATAAAACACGAACTCCGTCTCTCCTGTACTTTCATAGTACTCCTGTGCTGTTCCGCAATTAACAAAGCCGTATTTTTCATACAATTTCTGCGCAGGCACATTCGTTCCGACTGCGTCCAGTCGCACTACCCTTTTCTGTTTGCCTGTAGCCAGCCTGATAATCTCATCAAGTGCTGCTGTTGCCGCTCCCCCTCCCTGGTATTCAGGTAAAATCATCAGCAGATGAACCACGGCTACTTCCCGATCATCTGCCTTCACTTTCCATTGGATCTTTCTATATTCTTTGGACTGCGCATTGGTTACCGCTACTGCACCAATCACGTTCATATTCTCCAGAATCAAATACATTTCATCATTTAGAATATAATTATTCCAGTCATTATCGTTTGGGTATATATTCTTTTTCCACTGTAAGATCCGACCATATTCCGAAGAACTGTCCAAAAGACTCCAGTACAGAGCACGTATCTGATCAAGATCTCTTATAGCTGCTTTTTTTAACTTTAGATTTTTCATTATGTTTTCTCTTTAACTTCTTGTCATAGTAGCATCACCAGCGTACCTGCCCCGATCAGTACACAACCGACAACAGCCTTCACCGAAATCTCTTCGTGCAGCATTACGAAAGCAAGAACGAGGGTGATCACTACGCTGAGCTTGTCGATCGGCACTACCTTCGAGGCCTCTCCGATCTGCAGCGCACGATGCCTCCATTCAAGTCATTCCTTTGCGCTTTCTGAAATCATATGCCCTTATCATACACCTCTGGCCAATGCCTTCAACTGAAAATCGTCACCGCAAAAGTCATCAGATTTCAAAGCAATCCTTTCTACCAATGTCTCCACCGGCAGCCCGTCACACCTCTCCATCAACACGCATTTTTTGCGTGTTGTTATTTTTATCAACTTCTGATGCTCTGAAAACATTATTTATATGCTTTCTGATATTAGTTTCATCCTTTTCAAACAAAACAGCCATTTGATTCGCAGACAGCCATACCGATTCGCCATCTCGAGATACTGGAACTTCTAATTGTATATCTCCATCCATAAATAATACTATCTCATTTTTCATTCATCATCCTCCATTTTCTTATTCTCTGCCACCTCATAACCTATGCCAATGTCTTTATCGGCAGTCCGTCACATCCCTCCGCTCTAGCGCCGCCCACATCGAAAGCTTTAGCGCGTATCACAGCTTTGCTGTCTCTATACTCGTATCCGAAAGTAATCGAGATATGCTTAATATCGGTCCTGTGCCGTCAGGCAGGTATCCGTCAGATATCCCTTTTCACGATCCCACTCCTGCAGTCCCCGGTAATAATACATCTTCAGATCATCCTCGATGATAAACGGCACGATATTATATTTCAGACACTCCTTAAACATAATCAGACGACCGATCCGGCCATTTCCATCCTGAAATGGATGGATCCGCTCGAAGTGCACATGAAAGTCCAGAATATCTTCCAGTGATTTCGCATCTTTCGCATTGTATTCCGTCAGCAGCGACTTCATCCGATCCGACACCTCTTCCGGCAGCGCCGTCTCGCGACCTCCTACTTCATTCGGCTTTTTCTTATATGCGCCGACCGCAAACCAGCTCTGTCTTGAATCGCTGGTGCCGTTTTTCAGAACCAGATGCAGCTCCTTTATCAGATTTTCTGATAAGCTGCCGTTCGCACGATCGATGATGATATCGATACAACGGAAATGATTTGCCGTCTCGACGACATCATCTACGTTCAGGGCACCCTGTTCCATACCGATCGTATTGGTCTCGAAGATATAGCGCGTTTGATCGTGCGTCAACCGACTGCCTTCGATGTGATTCGAATTATATGTGAGCTCGATCTGCGTCTTATGATAGATCCCACCCGGATATCTGCTTTCCTTCTCTGCCCTCAGGATCTCCAGCAGCGTGCGTGTTTCCTCTGATCGCTTATTCGAACGCTCCGGCTTCTCCGCATCATCAGGAATATTCCAGCTTTTACCTGTCTGGAAAGCCCCATCTACGCGCCCCTGCGCACAATAGTTACGCACACTGCGCTCGGACAGATCCCATCTTTTCGCTGTCTCCAAAACGGAACTGTAGTGCATAAGATTACCTCCTGATACCCAAACTGCCAAATGAACGTTTGCTTATACCATAACGCACGACCGGCAAATATGCCACTACTTTTTTAATATCAGTAATAAATCTTGCCGAATCATGTAATTAAACTGCACCCAAAAAAGTCGACAGACGGATTCCACCCTTCGGAACCCATCTGTCGACTTCTTATATCCAGGCCAATGTCTCCGCCAGCAGCCCGTCACAATTCTGCACAAATGCAATCCATATTCAAACTGGAATTTGCGCGTTTCTACAAGCGGTGCGCGGATGGCTTATACATGTGCATGAGAGCTTGCTCGCAATTGCACATGTATGAGCTCAGACGCATAGCGCGACAGCGCGACATGAGTATGAAGCGAAGCGAAATACGAATGGCACCGCAGAGATAACTCCCGATTTGTTATCGAGACACTTCATTCACATATCAGATGATGATTCCTTCCAGATGATCACATTCGTGCTGTATGATCTGCGCTGTCCAGCCACTGAACTTCTGCCGGTGCTTCTGCATATTGAGGTCCTGATACTCCAGCTCGATCTCCTGATACCGTTCCGTCTTACGGCTTCCACTAAACGAAAGACAGCCCTCCTCCGTTTCGTACAGACCGGACTTCTTCACGATGACCGGATTCAGCATCGCCACATCGACCGGCCCCATAT
>CALAOB010000101.1 GCA_937927445.1 uncultured Oribacterium sp. | reverse complement strand
TAGGCCCTCTGCAATCGCTGAGTTTTCTTCATGAAAACTCAGCGTTGCTAGAGGGCGCTAAGGAAAATTGTACCAAGTGCCGCTAAGGGAACCTGGCTTGATTTTACACGAACTCTCCGTATGGCTTCTGTTGCCGGTCCTCCTGGGTCCTTCAGCTGAAATGTCTCTGCTTATTATATGTGAACAGAGATGCGGAAACAAGAAAAATATAAATTAATTTTATCGGTAAAATAAAGACTATCTACGTAATTCCGTGCTTTTCTGCGGGCTTGTGCCTTGTTATACAGTGCGTTTGATATTAAAATGATTTATATATAGAAGGATAGCAAGGGGAGCTGTCAGAGGTCAGATCGAGCACATGTGTGCGAACTGACTCCTGGCAGTTTTCGTTCGACAGGATGCGAAGTATCGCTCTTCTGGAAACAGCGGGGGATACCTCTGAAAAACAGCATTCATGCTATCCGGTAGGATGTTCAGAATCAAAGGAGACAGTTATGGACGTTTTCGATATTATCGGGCCGGTGATGATCGGTCCGTCGAGTTCGCACACCGCGGGTGCGTGTCGTCTCGGGCGTGTGGCCAATAAGCTGATGGATGGGCGGACGCCGTCCCGCTGTGATATCATTCTGTCCGGTTCGTTTTCACGTACGGGCCGCGGCCACGGTACGGACCGCGCCATCGTGGGTGGAATCATGGGCTTCGAGACGGACGATACCCGCATCCGTGACGCGCTCGACATCGCGAAGGAAGAGGGCATCGAGATTAACTTCATCCACCAGGACATCCCGAATGCACATCCGAATACCGCGCGCATCACCTACTATCTGCCGGACGGCCGCAGCGGCTTCATGCAGGGTGCCAGCGTCGGCGGCGGAAACATTCGCATCGACATCATCAACGGCATGGAAGTGAAGTTCTCGGGCGACAAGGAAACCATCCTCGTTCTGCACCGTGACGTACCGGGTGTCATCGCGAACGTCACGAATCTCATGCATCTCATGTACAGCGACATCAACATCGGTGCCTTCCAGCTGAGCCGGCGCGAGAAGGGCGGTGAGGCCCTGATGACCATCGAGGCCGACTCTGTGCCGCCGGAGAAGATCACCGCCGACATCCGCCAGACGCCGGATGTGCTGAACTGCCTGCTCATTCACAAGATCTAAAAAGGAGATGCTATGCTGAAATATGATTCCATCGCCGAGCTCGTCGAGGCGGCGAAGAAACAGAAGATGAAAATATCTGAGATGGTGCTGGCGGATCAGGCGGCTGCGGCGGAAGCCGACCCGCAGACCCTCTACACACGGATGGAGCGGAGCTTCGACGTCATGTGCGAGGCGGTGGAGTCCGGCTCTGCGAAGGACCAGGTCTCGATGTCCGGTCTCACCGGCGGCGAGGGCTACCACATGTTCGACTACGCGAAGCGCACCGGTGGCGGTCTTTCCGGCAGCTTCATGACCGGTGCGATGGCGCGGGCGCTCAGCGTGGCCGGGTGCAATGCCTCCATGGGGCGCATCGTCGCGAGCCCGACAGCCGGCTCCTGCGGGATACTTCCGGGCTGCCTCGTCTCTCTTTATAAGGAAGGAAAAGCCGAGAAGCGCGACATCGTGATGTCCATGTTTACATCGGGTGCCTTCGGTATGGTCATCGCGAAAAACGCATCGATCGCCGGCGCGACCGGCGGCTGTCAGGCCGAGTGTGGCAGTGCCTCCGGCATGGCGGCAGCTGCCCTCGTCGAGCTGAAGGGCGGCAGTCCGGACATGTGCGCGGACGCGCTCGCCATCGCCATCGCGAACCAGCTCGGCCTCGCCTGCGACCCCGTTGCCGGCCTCGTCGAGATTCCGTGCATCAAGCGGAACGTCTCCGGCATCATGATCGCCTTCTCCAGCGCGGACATGGTCCTCGCCGGCATCCGCGCCTACATCCCGGCAGATGAGTGCATCAGCGCGATGCAGTCCGTCGGCGACATGATGAATAGTGCCCTCAAGGAAACCGCCGGCGGCGGCCTCGCCGCCACCCCGACCGGCCGCAAACTGAAGGAACGCGTCTTTGGAGCGGAGGAGTAATCATCAGTAATCATCAGTTTATAAAATTTTTAGAATTTGGTTTTCATCTTTATGCCACTGTGTTATAGTCTCAATGGTTTTGTTTATAGTTTACAGAAAAGGGGATTTTTATGAGTAAAGAAGCTGTAAAAATCGGTGAAGAGGGCATCTATGATGCGAAGAAGCTCGGCACCGGCAAGGTTCTGATTCTCGGCTTCCAGCACATGTTCGCCATGTTCGGTTCGACGGTGCTGGTTCCGCTGCTCACCGGCTTGAGTGTGTCGACGACACTGCTGTTCGCAGGTCTCGGTACCCTGCTGTTCCATCTCATCAGTAAGAAGAAGGTTCCGGCATTCCTCGGATCGTCCTTCGCGTTCCTGGCTGGTTATGCAGCCATCGCACCGAACGGTGAGCCGGATCTGCTCCGCTACGCCTGCTTCGGTGTCGCGTGTGCCGGTCTCGTTTACCTCGTACTGGCCGCAGCCTTCCGTGCCTTCGGTACCTCGAAGGTCATGAAGTACTTCCCGCCGGTTGTCACCGGTCCGATCATCATCGCCATCGGTCTCAACCTCTCGAAGTCCGCGGTTGAGAACTGCTCCAGCAACTGGGGCATCGCACTGGTAGCCATCGTGATCGTCGTGGTCTGCAACATCTGGGGTCGCGGCATGGTGAAGATCATCCCGATCCTCCTCGGCGTTATCGGTTCCTACCTTGTAGCGGCGATCGCCGGCTGTATCGATTTCGCACCGGTGGCAGAGGCAGCCTGGTTCGGCCTTCCGATCGAGTACGGTCGCACCGTATTCTCTCTCTTCACGGATGGAAGCCTTGACTCCTCCCTGCTGATCACCTCCGTGATCACCATCGTGCCGATCGCCTTCGCGACGATGATGGAGCATATCGGTGACATCTCCGCGATTTCTTCCACGGTTGGAAAGAACTTCATTCAGGACCCGGGTCTTCACCGTACACTGACGGGTGATGGCCTGGCGACCACATTGGCCTCCCTCTTCGGTGCACCGGCGAATACGACCTACGGCGAGAACACCGGCGTACTCACGCTGACGAAGGTGTACGACCCGATGGTTATCCGTCTGGCCGCCTGCATTGCCATCCTCCTCAGCTTCTGCCCGAAGTTCGCGGCGCTGATCGAGGTGATGCCGTCCGCAACGGTCGGTGGTATCTCCCTGGTACTCTACGGTATGATTTCTGCCGTCGGTGTGCGTAATGTCGTCGAGACGAAGGTGGATTTCTCCCAGTCACGTAACGTCATCATCGCGGCGCTCATCCTCGTACTGGCGATCGGTATCAACTACTCCACCGCAGGTGCGATCGTGATTCCGCTCGGTGCGATCACCATCAACTTCTCCGGTATCGCGACCGGTTCACTCGTCGGTATCCTGCTGAACGCGATCCTGCCTGGCAAGGATTACGAGTTCATCGAGGACGAGCCGAACGACACCGGCGTCAACTTCGAAATCGCACAGGGCGAGTCCCTCGTATGGCAGCTCGCGAAGAAGGCCGGCCAGCAGAACATGATGGACGACGGCAGCACGAAGGAAAAGTAATACGTGCATAAAACAGCATCTCAGAGACGGTCGCATGGCCGTCTCTTTTTGTGTCGTTTTCGCCATCTTAAGAATTTCGTAAGTGGTTACACGCCGCGGGAGCTGAATCAGAAGCTGGCGCGGATGGGCCTCGCAGTGCAGAAGAGCTGATAAACAAAAAGAGCCCATGGAGCGCATGCTCCACGGGCTCTTAAATTATAGGCTGGCATTCTGCTGGCGACCTCGGAATAGGGGGCATCCGAAATCACTGCAGAACTGTATTGACGATGTAGATCAGATGTTCGCGCTGCCCATCATGAAATCAACGACGCGCTTCATATCCTCCGGCTCCGCCACGATGAGGTCGAGCTCATTGATGGTTGCCTTTGTGAAAAGATTTGCAGTGAAGAGCATCTGGGAAAGCTTTGACTTCAGATTGATGCGATCGCCTTCCTTGGAAACGAGATAGACATCGCCCTGGCACTTATCGAGCACCTCGAAGAGACCTTCTACATTATTGACATTTACAAGCTTCATAACAAACCTCCTTTGTGTGTTATCATTCGTGTTGATCAACACTTTCTCATATCATGTTTACTAATCCTGTTCACGCGACGATAATATAGCACATTACACAAAAGAACAAGTAAATTTTTGTACACATTTGTACCCTGCTTTGTGGCGTTTTTCTTATGTATATGACAGTACAGATTCACCTTCATGTAAAAACTATGCTATACTGCAGGTGATATAGACAAAAGCTTGTCTAATAATTAACAAAACGCAGGGCGCATTCAGCGAATGGACGAGGAGAAAAAATCATGAAATTAGTCATTGGCAACGATCATGCAGCGATTGAGATGAAGAACGAGATCAAGGCGTATCTCGAGGGAAAGGGCATTGAGGTGATCGATGTCGGCACGAATTCTCCGGAGAGCTTCGATTATCCGATTTCCGGCTACCGTGTCGGTAAGATGGTCGCTTCCGGTGAAGTGGATGGAGGCATCGCCATCTGTGGTACCGGCGTAGGCATCAGCCTCGCATGCAATAAGGTTGAGGGCATCCGTGCATGCTGCTGCAGCGAGCCGTACTCCGCAGAGATGAGCAAGCGTCATAATAATTCGAACGTCATCTGCTTCGGCGCACGTGTCATCGGCATCGAGACCGCGAAGCAGATCGTGGACGCATGGACCGGCGCGACCTTCGAGGGTGGCCGTCACCAGAGACGTGTCGACGAGATCATGGAGATCGAAGCGACCCAGAAGCTGAAGGTAGCCGACGAGGCGTAAGCATCGTGCCGAGCGGGTATGCGATCGTGCCATCCCGTCGAAAACAGAAGAGATAAGAAAAGGAGCATCCCAAGATAGGGGTGCTCCTCGTTTTTTACTTCTCGTCACATACCTGGAAGATGTAGAACTTGAGATAATAGGAGTTTTCGTCACCGGACCAGAGGATCGGATGATCGCAGGCCTGGGTGCGGTACTCGATCTGACGGAGGCGGCGGTGCACGGAGCGGGCCGCCTCGGCGATGGTCTTCGTGAAGAGCTCCGGGGTCATGAAGTGACTGCAACTGCAGGTGGCGAAGTATCCGCCGTCCTTCACAAGCTTCAGGCCCTGCATGTTGATCTCGCGGTAACCGCGGATCGCGGCCTTCGTTGCCTCGCGGGACTTCGTAAACGCCGGCGGGTCGAGGATGACGACGTCATACTTCTCGCCCTGTGCGTTCAGCTTCGGTAGCTCGTCGAGCACATCCGCCACACGGAAATGCACGGTATCCTCGAGATGGTTCCGCTTCGCGTTCGCCGTCGCCTGCTGGATCGCGAGCTCCGAGATATCGAGCCCCTCGACCTCCGTCGCGCCTGCGATGCCGGCGTTCAGCGCGAAGGTACCCATATGCGTGAAGCAGTCGAGGACGCGCTTCCCCTTACAGATCCGCTGCATCGCCCGACGATTATACTTCTGGTCAAGGAAAAATCCGGTCTTCTGTCCATTCACGACATCGACCATATACTTGACGCCGTTCTCGGTGATCTCGACATTCGTGTCAAACTCCGGGCCGATGAAGCCCTTATACACATCCATGCCTTCCTTTTTCCGAACCGGCGCGTCGCTTCGCTCGTAAATGCCGCGGATGTGAATGCCGTCTTCCCGGAGAATCTCCACGAGATCCTCGAGAATCATCGGCTTCAGATGATCCATGCCGAGTGCGAGCGACTCGACCACCAGCACATCCTCATATTTATCGACCGTCAGTCCCGGCAGTCCGTCGGCCTCGCCGAAGATCACACGGCAGGCATCTATATCCTCGCCCATGACGGTCTTCCGGTATTCCCACGCCGCCTTCACACGCTCCCGCAGAAACTCTGCGTCGATCGGCTCCTTCCGCCAGCGGCTCAGCATCCGCACACGGATCTTCGAGTTGTGGTTGATGAAGCCATAGCCCATGAAGAAGCCGTCGAAATCCTCCACGCGGACGATATCCCCGTTCGCGTAGTCACCTGCGTACCGGTCGATTTCATTGTCGAAAACCCAGGCACCGCCCGCCTTGATCGTGCGGCCCTCGCCCTTACGCAGAATCACCTTTCCATCTGAAACCAATGATGTTCCCATAGTCACCTCTCTTTTTTCCTGATTTGCAATTTAGCGCACTTGTGTTATGATTGCAAGCAATTTAGGAGAGGTTTTATTATGTACGAAATCAAATGTGACACCCATACCCATACACTGTACAGTCGGCACGCGTTTTCCACGATTGCGGAGAATGTGCGCGAGGCGGCGGACACCGGACTCGAGCTGCTCGGCTCCACCGACCACTTCTCAGCGATGCTCTGGCCGGATTACGAAAATGCGAAGAACTACCAGTACCTCGCGAATGCACCGGCGACCTGGCCACGGACGTGGATGGGCGTGACGCTGCTCGCGGGCTGTGAGGTGGATATCGTGGGGCTCGACGGTGCGCTTTTCGGCGAGGATATCCCGAATGATCGCTCCATCGTCGGCGATGCATATAAGGAACCGACCACGCTCTACGAGCACACGACCCGCCAGATGGATTACGTCATCGCGAGCGTGCATGGCAAGTCCTTCATCGGCGATGCGTCGCGCACTACGCTGACCGACATGTATATAAAGGCTCTGTCGAAGCCGAAGGTCTTCATCCTCGGTCATGTGGGCCGCACCGGCCTCGATGTCGACTACCGCGCGCTTGCGGAGGCGGCGAAGGCGATGCATAAGTGCCTCGAGGTGAACGAGCACAGCTTCGGCTTCCCGTGGAGCGGCGGCGTCAATAAGGACCGCTGCCGGCAGATCCTCACGGCATGCGCGGAGGTCGGCTGTCAGATCACCATCGCGACCGACGCCCACATCGCACCGCACATCGGAAAGTTCGAGGAGACGAAAAAGCTCCTTGCGGAAGTACAGTTCCCGGAGGAGCTCATCGCGAGCCGCGACCAGCAGAGCTTCCTCAGCGCACTGAAGGAAAGCGGCGTGAAGGACCTGCTGACGAAGTAAACCATGCACTGTCGAGTATGATCGACGAAATGAAGAAAAAACTGTCGGCTATACTCGACAGTTTTTCTTTTGGCTGATGAATACAAAAAAGAGGACATCTACTATATAGTAGATGTCCTCTTTTTTTCGAGGCGAGAGTCGGATTCGAACCGGCGCTCAGGGTGTTGCAGACCCACGCCTTACCACTTGGCTATCTCGCCATATCTGTGATGCAGTGCATCGTTTTTCGACTTCCCATAGTATAGCGTATTTATAGGAAATAAGCAATCACATATTTTCAGTTATATGCTCGCGGAGAAGCGTGCAGGCGGGGTACCCGGCTTAGAGCCCATCGGTCTCGGAGTACTGTGCCTCCGTTGTCGGCCCTCCGGGTCCCCCGCCGCATGGTTCCGGTCCATCCTTACCTCCATTTTACGTAAATTTAGCGACAGCATGATAGATGCCGCCTGGTCCGATGTGGTTATATAGGGGGCGTGCGAAAGTTCCGCTGTCGAAACGGGAATCGCTGCGTCCTGCAGATTCCGTACGGTGTTCGGCTGTAGCAGGCGGGATGCACCTGGCTGGAAAGCCAGTATCTATGAAGAAAAACAAGATGCAGCCCTATGGCTGCAAAGGAGGATACAGAGTGGCAGAAATTGCACTTCGAAATGTCTGTAAGCAATTTGATGCGACGCACTATGGCGTAAAGGATTTCAACCTCGACATCCATGATCATGAGTTCGTGGTGTTCGTCGGTCCGTCCGGCTGTGGCAAGTCAACGACGCTTCGTCTCATCGCGGGTCTCGAGGAGATCACGGATGGGGAGCTGTGGATCGACGGAAACCTGTGCAACTACCTGGAACCGGGTGAGCGTGACATGTCTATGGTATTCCAGAATTACGCGCTGTACCCGAACATGACGGTCTATGGCAATATCGCGTATGCACTGAAGGTCCGGAAGCTGCCGAAGCAGGAGATCGACCGGAAGGTGCGCGAGGTGGCGGATATCCTGGAGATCGGACAGCTGCTCGATCGGAAGCCGGTCGCACTCTCCGGCGGACAGAAGCAGCGTGTCGCAATCGGCGCCGCCATCGTGCGGCAGCCGAAGGCCTTCTTTATGGATGAGCCGCTCAGTAACCTCGATGCGAAGCTGCGCGGACAGATGCGTGTCGAGCTGCAGAAGTTACATAAAAAGCTGAACACGACCATCATCTACGTCACCCACGACCAGACCGAGGCGATGACCCTCGGTACGAAGATCGTCGTGATGAAGGACGGCTTCATCCAGCAGGTGGATACACCACAGATGATCTACGATCATCCAATCAATAAATTCGTTGCCGGTTTCGTGGGCTCCCCTTCGATGAACTTCATCGAGTGTGATGTTTCGGTCGAGCGTGAGCGCACCGCCCTCATCTTCGCCGGTACCGGCCCGATCCGGAAGGTCTATCTCACTGGGCAGAACGCACGCCGCATCGGGGAAAAGTACGATGGCCGTCGCGTGATCCTCGGCATCCGTCCGGAGGACATCTACGAAGAAGCAGAGGCCATCAAGGGCGGTTTCGCGGAGAACAGCGTCGATGTCGAGGAGACCGTCGTGACGCGCGAGATGCTCGGCTCCGAGGTGATCCTGTACTTCGATGAGCAGAACCTGACCTGTGCGGTCCGCCTGAAGCCGACGAACCAGACGCAGGCAGGAGAGAAGATCCGGCTTTACTTCGATATGGATCGTGCCCATGTCTTCGACATGGAAACGGAGGAGAATCTCCTCTACAGAAAGGAGTGGTAAGCATGGGGAAAAGTAAGCATGTTCAGCTGACATCGTACCTCTATCTGGTGCCGAGTCTTCTGATCTTTGCAGTATTTCTCTTTTATCCGTTTTTTAAGACGCTTTATCTCAGCCTCTTCATGACGAACAAGATGGGCCAGGCGAAGCTCTTCGTGGGACTTCAGAACTATACCGATCTGCTGAGCTCCGCCTCCTTCGTGAACAGCCTGAAGGTGACGCTCATCTTCGTCACCATCGTCGTTTTCGGCGGCATGGCCCTCGGCCTCATCGCCGCGGTGCTCTGTAATAAAGCCTTCCCGGGCATCCGGGCCTTCAGTACGGCCTACGCCCTTCCGATGGCCATCGCGTCCAGCTCGGCGGCCATGATCTTCAAGATCATGCTGCACCCGGCGGTCGGCATCGTGAACAAGCTCCTCGGCCTCGACATCAACTGGCTGAACGATCCGGCCACGGCACTCTACTGCGTGGCGATCCTCACCGCCTGGCTGAACAGTGGCATCAACTTCCTGTATTTCTCCGCCGGCCTCGGCAACATCGACGAAACCATCTACGAGCGGGCGTCGGTCGACGGCGCGAGCGGCGTGCAGCAGTTCTTCAGCCTGACGCTGCCGGGCCTCTCCCCGATCATGTTCTACACCCTGGTCGTCAACA
>CALAOB010000100.1 GCA_937927445.1 uncultured Oribacterium sp. | reverse complement strand
GTGCAAATATGTTCCTCGCCTGCTTCGTCGGCGTCCTCACCGGCATCGGCGGTGGCATCCTCCGCGATATCTTCGCCGGACAGATGCCCCTCATCATGCGGAAGCGTGTCTATGGCATCGCAGCCATCGTGGGGGCGATCGTCTACTGCGGCCTGTCCGTCATCGCCCGCCCGGCCGGTGCCTTCGGAAGCACGATGATCGCCGCCGTGGTCAGCATGATCGTGACGGTCCTGATCCGCTTCCTCGCGATCTATTTCCACTGGAATCTGCCTTCATTTAAGTAAGTGAAGTCCGGTGGCAGGCGTATGCCTGCCGCCGGACTTCCGAGCTTCCAGAGATGTGGATATTCTATCCGTCACAACAGCTCCACATATTCATGTAGGAACACATCCGTAACGATCAGGAAAGGAAAGCCATGAAAACAGCGATTATTACAGGTGCCTCCCGCGGCGTGGGGAGAGCAGTGGCAGAGACATTGGCCCAGGATGGCTGGCGGCTCATTCTGAACTGCCGCTCCCGCTTCGAGCTTCTGGAGCAGGAGGCGGAGAAGCTCCGCAGCATGACGGAGGTGCATACCGTGCACGGGCCGATCACCGAGGAGGTGCTGGCCGCAGTGCTCGGTACACCGGATGCGAAAACCATTCCGATCCTTACAGAAGAAGATCTCGAACGGACGCAGCCTGAATCCTGTGCTTCCTGCGAAAAGAAGAGCGATCCGCTCCATTCGCACGCTCAGCAGGATGCCTATGCACGACGCACGCGGATCGAGACCCCGGAGGATGCGATCCTTCTCGTGAATAACGCCGGTATCTCGACCTTCAACCTCGCCCAGGATGTCTCGGATGACGAACTCGAGCAGATGCTCGCTGCCAACGTAAAGGACATGTTTCGTCTGACCCGCGCGGTGATTCCGTATATGCTGCGTGCCTCCGAGGCCCGCATCCTCAACATGAGTTCCGTCTGGGGTGTGGTCGGCGCCTCCATGGAGTCGGTCTACAGCCTCACGAAGGGCGCGGTCAATGCCTTCACCGAGGCGCTGGGAAAGGAGCTCGCGCCGAACCATATCCCGGTCAATGCCATCGCCATCGGTTGCGTTGACACGGATATGAACGGCTGGATGAGCGTCGAGGACCGGGCACAGCTCGAGGACGAGATTCCGTACGGCCGCATGTGCACACCGGCAGAGGTCGCGGATTTCGTGCGTCTCCTCGCCTCCGCACCGACCTACCTCACCGGACAGATCATCCGCTTCGACGGCGGCTGGATCTGAGATTTTTTACAGTTTAGGTAAGGGGACCCAGAGGGGCGGCAACGGAGGGTCCCCCCTGCCTGTACTGAACTAAAACTATCGGCCGGATTTTATTTTACGTCTTCATTACGTTGTAGAAATTTCTTCTATATATGGTATAATATAAGTATCCTGAATGACCCACATCAGGAAATCTTTTTTAAGGGAGCGTGATTCTATGAAGTTTAACATCACAGGAAGAAATGTTACTGTATCTGACGGCATGAAGGACCAGATCGATCGGAAGCTGGGCAAGTTACCGAAGTTCTTCAAGGAAGACACCATCTGCAATGTCACTCTCTCCACTGAGAAAAACAAGTACAGGGTCGAGGTGACCATCCCCGTAAAGGACGGTGTCATCCGTGCCGAGGAGATCACACCGGATAAGTTCCAGTCTCTCGATATGGTTGTAGACGTCATCGAGCGTCAGATCCGCAAGTACCGCACGAAACTGATCAATCGTCAGCAGTCTGCTGATTTCTCTGACGCCTTCGCAGAGGAGCTGGAGGATGATCTCGGCGAGGATGAGATCCAGATCGAGCGTACGAAGCACTTCAACCTGAAGCCGATGACCCCGGAAGAGGCCTGCCTCCAGATGGAGCTGGTCGGCCACACCTTCTTTGTATTCCAGAACGGTGATACCGGAAACGTCGCCGTCGTCTATAAGAGAAAGAGCGGCAACTATGGTCTGATCGAGCCGGAGTACTGATCCCCGGAGAGGCCGGCAGGCCTCCTTATAAAATATAATATTTCATTGAGTGGTATCCATCGTACGTCAGACAGAGATGCTGATCATCCATTTGTCATATGGACTCCATAAAACGAAGAACCCCTTCAGCTGTTTCGCTGAAGGGGTTCTTCGTTTACGGTGAAGCCATCAGTTCTGGATGAAGCGTCCATAGCCGACCGGTGTACGGTAATCGTAGCGTCCGGTGCAGATGCCGGTACGTGCATTCGCCGCATGGATGATGACACCATCGCCGGCATAGATCGCGACGTGGTTGATGTAATCACCGGATGCGTAGAATACGAGGTCGCCCGGCTGCAGCTGCTCGAAGCTGATGGACTGTGCATTCGCGTACTGATCACGGGAGCTGCGCCCGGTGGTGATACCGAAGTGCTTGAAGATCTGCTGTACAAAGCCGGAGCAGTCGGTGCCGTCCGTGAGGGAAGTGCCACCATAGACATACGGGTTTCCGAGGAACTGCTTCGCGTACTGAATCAGTGCCTGACGGGACGCCGTCGTTGCGATGACCGGAAGACTGCTGCTGATCGACTTGACGATGGAGGTGCCGGCCTCGATGACATTGCTGCGATTTAATATGCTCGTGCCTGCATTTGTTACGGATGCACCACTCTTCGTTTCAGAAGTGCTGCTCGTACCGGTCGTTCCACTGTTGCTCCGTGTACCACTGATGGCATCGCTGGCGGCCTGGATGATGTTTCCGGCGGCTGCGCTCACACTGCTGCCGGTGCCGGCATTTGTGAGGATATTTGAAACTTTATTTGCCGTGCTCGTCTGTGTAGTGGCAGCGGTACCTGTGGCACTCTGTGTGTTCTTCTTAAAGACGGCGAACTCATCGACCGAATCCACGATTTCCAGCAGGGTTTCCTTTCCTTCAGTCGAAACCGCGCCTTCCTGGATCGTTTCGGCTGCCGTCGAGTCCTGCGCCACGGTATACTGCTCGCTGACGACATTGGCACTGGTCTCGTGGATCTCGGAGATTTTATACTCCGGAATCATGGAACCGTCCGTCGCCGCCGCCAGATCCTGGTCGGAGATGCCGAGCTCCTCGTCCGATACCGGGCCGTCGCCGATGCCGATCAGGACCTCGTCCGCCAGCGCGGTCGTGGTGGTCGTCAGGCTGAACATGAGAAGCAGGGCCAGCTTCAGCGCGAGCTTACGCGTACGGCGCTTCGGGGCATACGAAGAACCGGCATGCAGACGCGCACCGGTTTCCTGTGTCATAGGATGCATAAGATGATTCATACTGGGTCTATTCACGTTTTCTCCCAACCTTTTATCTGATCCGCAGGATCGCCGGAGCGGTCTGCGGCATAAAACGAAGATATCTCTGAAAGAAGCCGCAAAAAAGCGGCGTTGCAAAATCGGTTTCGAAGATTTCGAACACCCTAACTTTAGCACAAACGCCGCGATCTTTCCTTACAATTTATATTACAATTTACTTACGATGCAGAATGGAGTGTTACTGTTCACTCGCAACTGTATCCGTCTGAGCATAGAATCGCCGAAGGAAGCTGCCAGATGTAGACATTGCCCGACGAAATCCGAAAAATTGAAAAATTGAATTTATGAATTAAATGTTAACAATCAAAAGCTTTCTTGAATAAAAAAGTGTTTAGTGATAAGATTTCAGAGTTATAGCCATAAGTAGAACGAAAAGTGTAGGCAGCTGTACCGCTGTATGCACTTGCGATAAGGAGTACTAGAGCAAATGAGTTTTTTTGAGAAGGTTTTCGGTACCCATTCCGATCATGAACTGAAGCGGATCGATCCGATCATTAAGAAGATCCTTTCTTATGATAAGACCATGTCTGCCATGTCAGATGAAGAGTTAAAGGCGCAGACCCCGAAGTTTAAGGAGCGTCTGGCGCAGGGAGAGAGTCTGGATCAGATTCTTCCGGAGGCCTATGCGACAGTACGTGAGGCCGCGTGGCGTGTCAATAAGATGAAGCACTTCCCGGTACAGCTGATCGGTGGTGTCGTTCTTCACCAGGGCCGTATCGCCGAGATGAGAACCGGTGAAGGTAAGACCCTCGTGTCCACCTGTCCGGCGTATCTGAATGCGCTGGAGGGGAAGGGCGTTCATATCGTCACCGTCAACGACTACCTTGCCAAGCGAGATGCCGAGTGGATGGGACGTATCCACGAGTTCCTCGGATTAAGCGTCGGTGTGGTACTGAACTCCATGACCACTGAGGAGCGTCAGGCTGCCTATAACTGTGATATCACCTATGTAACGAATAACGAGCTCGGTTTCGACTACCTCCGTGATAACATGGCGGTTTATAAGAACCAGCAGGTACTCCGTGGCCTTCACTACTGCATCATCGATGAGGTCGATTCCGTCCTGATCGATGAAGCACGTACACCGCTCATTATTTCCGGACAGTCCGGAAAGTCCACGAAGCTCTATGAGGTCTGCGATGTGCTGGCCCGTCAGCTTCAGCGTGGTGAGGAGTCCGCAGAGTTCAGTAAGCTCGATGCGATCCTCGGCGAGGAGATCGAGGAGACCGGTGACTTCATCGTCAACGAGAAGGAGAAGACCGTCAACCTCACACAGCAGGGTGTTCATAAGGTAGAGCAGTTCTTCCATATCAAGAACCTCGCGGATCCGGAGAACCTGGAGATCCAGCACTGCGTGATCCTGGCACTTCGTGCAAACAACCTGATGCACCGTGATAAGGACTACGTGGTCAAGGATGAAGAGGTACTCATCGTCGACGAGTTCACCGGACGTATCATGCCGGGCCGTCGTTACAGCGATGGTCTCCACCAGGCAATCGAGGCGAAGGAGCACGTGAATGTCAAGCGTGAGTCGAAGACCCTCGCAACGATCACCTTCCAGAACTTCTTTAACAAGTTTGATAAGAAGGCCGGCATGACCGGTACCGCACAGACCGAGGAGAAGGAGTTCCGTAACATCTATTACATGGATGTCATCTGTATCCCGACCAACAAGCCGGTACAGCGTGTCGACCTCGATGATGCGGTTTATAAATCCAAGAAGGAAAAGTTCCAGGCCGTTGTGGATGAAGCGGTTCGTATCCACGAGACCGGTGCGCCGGTTCTGATCGGTACCATCAACATCGATACCTCCGAGCTCATCAGCGGTATGCTGAAGCGTCGTGGTATCAAGCACAACGTCCTGAATGCGAAGTTCCATGAGCTCGAGGCGGCCATCGTCGCAGACGCCGGTCAGCACGGCGCCGTCACCATCGCGACCAACATGGCCGGCCGTGGTACGGATATCAAGCTGGATCCGGAGGCACTGGCTGCCGGTGGTCTTCATATCATCGGTACCGAGCGTCACGAGTCGAGACGTATCGATAACCAGCTCCGTGGACGTGCCGGACGTCAGGGTGACCCTGGTCAGTCTCAGTTCTTCATCTCCCTCGAGGATGACCTGATGCGTCTCTTCGGTTCCGAGCGTCTCATGAATATGTTTGAGGCACTGGGTGTTCCGGAGGGTGAGCAGATCCACCACAAGATGCTTTCCAATGCCATCGAGAAGGCACAGGAGAAGATCGAGCTGAACAACTACGGTATCCGTGAGAACCTCCTGAAGTACGACGAGGTCAACAACGAGCAGCGTGATGTCATCTATGCTGAGCGTGAGAAGGTACTGAACGGTGACGATCTCCGTCCGACCATCATCAACTTCATCCAGGACATCATCGAGAACTATGTTGATGCGAATGTTCCGGAGGACGCAACCGCGAAGGACTGGGATCTCAGTGGTCTCAATGATACACTGATGAGCATCATCCCGCTTCCGAAGCTGCAGCTCACCGAGGAGCAGTTCAACTCGATGACGAAGAACGAGTTCAAGCAGCTCCTGAAGGAAGAGGCGATCAAGCTCTATGAGCAGAAGGAAGCCTCCTTCCCGAATCCGGAGCAGCTCCGTGAGGTAGAGCGTGTCATCCTTCTTCGTGTGATCGACCAGAAGTGGATGAACCACATCGATGATATGGATATCATTCGTGACGGTATCGGTCTTCAGGCATACGGCCAGAAGGATCCGCTCGTAGAGTATAAGATCCAGGGCTACCAGATGTTTGGCGATATGACACGTGCCATCAAGGAAGATACCGTACGCATCCTGTATCATATCCAGGTAGAGCAGAAGGTGGAGCGTGAGCAGCAGGCACAGGTCACCGGTACCAACCGTGACGACACCCTCACGCAGGCGCCGAAGAAGCGTTCCATCCGTAAGATCTATCCGAACGATCCGTGTCCGTGTGGATCCGGCAAGAAATACAAGCAGTGCCACGGCCGTGACGAGTACCAGAAGATGATGAATCAGAAGGTATCCGAAGCACAGGCAGAGAAGGCACAGGACGAAATGCTTGATCACGCCGGCAAAAACTAAGTAAACTTTCCTGCTCCGGCAGGGAAAGGCCGCGGATCATCATCGAATGCTTCGCGGCCTTTTATATACTTCGCCTCTGTTTTCTGACCGATGGCACCTTCTGGTGCCTGTACGGCAGGGAAGCAGAGCAGCAGTGACGATGTAAACCCATAGCATGTAAAGGAAAACAAATGATCATTGAGTTAGACCAGTACAAGTATGAGCTTGGACAGAAGGAACAGTCACTCCGGGACCTCGGCGCATCCCTGGATCTCGACAATAAGAAAAAGCGCATCGCCGAGCTCGACCGTATGATGGAAGAGCCGGATTTCTGGACCGATCCGGAAAAGGCCAACCAGTACTCCACCGAGGATCGTCGTCTGAAGGATGAGGTAAAAAGCTACGAAGAGCTCGCACAGTCCTATGATGATATCGGTGCACTGATCGAGATGGCGGAAGAGGAGGAAGATCAGGATTCCGTGGCAGAGGTCAAGGAAATGCTGGATGATTTCATCGAGCGCCTCGATCAGATGTCGACGAAGCTTCTCCTTTCCGGAGAGTATGACAGCATGAATGCCATCCTGCGTCTCAACGCCGGTGCCGGCGGTACCGAGTCCAACGACTGGGCCGGTATGCTGTACCGTATGTATACACGCTGGGCGGAGCGTCATGGTTTCACCCTGAAGGTGCTGGATTATCTGGAGGGTGATGAAGCCGGTATCAAGTCCGTCACCATCGAGATCGATGGCGAGTATGCCTACGGCTACCTTCGTTCCGAGGCCGGTGTACACCGTCTGGTACGTATCTCTCCGTTCAATGCACAGGCGAAGCGTCAGACCTCCTTCGTATCCTGTGATGTCATGCCGGACATCGAGACCGAGATCGACATCGAGGTGCGTCCGGAGGACATCAAGATGGAAGTATTCCGTGCATCCGGTGCCGGTGGACAGCACATCAATAAGACCTCCTCGGCCGTTCGACTGATTCATATCCCGACCGGTATCGTCGTGGCCTGCCAGGAGGAGCGTTCACAGCTCCAGAACCGTAACAAGGCGATGCAGATGCTGAAGGCGAGACTGTATCTGAAGGAGAAGGAAGAGCAGGAGGCGATGCTGGCCGGCATCCGTGGCGAGGTCAAGGACAACGGCTGGGGTTCCCAGATCCGCTCCTATGTTCTGCAGCCATATCGTATGGTGAAGGATCTTCGTTCCGGTGAGCAGAGCTCCAATACCGACGCTGTGCTCGATGGTGATATCGATCGTTTCATCACGGCTTATCTTAAGTGGATGCAGCTCGGCTGCCCGGATCGCCGTATCCAGGGAGATGACTGATTTCAGCAGCAGCGAAGCGACGAAACAGTACCACGAGCGAGAGAGAAGGACAGGTAGACACGATGAGCAGTCAATCCGATTATTTCGTTGTCCGGACCGGGGCGCTGCCCGAGGTTCTGAAAAAAGTGGTCGAGGTAAAGCGTCTCCTCGAGACAGAAAAGGGCTTGTCGGTGGCAGAAGCAACCGAACGCGTGAATATTTCCCGCAGTTCTTTCTATAAGTATAAAGAAGACATCTTTCCGTTTTACGACAGTTCGAAGGGAAAGACCATCACGATCATCGTGCAGATGCGGGATGTGCTCGGAAATCTGGCGAAGATCTGCTCGACGGTGTCTTCGTATAATGCGAACATCCTGACCATCCACCAGTCGATTCCCATCAACGGAATCGCCACCCTGACGCTCTCCATCGAGGTCCGGGAAGATACATCGGACATCAATGCGATGATCCATGAGATCGAAGCATTGCCCAATATACAATATGTCAAGATTCTTGCGCAGGAGAGCATGCCCGGCTAGGCAGTCCCTGTAAAACCACCGGCAACATCATTTCAAAACGTTTTCTGAACGCTTCAGAGACGTTACCAGCATGAAGGGGTAAATTATGAAAATTGCGATTTTAGGCTATGGCACCATCGGCTCCGGCGTGGCAGAGGTACTGCGCATCAACCAGGCGCAGATCGAGAAGAAGCTCGGCGAGCCGGTCGAGCTTAAGTATGTACTGGATCTTCGCACGGATATCGGTGCTGACAATGATAAGCTGATCTCTGACTTTTCCGTCATCGAGAACGATCCGGAGGTCAAGCTCGTCGTCGAGACCATGGGCGGCATTCACCCGGCGTATGAGTTCGTAAAGGCCTGCCTCGAGAAGGGCAAGCACTGTGTCACCTCCAACAAGGCCCTCGTAGATGCGGTCGGCTCCAAGCTGATCAGTATCGCCCGCGAGCATCACTGCAATTTTTACTTCGAGGCTTCCGTCGGTGGCGGTATTCCGGTCATCCGTACGATCTACCATAACTATGCCGGCGAGAATCTGACCGAGATCACCGGCATCATGAACGGTACCACGAACTTCATCCTCACGAAGATGCGTGAAAAGGGTGCAGACTTTGAGGAGACCCTCGTCGAGGCACAGCATCTCGGCTATGCAGAGCGCGACCCGTCCTCCGATATCGATGGCTTCGATACCTCTCGTAAGACAGCGATCCTTCTCAGCATGGCCTCCGGCAACCGCTGCCGTCATGAGGATATCTATACCGAGGGTATACGTGCGGTTTCAAAGCTGGACTTCCTCTACGCGCGTGAACTGGGCATGACCATCAAGCTGCTCGGCTCCGTACAGCAGGTCGAGGATAAGTACTTCGCCTATGTCGTGCCGATGATGATTCCGAAGTCGGATCCGCTTTTCAGCGTCGATGGCGTTTACAATGGTATCCGTATCGTCGGAAACTGCCTTGGTACCACCATGCTCTACGGTATGGGTGCCGGCAAGATGCCGACCGCGAGTGCCGTCGTATCCGACATCATCGCAGCCGTACGTCACCAACATGATTTCCAGGGCATCGGCTGGACCGAGAAGATGATCCAGATCGAGCCGATGAGCTCCAACGCGTTCGCTTATTTCGTTCGTGTCGAGGGTACACCGGATGCGGTGAAGAAGGAGCTTCGTGAGCTCTTCCTCGAGGACAGCTCGAAGCTGGTTCCGATCGCACTGGGCGGTCGCACCGACGAGTTCGGCTTCGTCACTGACGTGATGTTTGAGGGCGACTTCCTGCAGAATGTCGCTGAGTTTGAGGAGAAGACCGGTCGCCGGATCTTCCATTTCATCCGTACCGAGAAGGAAGAGGACTGATGATTTTTGAGAGTAATTCAGCGGAGGATACCTTCGCATTCGGACAGAAGCTGGGCCGCGAGGCGGTCCCTGGCGAGATCATCTGTCTCGATGGTGACCTGGGTGTAGGCAAGACCGTCTTCACCCAGGGCTTCGCCGCGGGACTCGGCATCGACGATTATGTCAATTCGCCGACCTTCAACATCGTGAAGGAGTACGAAGGCGGGCGTCTCCCGCTCTATCACTTCGATGTCTATCGCATCGGCGATCCTTCCGAGATGGAGGAGATCGGCTATGAGGACTATTTCTATGGTCAGGGCGTCAGCATCATCGAGTGGCCGGGACAGATCGAGGAGCTTCTTCCGAAGGAGTCCCGCTGGGTGCGCATCCGGAAGGACCTCACGAAGGGCTTCGACTATCGTCGCATCGAATATTAAGTATGGGATAACACTATGTTGATTTTAGGAATTGATTCATCTGGACACACCGCGAGCGTCGCCTTATACGCGGACGGTGTCGTTCTTTCGGAGTATTCAAACAATATCGGACTCACCCACTCTCAGACACTTTTACCTATGGTGGCTGAGATTTTTTCACGTACCGGACATACGGTCGACGAACTGGATGCCATCGCAGTCAGCGCGGGTCCCGGTTCCTTTACCGGTCTCCGCATCGGTGCCGCGACGGCGAAGGGTCTGGCCCTCGGCTATGATATCCCGCTCCTCGAGGTGAGCACCCTCGAGGGTCTCGCGATGAATGTACGGGATATGGATGCGGTTTATGTGCATCCGATTATGGATGCGCGTCGCAGTCAGGTGTATACCGCGACCTTTCTCGACGGACAGCTGATCGGAGAGGAAGAGGCCATCGGCATCGAGGAGCTCGTCACGAAAATCAATCAGATGCCAGGGAAGCACTTCTTCCTGGGAGACGCCGTTCCGGTATACCGCAGCTGCCTCGAGGCGCAGCTCTCCGTACCGTACCGCTTCGCCGGCCCGGGCAATCTCCTGCAGCGTGCCTCCTCTGTCGCCATGCTCGGCGCAGAACAGCTCGCGCTGGGAAAGGCGGTATCTGGTAAGGACTTCCACCTCAGCTATATCCGGAAGCCGCAGGCGGAACGCGAGCGTGAGGCTGCCGGCCTCCGGGAGTATGACATCACCCACGAGGATCCGAATCTCCTGAAAAAAGCAGCGGGTGAGGATCGTCTCACGGCACAGAACTATAAGATCGATGCCGGTCCGGGCTACGAGGACGACACGGTGCCGGAGAATTTATAAGCGGACATACCCAGGTCGATCGCAGAGGTATCGAAGACCCGCATCCCTGTGCGTCGCCGTACGACCACGCTCCGGGTATAAACAGTCTATGACGGACAGGAGGACGCCCGATGAAGGAAAACGCGTATACCATTGAATCCATGCGGCTGGAGGACATCCCGGAGGTACTTCGCCTCGAGCGGGAAGCCTTCGGTCAAATGGCCTGGCATGCGGATGATTTCGAATCCGCGGTCTCATCGAAATGCGATTTCCCGCTGGTGATTCGTGCTACAGCTGCAGTTTCGGGAACGATGCAGGAGCACTCCCCGTCCGCAGATGCCGAGCCGCACTCCGTTCCGAAACCAATGCAGACAGGCGCAGTGCAGGATGCAGGGACCGACCGCATTGGCCTCGCAGGGTATGCGGTACTGCGGATCATCGCGCCGGAAGCCGAGATCGAAAATATATGTGTGGCGCCCGCCTGCCGACGGAGCGGCGTCGGTGAAACGCTGATGGAGGAGATGCTGCGTCTCGCTGCAGAACGGGGCGCTGATCGTGTCTTCCTCGAGGTGCGGGCACATAATGAGCCTGCGAAAGCGCTGTATCTTAAAAGCGGATTCGTAGAATCCTATCGACGAAAGAACTACTATCAGGGTCCGACAGAGGATGCCATCATCATGATGAAGGAATAAAAATATGCTGGATATTTGTTTACTTGGAACCGGCGGAATGATGCCGCTTCCGAACCGATGGCTCACGAGCCTCATGCTTCGCTGTAACGGCAGCAGTATGCTGATCGACTGCGGCGAGGGCACCCAGATCGCCATGAAGGAAAAGTCATGGTCGCCGAAGCCGATCGATGTGATCTGCTTCACGCACTACCATGCGGATCATATCTCCGGTCTGCCGGGAATGCTTCTTTCGATGGGGAACGCCGAGCGTACCGAGCCGCTGCACATGGTCGGCCCGAAGGGGCTCAAGCGCGTGGTCGATGGCCTCCGCGTCGTCGCACCGGAGCTTCCGTTCGAGATCGTCTATCATGAGCTTTCGGAACCGCTCGAGCAGATCGAGTTCGGGCCGTTCGTGCTGGATGCCTTCAAGGTGAACCATAAAATCACCTGCTATGGCTATCGCGTCAGCATCCGCCGACTCGGAAAGTTCGACGCGGCCCGCGCGCAGGCACAGGGCATCCCGGTGCGCTGCTGGAACCGACTGCAGCATGGGGAGACGATCGAGGAAGACGGACAGCTCTATACACCGGACATGGTGATGGGCGCTGCACGCCGCGGCCTGAGCGTTACCTACTGTACCGATACCCGTCCGACGCCGATGATCACCGAGATGGCGACCGACGCGGATCTCTTCATCTGCGAGGGCATGTACGGTGAGTACGAGAAGCTCGACAATGCGAAGAAGTACAAGCACATGATGATGGTCGAGGCGGCCCGTATCGGTGCCGAAGCGAAGCCGAAGGAGATGTGGTTTACACATTATTCCCCGAGCGAGATGAAGCCGGATATCTATCGGGACGAGATCTCGAAGATCTGGCCGGTGAAGTTCGCACGGGACGGCTGGACGAAGGATCTCGTGTTCGATGATGAAGAAAACGGAGAGCAGTAATCTGATGTAAACACGCAGTATCGACAGATCGATACGAGACGCATCATCGGAACAACGACTGCAGATGCAGTATAAACACAGTTAGTATATCAATCTGGAGTAGCTATGGCAGATATTACAATCCTCGGAATCGAATCCAGCTGCGATGAAACCGCGGCAGCGGTCGTTCGTAATGGCCGGGAGGTTCTTTCCAACATCATTTCATCGCAGATCGCGATTCATACCGAGTACGGCGGGGTCGTGCCGGAGATCGCGTCCCGTAAGCATCTCGAAAAGATCGACGACGTCATCGCGCTCGCGCTGAAGGAGGCACACTGTACCTTCGACGACATCGATGCCATCGCGGTCACCTATGGTCCGGGTCTCGTCGGTGCCCTGCTCGTCGGTGTGGCGGAAGCGAAGGCGCTCGCCTATGCGCTGAAAAAGCCGCTGATCGGTGTCCATCATATCGAGGGACATGTCAGTGCGAATTATATCGAAAATAAGGAGCTCGAACCTCCGTTTGCCTGTCTGATCGTGTCGGGTGGTCATACCCACCTCGTCGTCGTGCAGGATTACGGGAAGTTCGAGATCGTCGGCCGTTCACGTGATGATGCTGCCGGTGAAGCCTTCGATAAGGTGGCCCGTGCCGTCGGACTCGGCTATCCGGGTGGCCCGAAGGTCGATGCCGCTTCGAAAAGCGGTAACCCGAAGGCCATTGACTTCCCACGTGGCACAGTGACCGATAACCCGTACGATTTCACATTCTCCGGTATCAAATCGTCGGTTCTCAACTACATCAACAAGGCGAAAATGATGAATACGCCGATCGACGTTCCAGATCTCTGCGCCTCCTTCCAGGAAGCCGTCACCGATTCGCTCGTTTCGCGTGCCATCATGCTCTGTAAGGAGCGCGGCTACCAGAAGCTCGCCATCGCGGGCGGCGTCGCCTCCAACAGCCATATCCGCGCGCGGATGGAAGAGGCGTGTGCAAAAAACGGCATCGCCTTCTATCGTCCGAGCCCGGTACTCTGCACGGACAATGCTGCCATGATCGGTTGCGCGGGTTACTATGAATACCTGGAGGGCCGTCGTGACGGACTGGACCTGAACGCCTGCCCGAACCTGAAGCTCGGTGAGCGCTGAGAGGAGGTATCTATGTATAACGGAAGAAAAGTCTATGCGATCGTCCTGGCAGCCGGCAGCGGACGCCGCATGCACAGTAAGACGAAGAAACAGTTTATGGAGATCCTCGGCAGACCGCTTTTCAGCTGGAGTGCAACCCGCTTCGATCAGCATTACGCAGTGGATGGTATCATCCTGACCACTGGAGAAGAGGATATCGCATATATGCAGGAGCTGACCGATCGCCAGGGGGCCTGTCCGCTTCAGAAGCTTTCCGCCATCGTCGCCGGAGGAAAGGAACGCTACAACTCTGTCTTCGAAGGACTGAAGAAAGTCGCCGAGCTCGAGAAACTGGATACAGCGTCGTCGGATAGCGGGATCTCTTCCGACACTCAGGATCCGCTCATCATGATCCATGACTGTGCACGTCCGATGCTGACGGATGCCATCATCGACGATGCTCTGCACTACGCAGAGAAATACCATGCAGCCGTGATCGGTATGCCGGTGAAGGATACCATCAAGGTCCTCGATGCAGATCATTTCGTGAAGGAGACGCCGGAAAGAAGTTCACTATGGCTCATGCAGACTCCACAAAGCTTCGATTTCTCCCTGATCTATAAGGCCTATGCCGCGCTCATCCGCCAGGACGAAAGCGGACATCTGATGATCCCGGTCACAGACGATGCGATGGTCGTAGAGTCTTTCGCAGGGCAGCGTGTAAAGATCATCACCGGAAGCTATGAGAATATAAAGGTTACAACCCCGGAGGATGTAAAGATTGCGGAGTACTATCTTTCTTCAGCTCTTTAAAAAAATTCAGAAAACAGTTGACAAGAAGGATACTTATCGATAATATATCTAAGTCGCTCGTAAAGAGCGCGTAAAAGTGCAGAGGTATCGAAGTGGTCATAACGAGGCGGTCTTGAAAACCGTTTGTCCGCAAGGGCACGTGGGTTCGAACCCCACCCTCTGCGTTTGAAATCATCAAAAAGATTTCAAAAAAGCTCTTGACAATCGAATGACGGTTTGCTAATATAAACAAGCTGTCGCAGAAAACGAGAGCACAACGAACCTTGAAAATCAAAGATCGATTAATACACAGACCCTGAA
>CALAOB010000099.1 GCA_937927445.1 uncultured Oribacterium sp. | reverse complement strand
AGTCACGCCAGTCGAGGCTCGTATGATCACGCATGATTTCGATCCGCGCGTACGGAGGGCACTTATTCGCCTCGGCCGCCAGCATTGCCCCATCGTCCGGGTCCGGCGCATGATGCAGACATCCGGTGATGAGTCCGGCTGCCGAACCCACCGGATCCGCCTGGATACCACAGCACAGCCGGATAAATGTCTCCACATCGTAACAGCTCTTCTGTCCCCACTGCCAGTCCGGGCCCACGTACTGTGCCGGTGACTGGTCCACGCAGATCAGCCCACTCAGTCGATCCTCGCCGAACAGCTCGATATAGCTCCACCAGATCGACGCCCCCATCGACCAGCCGAGTCCTGTGACATTCTGAAGATCCAGGTGCTCCAGCAGATTTCTCACGTCCATCGCATATCTCGAAATCCTGTGACTATGCAGCACCTTCTCCGACTCGCCATGGGCCCGCAGGTCCATCGTAATCACCTTACACGACTTCGCGAGCTCTTCCACGTTCTTCTTCCAGAACTTCGTGGAGCAGGTCCAGCCCGGCAGCATCAGCAACGGCCGACCCTCGCCCCTCACCTCATAATAAATCTCGACACCATCATTGGTACGAAACGTGCTCATGTTAAATCCTCCTTATCACGAACGATATTTGATACCACTATTGTACCACGATTTCCTCGCCCGTGGAGCTCATGAAGAGCTCATTCCATCCTCATCCCCGCATGACATTTCCCTCAATCTGGCATTGTGATACTTTCAAATGCTTCCTCAATTTCCACACCACGTCCAGCTTCGGCATCTGCCAGCCCTGCTTCCATTCTCTGGTCAAATTCTGTCCTTGTCATCGTCTCCTCCCTTCACACCGGAAGCCACATTTCGTCTTCCTTCATCTCCGTCTGGATCGCCTCTTCATCCTCTGCGTACTGCGCCTGCGCCTCCACCAGCTCACGATATTCCGACGCGCCCTACGCAAAATGCGCCCCTCGAAAGCATGGCCCTCACGATTTTAAATAATCGTGAGGGCCTGTTCTATAATATGAAGCTTTCAGTTCTCTTCCCAGCCTTTGCAGATGTCGCACCAGCCCTGCGGCTCGGTGATTTTCTCAAGTTCCTCCGGTGTGAGCTTTACGGAGGTGAATTCGTTGCCACCGGCCGGGTGGATGTACGCGAAGCGTTTCATCGAGATGTCAAGCCAGATCGGAATCTCCTCCGGAACCGCAAACGGGCACACGCCGCCCGGCTGAAATCCGGTGATTTCCTCCACCTGCTCGCGCGGAATCATGTGCGGCTTCGTATGAAAAATCGCCTTAAACTTCGAGCTGTTCACCTTTCCGTCGCCCGCCATGACCACGATCACCGGCTTCTCATCCACGATGAACGACAGCGTCTTCGCGATCTCCGGCTCCGAACAGCCGATCCGCAGCGCCGCGTGCTCCACCGTGTCGATCGTCTCCGCATGCTCCGTCAGCCGATTCCCGTAGCCCTTCCGCTCCAGAAAATCCTTCACCTTCTCGTTTATCATCCGCGCCACACTCCTTCGCTCGTACTGGAGAACACTATACCCCCGATCGCCCGCTTTTCCTAATATGATTTCACTATCATCCGCGATAGAGCCAGCCTATACGCAGCTGTTCACCCAGGCGATGAAGTTGCTGGTGGCGTCGCCGCTCCGCTCGGCCATGGTGTGGCCCTGGCCCGCGCCGTCGCGATGGCCCATGCCGCCTGCGCCCGGACCACCCGGCAGTTTAGATTCTGTTTAGAAAAATTTAACTGGATCTGAGCCCATTACGAAGCTCTTAAGCTGTTATTCTGAATAACATTGCAAAATTGCCTCCAGCTTCCGTCCTTCGTCTTCCCGCAACTTTGCAGAAACTTTTTCTCTCGAATTCTTGTCTATCCATATCTCATGCTCTATACTGTATATGTTTTAACTTACGTCACGCCGCAGGCAAGGATGTTATTCTGAGTAACATGCTGTATTTTACAGTTCACCAGCCTGCCACGCCTGCCGGCCAATGCAAACGTTCGGAGCCTTGTCACTCCGCGGCAGTTTAGGGGGGTCTGACCCCATTAAACTTTTATAAACTTTCAGAATCGAGGATATGTATGAAGAAGCTTTCAACTCAGAAACTGGCGGATACGATCGCGTCGCTCAGGAAGTCACAGAAGATTTCGCAGCAGGAGCTGGCGGATCGTACCGGTATCAATCGTGCGCTGATCTCGCGGATCGAGGGGCAGGATTTCACGCCGTCGATCGAGCAGCTCGAGCAGCTCGCGGGGGCGCTGCACTTCGATCTCTGCGATATGTTCGAGGACGACAGCATCCGCCCACTCGCGCCGGTGTCACCGATGAACATCGTGGTGGCCGGCACGGGCTACGTCGGTCTGTCGCTTGCGACGCTGCTCGCGCAGCATAATCACGTTACCGCGGTCGACATCATCGAGGAGAAAGTGCGGGATCTCAACGCCTGGATCAGCCCGATCCAAGACGAGTATATCGAGAAGTTCTTCGCCGAGGCGAAGGCCGGCACCCGAAAGCTCGACCTCCACGCCGTCTTGAACACCGGCATTGGCGCGCAGAACCCGTCCGACGCCGCCTACGCCGCGGCCGATCTCGTCATCATCGCGGCGCCGACAAACTACGACAGCAAGAAGAACTACTTCGACACGAGCGCCGTCGAGAGCGTCATCGAGCAGGTGCTCGCGTGCAACGACCACTGCTACATGTTCATCAAGTCCACGATCCCGGTCGGCTACACCGCCTCGATCCGCGCGAAGTACGGCACCAGCCGCATCCTCTTCTCCCCGGAGTTCCTCCGCGAGTCGAAGGCCCTCTACGACAACCTCTACCCGTCCCGGATCATCGTGTCCTGTTACGAAAGCGACCCAGCCTCCGTCGACGCCGCGCACCGCTTCGCCGCCCTCCTCCAGGAAGGCGCGATCAAGACCGGCATCCGCACCCTCTTCATGGGCTTCACCGAAGCCGAGGCCGTCAAGCTCTTCGCAAACACCTACCTCGCACTCCGCGTGTCCTACTTCAACGAGCTCGACACCTACGCCGAGACGAAGGGCCTCAACACCCAGCAGATCATCGACGGCGTCTGCCTCGACCCGCGCATCGGCGACTTCTACAACAACCCGTCCTTCGGCTACGGCGGCTACTGCCTCCCGAAGGACACGAAGCAGCTCCTCGCGAACTACCAGGACGTCCCGGAGAACCTGATCCAGGCGATCGTCGAGAGCAACCGCACCCGGAAGGACTTCATCGCAGACCGCGTGCTCGAAATCGCCGACGCATACGAGGCCAATGCAGGCTACAACAAACAGCAGGAGGCCCTCCAGGAGGAAACCGTCGTCGGTGTGTACCGCCTGACGATGAAGGCGAACTCCGACAACTTCCGCCAGTCCTCGATCCAGGGCGTCATGAAGCGCATCAAGGCGAAGGGCGCCCGCGTCATCATCTACGAGCCGACCCTCGAAAACGGCAGCACCTTCTTCGGAAGCCGCGTCGTCAACGACCTCACCGAGTTCAAGGCAGAGAGCCGCTGTATCCTCGCAAACCGCTACGACGCCGTCCTCGACGACGTCCGCGAAAAGGTCTACACCCGCGACCTCTTCCACAACAACTGACCGCCGAAAATTTAATGGGGTCTGACCCCATTACGAAATTCTTAACATGAGTGGAGAACATCACAAACATGGAAAACACAGAGAAATTTCAAAAAATAGAAAAAACGCAGGTATCCCTCGACGGAAAATCCATCCTCGTCACAGGCGCAGCGGGCTTCATCGGCTCGAATCTCTGCGCGCGGCTGCTGGGCGACACGCAGGGCGCGACGATCGTCGGCATCGACTGCATGACCGATTACAACCCGCTCGAGCTGAAGGAGTACCGTCTCCGGAAGGTTGAGGAGGCCGCGCAGTCCTCGAAGTCCCGCTGGGTCTTCATCCGCGGTGACATCGCGGACAAGCCGCTCATCGACGAGCTCTTCGCGACCTACCGCTTCCATGTCCTCGTCAACCTCGCCGCCCAGGCCGGCGTGCGCTACAGCATCGACCACCCGGACGTCTACATCCACTCCAACCTGATCGGCTTCTACAACCTACTCGAGGCCGCACGCCACGACGACGCGATGGAGCACTTCGTCTACGCCTCGTCCTCCTCGGTCTACGGCGGCAACAAAAAGGTCCCGTTCAGCACCAACGACAAGGTCGACAACCCGGTGTCACTCTACGCCGCAACGAAAAAAAGCAACGAGCTCATGGCCCACGCCTACTCGAAGCTCTATAACATCCCGTCCACCGGCCTCCGCTTCTTCACCGTCTACGGCCCGGCCGGCCGCACCGACATGTTCTACTTCTCCGCGACGAACCGCCTCGTGAAGGGCGACAGCATCCAGATCTTCAACTACGGAAACTGCAAGCGCGACTTCACCTACATCGACGACATCGTCGAAGGGATCGTCCGCGTCATGGGCGGCGCACCACAGAAGCAGACCGGCCCCGACGGCCTCCCGATCCCGCCATACGCCGTCTACAACATCGGCGGCGGCACCCCGGAAAACCTCCTCGACTACATCACGACCCTCCAGGAGGAGCTCGTCCGCGCCAGCGTCCTGCCTCCGGATTACGACTTCGACGCCCACAAGTCCCTCGTGCCAATGCAGCCGGGCGATGTGCCTGTCACCTACGCGGACAGCACCGCCCTCGAAAGGGACTACGGCTTCCGCCCGGAAATCAACATCCGCCAGGGCCTCCGCGCCTTCGCCGAATGGTATAAAACCTTCTATATGTCATGACGCACCAGAGCCCGGCGGGTATCCGCCGGGCTCTGATTTCCCCATGGCACATCCCCCTGCCGATTTTCAATTTATTTTCCCATTTGGGAAAACTTTTATATATTTCTCTTTATTTTTCTCATTTCGGCATCTTCTCGCTTCATCACTCATCCGCCTCATCTGCTTATACACTTCGCTTAACCTCAATGAATGACTATACTCAATTCCATTTTATGTTTTCTTTTCTCATAAACGTATATAAATCAATGCACTCAACACCAAATTCTCGGGCAACATCTGGAATTTTAGGCCTACCACTCGGCATAGTAATATGCCCTAACCCCTTCTCAAACGTCACTATTTTCACGCCTTTAGCTCGAGCCGCTGCAATCAGCCAAGGGTCTGCAACTTTCTCGTCTGACCATTCGCGGAGTGCTTTTTCTGTATACATAGGACTCTCTTGTAAAAACTTAAGCACTTTAACGTAGTTGGCGAATATTTCCGAATCTTTTCTATCAAGAACAGGCAGCTCGTCTATAGAACGAAACCATTCAGTTAATTCATCTTCGCCTTTTTCAAGTTCTGCTTTTACTACATCTAAAATGAATACATTTTTTCGTAGCAATACTGGCTTTAGCTGTTTCCAGTACCCTGGTGCTATATCAAAGGCATATGATGTCTGATATGCAGTTATAAAGGTGTTAGCATCGGGTAAGAATCTATCTTCTACCATCCAGAGCCTCCTATGTCTGAAAGCAGTTTACCAAAAGATTTTCTATTGGTATTCGTCAAGCGATAAACCTCCGAATACTGTGTGCGCCCTTCTCTGGCGCTATTAGCTAAGGAAATCACCAAACGGTGATCCAGTCGGCTCTGCAAGGTTCTGTAGTAATCACCCCCCGTACTCTTTACAGAATCCTGTTTTGCTTTCCACTCATGATATTTTTCCGTCAAAGCACGTACAATCTCTAAATAAGCTTCCTGCGTGATTTTTTTGAAATCACGCGCTCTTCTGGCAATAACGAATCTACTACATTTAAATACCTTAGCAAGCGCTTCGACTTTTTCTAATATAGTGCCCTCGGTCTCCTCCCATTTTTCAAGAAATACATCCTTTGGAGCCAGAATTTCAGCCGCAATTGCGTTGCATAATTTTTCATCATTGCTTTCTGCACTCGCATTCATCTGCGTGTTGTACAAGCTGTTTTTCCCAATCCAGATATGCGCCAGTTCATGAAGTAAAGAAAAAAGTTTTCCTGTATCTGTATCACCCGTATTAATAAAAATTAAAGGTGCATACGAATTCACCAACGTAAATGCCCTGAATTCATCAACATTCAGCTTTCTTCTGGTATTATTTCCTACTATTCCATTCATCATCACAAGAATCCCAGCTCGCTCAAATACATTTTTTAGCAATCTGAAAGAATCCATGACGGACGCCGACTGTAAAAACCACTGTTTGTCCAGTTGAAGCACTTTTCTAATATCATCTGCAACAGCATCAGCATCTTCGGCACCGGCTGCAACACCTACAAATGTAAGTTTTTCCTGCCCGTTATCAATGACATAATCTGTCATCCAGTCTTGTATATCCTGCATGGAATCAAGCGTATCAATTAAATTTCTGCTCGGTTCCGAAACAGCAACGCTTTTAACCGTCCTGTAATCGGCAAGCGGGCAATCTTCTACTGGCGGTCTATCTAAAAAGAAATATCCGAAGGGAATATTGGTCTTTCTGCTAATTTCTTCTACCTGATTAAAAGTAGGAGTTTTCTCGCCAGATTTCCACTTGCTCAACAAGTCAATAACAGAAACGGCTACATTGTCAAACTGAATCACCTGCAGTACCCAGCTGATTATTTCAGGCTTTATAGCCACATTCATTCCTGCCATAGTCTATCCTCCTTCCTTGAATTTTAGCATGAAGCTCCTAAATTGCCTATAGTCGTCAAACAGACTATATTAAATCCAAAATTGAAATTCGAAATGCTACTCCTCTAATCGCAAGTTGCATTTAGTCTT
>CALAOB010000098.1 GCA_937927445.1 uncultured Oribacterium sp. | reverse complement strand
GTCACGGGACGACCGCACTGCGATGCCGGGCAGTGATGCCCTGGCAGCTGCGGCAGGAAGCGCTGCAGGTGCAGCTACGAGCGCGACGGCGTCGAGCAGCACGGAGACCGTCCTCCCGATCCGGACCGGAGCGAATATAGCGACGGCAGCTCAGTCGCCAGCAGCGACCCCGACGGGCAAGTCAGTACAGGCCATCGAGGATGATTTCCCGATCAGCGGCAGCCTCTGGGATGATCAGAACCTCATGGATAACTATATGGATGATGGGGCGGACGAGACTGACCGACATGCAGACGACGCATTCGGCCAGTATGCACAGCCTTCTGCAGCTGAGAACGTGATGGATGCGGAGCAGCCTCCGCTCGAGGATGCCGACGATGATCCATCGGAAGCGGCCTATGCGGGTGACGATGAGGTAAGCGTCGGTCGCAACGGCGTGGCCACCATCGGGCGCGGTGATATGGAGCAGGGGACACGGCGCATCGTCGCGTCAAACGGTCAGGTGATCGATGCCGATGTCGAGCCGATCAAAAAGAAGATCGAATCCCAGCTCGATCGCGAGAAGAAGGAAAATACACCGACGGATGCGGATAACGCGAAGGTACAGCAGGAGATCCTCGAGAAAAAGAAGCCGCAGAAGCCGTACGTGATTCCGCCGCTCCGTCTCCTGCAGCAGCCGGCACGACAGGACTTCGATACGAGAGAGGAGATTCGTCAGAATGCGCTGACCCTCCAGGAGACCCTGAAGAGCTTCGGTGTCAATGTCACGATCACGAACATCTCCATCGGTCCGGCGGTGACACGCTATGAGCTGCAGCCGGAGATCGGTGTGAAGGTGTCGAAGATCGTCTCCCTCACGAACGATATCAAGATGCGTCTCGCCGCGGCGGATATCCGTATCGAGGCGCCGATCCCGGGCAAGTCGGCGGTCGGCATCGAGGTGCCGAATAAGCACGGGGCCACCGTTTACCTCGGTGAGGTACTCGGAAGCAGTGAGTTCCAGGGCGCGAAGGCAAAGCTTGCCTTCGGTGTCGGAAAGGACATCGCCGGTAAGACCATCGTGACCGACATCGCGAAGATGCCGCATCTGCTCATCGCGGGTGCCACCGGCTCCGGTAAGTCGGTCTGCATCAACACGCTCATCATGTCCCTCCTCTTCAAGTATAAGCCGGAGGATGTCCGCATGATCATGATCGACCCGAAGGTCGTGGAGCTTTCCGTCTACAACGGCATCCCGCACCTCCTGATTCCGGTCGTGACCGATCCGAAGAAGGCTGCCTCCGCGCTGAACTGGGCGGTGGCCGAGATGACGGATCGCTATAAGAAGTTCGCCGAGAGCGGCTCCCGTGATCTCAAGGGCTACAACGAGAAGATCATGGCCGTGCGGAATGATCCGGAGATTCCGGAGGATCAGAAGCCGGAGAAGCTGCCGCAGATCGTCATCATCATCGATGAGCTCGCGGACCTTATGATGGTTTCGAGCCAGGAGGTCGAGGACGCCATCTGCCGTATCGCCCAGCTCGCGCGTGCCGCCGGTATGCACCTCGTCATCGCGACCCAGCGTCCGACGGTTGACATCATCACCGGTCTGATCAAGGCCAATGTTCCGAGCCGTATCGCCTTTGCCGTCTCGTCTGGTACCGACAGCCGTACCATCATCGACATGAACGGCGCCGAAAAGCTGCTTGGAAAGGGCGATATGCTCTTCTTCCCGCAGGGCATCCCGAAGCCGGTGCGTGTACAGGGCGCCTTCGTCTCTGATCAGGAAGTTTCCGACGTCGTCGACTTCATCAAGGAGGAGATGGGCGAGGTTGAGTACAGTGAACGCATCCAGCAGCAGGTACAGTCCGGTGGCGGCGGAGAGGGCGGCATCGGTGGCGGTGGAAACCAGGACGAGCTTTTCGCCGAGGCCGGCCAGCTGATCATCGAGACCGAGAAGGCCTCGATCGGTATGCTCCAGCGGAAGTTCCGCATCGGCTTCAACCGTGCGGCCCGCATCATGGACCAGCTCGCGGATGCCGGCGTGGTCGGCCCGGAGGAGGGCACGAAGCCACGGAAGATCATCATGACGCTCGCTGAGTTCGACGAGTTGATATCGAACGGGTAAGGTCACCGGTCGTCCGTACAGCGGATGGAGCGTGAAGATGCTCTGCCGGAAGCATTGTCCTTCCGAAACGAGACGGGAACCAAGGATACACTGTTTTTCAGGGGCCTGCCCCTCGAAATATAGATACTAAAGGCTATGAGAGAAAGAGGTAAGAGATGAAGTCTGATATTGAGATTGCACAGGAATCTACGATGGATCGCATCACAGACGTAGCGGCTGCGTATGGTATCGAGGCGGATGAACTCGAGCAGTACGGTAAGTACAAGGCGAAGCTGAGCGACGATCTCTGGGATAAGATCAAGGATCGTCCGAACGGAAAGCTCGTTCTGGTCACCGCGATCAATCCGACACCGGCTGGCGAGGGCAAGACCACCACATCGATCGGTCTCGCGGATGCACTGAACCTGCTCGGAAAGAAGACCGTGGTCGCACTGCGTGAGCCGTCCCTCGGACCGTGCTTCGGCATCAAGGGTGGCGCGGCTGGCGGCGGATATGCGCAGGTCGTCCCGATGGAGGATCTGAACCTTCATTTTACGGGTGACTTCCACGCCATTACAAGCGCAAACAACCTGCTCGCCGCACTCCTCGATAACCATATCAAGCAGGGCAACGAGCTTCGCATCGACCTGAAGGCCATCAACTGGAAGCGCTGCGTCGATATGAATGATCGTCAACTCCGGAACATCGTGATCGGTCTCGGCGGAAAGGCGGACGGTGTCGTACGTGAGGATCATTTCGTCATCACCGTGGCGTCCGAGATCATGGCGATCCTCTGCCTCGCAGACGATATGGAGGATCTCAAGAAGCGTCTCGCCCGCATCATCGTGGCATATGATGTCGATGGCAAGCCGGTGACCGCAGCGGATCTGCAGGCGGTCGGCTCCATGGCAGCACTGTTGAAGGATGCCATCAAGCCGAACATCATCCAGACCCTCGAGCACAACATGGCCCTCGTGCATGGCGGCCCGTTCGCAAACATCGCCCATGGCTGTAACTCCGTACAGGCGACCCGCTTCGCACTGAAGCTCGGTGACATCGCCGTAACCGAGGCCGGCTTCGGCGCCGATCTCGGTGCCGAGAAGTTCTTTGATATCAAGTGCCAGATGGCCGGCTTCCAGCCGGATGCGGCCGTACTCGTCGCAACCGTACGCGCACTGAAGTACAACGGTGGCGTACCGAAGACCGAGCTTGCGGCCGAGAACCTCGATGCACTCGCAAAGGGCATCGTAAACCTTGAGAAGCACATCGAGAACCTGCAGAGCTATGGTATCCCGGTCGTCGTGGCCATCAACCAGTTCGCGACGGATACCGAGGCGGAGCTTCAGTTTGTCGAGAACTTCTGCCGCGAGCGTGGTGCGGAGTTCGCCCTCTCGAAGGTACATGGCGAAGGCGGCAAGGGCGGCGTCGAGCTGGCGAAGACCCTGCTTGCGACCCTCGAGAAGAAGGAAGCACACTTCACGCCGGTACAGAAGCTCGAGGATAATCTCTATCAGAAAATCGAGGCCGTGGCGACGAAGATCTACGGTGCCGATGACGTGAACTATGAGCCGAAGGCACGGAAGGCCCTCGATAAGCTCACCGAGCTCGGCTTCGGTCAGGTTCCGGTCTGCATGGCGAAGACCCAGTACAGCCTGAGCGACGATGCGAAGAAGCTCGGCCGTCCGACCGGCTTCCGTATCACGGTTCGGGATGCCTATGTTTCGGCGGGTGCCGGCTTCGTGGTCTGCCTCACCGGTGACATCATGACCATGCCGGGTCTTCCGAAGAAGCCGGCGGCGTTTGGCATCGATGTGAATGACGGAAAGATCACCGGACTCTTCTGATGATCTCTGTTGCGGCCCTCTGGTATCTCTGGAGGGCCGGTATACTTTAAGACGAAAAGAGAAAAATTATGGCGAAGTTTGTAGACTGGCTGAGTGACATACAGTATGAGACCGTGCATGGTGAGCCTTCGGTTCCGGAGGTCCATGAGGTCGTGTTTGATTCGAGAAAAGCAGTGGAGGGGACCGTCTTCAATGCGATGAAGGGTGCGAATGTCGATGCACACCGTTTCATCCCGGCGGTCATCGCACAGGGCTGTCAGGCCATCGTGATCGAGGAGGATCTTTCCGAATTCGGGCTCGATCTCGCGACGGTACCGGACGAGGTCGCGATCATTCGGGTCGAGAATGCGCGTGCGTCCCTCGCGGCGCTCAGCGCGGCACGTTTCGGTCATCCGAGCCGGGAGATGACGGTCATCGCCATCACCGGAACAAAGGGCAAGACGACCACCGCACACATGATCCAGCAGATCCTGGAGGACGCCGGCGAGAAGGTCGGCTGCATCGGTACGACCGGTGTCGAGTACGGCGGTCATCACCTGCCGACGAAGAACACGACGCCGGAGTCCTATGATCTTCAGCACTACTTCCGTATGATGCGGGATGAGGGCTGTGATTACGTCGTGATGGAAGCCTCCAGCCAGGCCTTCAAGCTCCATCGTGTCGATGCGATCACCTTCGACTACGGCATCTTCACGAACATCGAGCCGGATCACATCGGTCCGAACGAGCATGCGGATTTCGAGGAGTACAAGTACTATAAGAGCTGCATCTTCAAACAGTCCCGTGTTGGCATCATCAATATGGATGCGGATTATGCGGATGAGCTCCTCGCCGCTGCGCCATGCAAGATGTTTACTTTTGCGATCGACCGCGCGGCCGACTTCATGGCCGACAACATCGAACACGTGAACCGTCCGGACTTCGTCGGGATCAGCTTCGATGTGAGTGGTCACACGGAACTCGAGATCCAGATGGATCTGCCCGGGAAGTACAATGTCTACAATGCGATGGCCGCGATTTCCGTTCTGTCACTGATCGGGATCCCGCATCGCGCGATCATGAGCGCCTTCCGGCGCGTGCACGTCGATGGGCGTACACAGATCGTCTTTAAGAACGACACGATGTCGGTGCTCGTCGACTATGCGCACAACGAGATGGCGATGGAAAATCTGCTCAGCACCCTGCGGGAGCTTCAACCGAAGCGCCTCATCGTGGTCTTCGGCTGCGGTGGCAACCGTGCAAAGGACCGTCGCTACGGTATGGGCAAGGCGGCGGCTGAGTTCGCGGATCTCAGCATCCTCACGGCGGATAATTCCCGTGATGAGGAGACGACGGACATCATCGCGGATATCAAGTCCACCCTCGTCCCGGCGGGCGGCAACTATGTCGAGATTCCGGATCGTCGTGAGGCCATCGAGTATGCGATGACCCATGCCGAGAAGGGTGATATGATCGCCGTGATCGGAAAGGGACATGAGGACTACCAGGAGGTGAAGGGCGTGCGTACCCACTTCCTCGACCGGGAGGTCATCCTCGAGACAGCAGCGAAGTATAAGCTCTGACAGCGGCGTACATCGCCGGCTTTCACGCCCGGGTGGATCACAGCCCCGGGCATAACGTGATGCTGCATGGCATCAGCGACCTGCAGTACAGACTTTCATGGAGAACAGTATGAACACAGCGGATATCAGTTTCGGATTCAGTGACGAGGGCATCGAGGAGATCGTGCTCGACTCGCGTAAGAAAATGCAGCATGCCCTCTTCGTGCCGATCATCGGTGAGCACAGCGATGGACATGATTATATCGATATGGCCATCGCGAACGGCGCGGTCGCGGTGCTCAGCTCCCGTCCGATCGAGGCGATGCAGGCGAAGCATCCGGGCGTCCGCTTCTATCAGGTTCCGGACACGACGAAGGCATTGCAGGAGATCGGTTACATGGAGCGGAAGAAGTTCCACGGCACCGTCATCGGTGTCACCGGCTCGGTCGGGAAGACCACGACCCGCAGTATGATCGCGACCGCGATCGCGGCCGGAAAGAAGGTCTTCCAGACGGCGGGCAATGCGAACTCCCAGGTGGGCGTACCGATCACGATGTTCCAGATGGCCCGCTCCGGCGCGGAGGCAGCGGTGATCGAGCTCGGCATGTCGGAGCCCGGGGAGATGACCCGGATCGCGCAGATCGCCTGTGTCGATATGGCCGTCATGACAAACATCGGCATCGCGCACATCGAGCAGCTGAAGACCCAGGAGAACATCCTCCGGGAGAAGCTGCACATCCTCGACGGGATGCGGGAGGGCGGTGCACTCTACCTCAACATGGACGACGCGATCCTCTCGAAGGTCACGCTCGATGAGATTCATGCCTTCGGTATCGCGACGGCGCAGACGATCGAGCTCCGCAACTATGAAATGAAGGATTATGAGCTTCATCTCCTGGTGAAGGGCAGCCATATGCTGCAGAATGCCTCGGCCGCGATGCACATCGCGACGGCACTCGGTGTCGATGAGGCAGCCGCGCAGCATGCGCTCGAGAACTTCTCCGGGCTCGCCGGCCGTGGAGCGACCTTCCGTACGAAGGAGGGCGTCCTCGTCATCGATGATGCCTATAACGCATCACCGGCGTCCATGAAGGCAGGGCTCGAGGCCCTCGCCTCCCTCGAGGGAAAACGGCACATCGCGGTGCTCGCTGACATGCTCGAGCTCGGTGAAAAGACGCTGTACTACCATCGCGAGGTCGGAAGCTACCTTGCAACCCTGCCGATCGATGCGGTCTTCCTGTATGGAGAGCGCGCCGTTGCGATCGGCGAGGGTATACGGAATGCGGTTGCCGAGCCTCATAAGCCGATCGGGGACGAGGCTGCGCGCAGCATGCCGACGATCGAGTACTTCACGGATCTCGAGGAGCTCCGCAACACCCTTCACGCCATCGCCTGCAGCGGGGATGTCATCCTCTTCAAGGGCTCGAACAGCATGAAGCTGTCCGAGATCGTACGTGACTTCAAACAGGAACAGCGCTGATGTACGCAGAAATCATCATTGACATCACAAATGAAGCACTGGACCGTGCCTATACCTATCACATTCCGGAGGGCATGGACCTTCACGTGGGGGATCGTGTCACGATCCCCTTTGGTGCGTCCAATGCAGAGAAAACCGGCTACGTCGTCGGTCTTCGTGAAACCTTCGACTATGATCCGTCAAAGGTGAAGGACATCGCCGCGGTGATTCCGGATGCCATCTCCGTTCAGGAGCAGCTCATCCACCTCGCCGCCTGGATGTCGACCGAATACGGGACGACGATGAACCAGTGCCTGAAGACGGTGTTGCCGGTGCGCCGGACCGTGCGAAAGAACGCTCGTCGCATCGATCCGATCCGCATGTATCAGAACGAGCAGGATGAGTACCATGAGCTGAATCCGGCACAGGCGAGGGCCGCGGACGCGGTCATCACCGGGTATCATAATAGAGGCTCTTCGCCACGTTACCTGCTGCACGGCATCACAGGCTCCGGAAAAACCGAGGTCTACCTCCACATCATGGAGGAGGTGATCCGTCGCGGAGACCAGGTGATCCTGCTGATCCCGGAGATCTCGCTCACCTACCAGACGGTGCGTCGTGTATCGACCCGCTTTCAGGGCCGGGTTGCGATCCTCAATTCCCGGATGAGCATCGGCGAGCGCTTCGAGCAGTATACGAAGTGCGAGCGCGGCGAGGTCAATGTTCTCATCGGACCACGCTCCGCGGTGTTTGCGCCGTTCGAGCGCCTCGGGCTCATCATCATGGACGAGGAGCATGAGTCTGCCTACAAGTCGGAGACGGCACCCCGCTATGAGACGCGGGATGTCGCGTACGAGCGGGCACGTCTTGCGGGCTGTCCGGTGCTTTATGGCTCCGCGACGCCGTCCCTCACGATCTACAGTGCCGCCCTCCGGGGTGAGGTGCAGCTGCTCGAGCTGCTCACGCGGGCCCATGTCGGCGCGCAGCTGGCGGAGACCGAGATCATCGACCTCCGGGAAGAGCTGGCGAAGGGAAACCGGAGCATCCTCTCGGAGCGGCTCTATACGCTCATGCAGGAGAAGCTCGGGAAGAAGGAGCAGATCATGCTCTTCATGAACCGGCGCGGCTACTCGAATTTCGTGTCCTGCCGAAGCTGCGGTGAGGCGCTGAAGTGCCCGCACTGCGATATCACCCTGACCCTGCACCGGGATGGTTCCCTGCGCTGTCACTACTGTGGCTACCAGACACGGCTCATGAAGCTCTGTCCGAGCTGCGGCAGCCCGTACCTCGCGCCCTTTGGTTTCGGTACGGAGAAGCTTGAGAGCTATGTGAAGAAGGTCTTTCCGACGGCGTCGGTGCTCCGTATGGATGCGGATACGACGAAACGCAAGGGAGACCACGAGCGTATCCTCGAGAAGTTCCGGAAGCACCAGGCCGACATCCTGATCGGTACCCAGATGATCGTCAAGGGACATGATTTCCCGGATGTGACATTGGTCGGGCTGATCGCTGCGGACCTCAATCTCTCGGCACCGGACTTCAAGGCCTCGGAGCGCACCTTCCAGCTGCTGACCCAGGCAGCCGGGCGGGCGGGGCGTGGCGCGCAGGCCGGTACGGTCATCATCCAGACCTATCAGCCGGATCACTATGCGATCGTGCTGTCGAAGCGCCAGGACTACAAGGCCTTCTATGAGAAGGAGTTCCGCTTCCGAAAGCTGATGGGCTATCCGCCGACGGAGCGCCTCATGACGATCCAGCTCGCCAGCAAGGATGAGGACTTCCTCTCCATGGTGAGTGCCGCTGCGGCGGAGGGCTTTCAGCTCGACTGCAGCGCCGAGGGCGCGGAACTCATCGGACCGCTCGAGGCCTCGGTCTACCGGATCAACGATGTCTATCGAAAAATCGTCTATATCAAACACCCGTCCCATGATATAATCATCAGGTTACGGGATCGTTTTACCGAACGTGTACGTCAGCACGACCGTCGCGGACTCGTGCTGTTGAATTATGATTTACAGTAGTTAGGAGAGTATTATGGCATTAAGAACCATTCGTGAAATTGGAGACCCGATTCTGGAGAAGGAGTGCAAGCCGCTGAAGGCCGTAACGGATCGTACCGTTGACCTCATCAACGATATGTTTGAGACAATGTATGCGGCCAACGGCGTCGGTCTCGCGGCTCCACAGGTCGGTATCCTTCGTCAGCTGTTCGTCATCGACATCGGTGATGGTCAGCGTTATATCTGCATCAATCCGACGGTGACCCCGATCGGCGACGAGACCCAGACCGGTGACGAGGGCTGTCTGTCCGTACCGGGCAAGCAGGGCGTGGTCACGAGAGCGATGAAGGTGCATGTGGAGGCACTCGATGCGAACATGCAGCCGTATGCCTTCGACTGTGAGGGTCTGCTCGCACGTGCGATGGCGCATGAGAACGATCATCTGCACGGTATCCTCTACACCTCGAAGGTCGAGGGTGAGCTCGAGGATGTAGAGTACGAGAGCCTCGACGAGGAGGAGTTCGAGGACTTCGAGTGATCGTCGAGGGACCCCGGAGGAACGTCAACAGAAGCACAGTACTACTTTGTTAAAAGCAATCCAGATGCCGTTGGAACGGAGGTATGAGTTGAAGGTAATATTTATGGGAACACCGGATTTTGCGGTGGCGACGCTCGATGCACTGGTGAAGGCGGGCTATGAGATTCCGCTTGTGATTACGCAGCCGGATCGTCCGAAGGGACGGCATGGCGAGGCACAGAAGAGTGATGTGCGTATCGCGGCGGAGGGCTACGGGATACCTGTGGCGACGCCGGAGCGGATCCGGAAGGATGAGGCGCTGAAGGAAGAGATGCGCGCGCTTGCACCGGATGTGATCGTGGTGACCGCATTTGGTCAGATCCTGCCGAAGGATATCCTCGAGATTCCGAAGTATGGCTGTGTCAATGTGCACGCTTCGCTGCTTCCGAAGTACCGTGGTGCGGCACCGGTGCAGTGGGCTGTGCTGAACGGCGATGCCGAGTCGGGCGTGACGACCATGCAGATGGACGAGGGACTCGATACCGGTGATATCCTGATGATGAAGCGGATTCCGCTTGATCCAAAGGAGACCGGCGGCACGCTTTTCGATAAGCTGGCGAAGCTCGGCGGAAAGCTCATCGTAGAGACCCTCGAGGGACTCGAGGCCGGCAGTATCACGCCGGTCGCACAGGATGCCTCACAGGCGACGAAGGTCGGTCTCTTCACGAAGACCTCCGGTCGCATCGACTGGACGGAGGATGCCGTGGTCATCGAGCGGAAGATCCGCGGACTCAATCCGTGGCCGTCCGCCTACAGCTTCCTCGGCGGGAAGCAGCTGAAGCTCTGGGATGCCGATGTGCTGACCGACGAAGACTGTAAGCTGTATCCGCTGCCGGAGGTGGCGGTGATGATGCCGGAGCGGGATACGACGATGCCGGAGGGCACGAAGGCAGGTCATGTCTATGCCGACCAGAAGATGCTGGTGGTGCGCTGTGGCCACGGTGCGCTTCGTATCCGGGAGCTGCAGCTCGAGGGCAAGAAGCGCATGAAGGCGGAGGACTTCCTGCGCGGACACCGTTTCTAAGCGATCGACGACACGTGTGATCACGCTGCCGGGCGTTTCACCCGGGCTTCCGCGCTGGTGAGACTGGGGCTGCCACGCGGCAGCACGAATCTTCAGATAAAGTTCAGAATTTCAACAAACACTGATCACGAATATGTCGTACACTGTAGGGCATAGCATGACAGGAGGAATTACTATGTACGGTTACTATGGATATCCGATGTTTTATGATCCGACCTACATCCTGGTGCTGATCGGCGTCATCTTATCGATGATGGCAAGTGCCAATGTCAATCGGACCTTTCAGAAATATGCGAAGATCGGCGCACGCGCCGGCATCACCGGTGCAGACGCGGCCCGTCTGATCCTGAGCCGGAACGACATCACGAACGTCCGTGTTCAGGGCATCGCCGGCAATCTGACGGATAATTATGTGCCGAGTAAGAAGGTCCTGAACCTCAGTGAATCGACAATCAACAGCAGCTCGATCGCCGCCATCGGTGTGGCTGCCCACGAGTGCGGTCATGCGATCCAGGATCACGTCTGCTACGGACCGCTGGTGCTGACGCGCACGATCACGCCGGCCTGCGCCGTTGCTTCGAAGATCTCGATTCCGATGATCTTTTTCGGGATCCTCATCAGCTGGACGCCGCTCATCAAGATCGGAATCATCGCCTTCATCGTGGCGATCTCGATCCAGCTTCTGACCCTTCCGGTCGAGTTTGATGCATCCCGCCGTGCGGTGAAGACGCTGCGTGAGAATCAGGTGCTGAGCGAAGAGGAGCTCGATGGTGTGAAGGCGGTTCTAACAGCGGCTGCGCTCACCTATGTCGCCGCAGCGGCGTCGTCCCTCTTACAGCTGCTCCGACTGCTGATCCTGACGCGGGGCAGCCGGCGACGTGACGACTGACGAAGTCCCGATATCCGAATCTCCGTAAATGGATGAAGGGACAGCGGACAGCGCCTGGATGAAGATAAGCACATCGTGTGACGCTACACGGTATACTAAAGAGAGGAAACTGCAGAGAACGTTTCATGGAAAATAAGAATCAGCGAAATAAAAAGACCCGGACAGAGGGCCCGCTGCATAAATTCATGCATGCCGGAAAAAAGGCCGCGGATACAGCAGATACGAGAGAGACACGCGGAGGACATGGATCGCGTGGTCGGCGCGATGCACAGCATGGCGCGTACGCAGGTCGGAGAGGTCCGCAGCAGGGACGCGGTCCGGTGAAGACGCCGGAGAAGAAAATATCAGAGATTTCGAGAGAAAAGACCGCAGCGACACCGCGGTCTATTGCTGTACTTAGCCTTATGAAGATTCTCGAGGAGAAGAAGCTCTCGCATATCGTGCTCCGCGATGCACTGTCGGCGCACCCGGACTGGACCGCGCGCGACCGTGCCTTCGTGACGCGGCTCGTCGAGGGGACCCTCGAGTACACGATCCAGATCGACTTCATCCTGAACCAGCTCAGTAAGACCCATACGAAAAACATGGAGCCGCTGGTTCGGACGGTGCTCCGCATGGGCAGCTACCAGATCCTGTACATGGATAAGGTGCCGGACAGTGCGGCTATCAATGAGGCCGTCGAGCTCGTGAAGAGCCAGGAGGATAAGGTCTTCTTCCTGAGCGGCTTCGTGAACGGCGTGCTTCGGAGTGTTTCCAGGGATAAAGAGGTCATCTTCCAGAACCTCGCCCATACCGGTAAGACACCGGCCTATATCCGTTACAGTGTACCGCTCTGGATGTACGATACACTGAAGAAGGTCTATGGACGGGAGGAGACCGAACGCATGCTGGCCTGGTTCCTCGAGGGCGAAAAGAAGAATTTCGTTCGTTTCCAGGATGGTCACTGCGAGGAGATGGAGGGCGATATCGTCCACAGCGAGGCCTTCCAGCGCGGTGAGATCACGATCCAGGACTATGCCTCACAGCAGGTCGGCCTCGAAGCCAATCCGCAGCCGGGCGACCAGGTCGTCGATGTATGTGCGGCACCGGGCGGCAAGAGCTGCCATATCGCCGCCCTCCTCGGGGGCACAGGTCACGTCGATGCGCGGGACCTCACGGAAGCGAAGGTGGCACTCATCGAGCAGAACATCGCACGGCAGCAGCTTACGAATATCACGGCACAGGTGCACGACGCACGCACGCCGGATCCGACGCTGCTGGATGCCGCCGGACAGGGAACGGCGGATATCGTCATCGCCGACCTCCCGTGCTCCGGCCTCGGTATCCTCGGAAAGAAGCCGGATATCCGCTTCAATGCGAGTCGTGAAGGAATCCGGGAGCTGCAGAAGCTGCAACGGGAGATCCTCGATACGGTATGTGCCTATGTGAAGCCGGGTGGGAAGCTTCTGTACTCCACCTGCACACTGACGAAGGAAGAAAATGAAGACAACCGGGACTATATCCTGGCGAAGGGCGGCTTCACCCTCGAGAAGGAGCGGAAGTTCCTGCCGGGTGCGCCTTCCGACGGATTTTATCTTACGGTATTTCGAAAAGAATGAAGAATTTACGCGATTTAGAACTGAAGGATTTGAAAAAACTGCTCGAGGAGATGGGGGAGAAGCCGTTCCGTGCGAAGCAGATCTATAGCTGGCTGCACCAGAATCTGGTGGAGCACTACGATGAGATGACGAACATCTCGAAGGGACTTCGCGACAAGCTGAGTGCGGAGTACAGTGTGGCCCTGCCGGAAACGGTGGAGGTGCTCACCTCGAAAATCGATGGGACGAAGAAATTTATCTTCCGTATGCAGGATGGACACGTCATCGAGTCCGTCTGGATGGAGTACCAGCACGGACACAGTGTCTGCATCTCCTCGCAGGTCGGCTGCCGCATGGGCTGTAAGTTCTGTGCATCGACCCTCGACGGCCTCGCACGGAATCTGACGAGCGGAGAGATGCTCGGACAGATCTACCAGATCCAGCGGACGACCGGTGCCCGGGTCGATAACATCGTCATCATGGGCTCTGGTGAACCCCTCGATAACTACGATGAGTTCACCCGTTTCATCCGCATGATTTCAGATGAAAACGGGCTCCATATCTCGCGACGGAACATCACGATCTCGACCTGCGGTCTGGTGCCGAAGATCCGCCAGCTGGCCGATGAAAATTACGGGATTACGCTGGCTCTCAGTCTCCATGCGCCGAACGACGAGACACGGAAGACCCTGATGCCGATCGCCAACAAGTACTCGCTCTCGGAGATCATGCCGGCCATCGAGTACTACTTCGAGAAGACCGGTCGACGGGTGACCTTCGAGTATTCTGTCGTCGAGGGTGTCAATGATAACAAGGCCGAGGCGATGGAGCTCGTGAAGCTCATCCGCAGCATGAAGAACGGCGGGAAGCTCCAGTGCCACGTGAACCTGATTCCGGTGAATCCGATCAAGGAACGGGACTGGAAGCGGCCGGACCGCTCGAAGGTCGAGGCCTTCCAGCATATTCTGGAGCGGAACGGCATCGCGGCGACGATCCGCCGGGAGATGGGGTCCGACATCTCGGGCTCCTGCGGCCAGCTCCGCCGGGATTACCTCGAGACGGAGGGCATCGATTCGAAGGCGTAGTGGGTAAAAAAAGCGCTACGATGGGCGCGTGATGATACGTAGCCTCGTTCAGCAGTGGAATCCACAAGGTGCTGCGAAGTGAGGATGTTGAGGGCGTCTGCATTGGACGACGATGATGAAGTTACAGAAGTTACAGGTGAAGCATGATGGATTTTTACGCGAAAACCGATAGGGGACAGCGGCGACGTATGAACCAGGATTACGTCTTCGCGAGCGATCAGCCGGTGGGGACGCTGCCGAATCTTTTTCTGCTCGCGGACGGGATGGGCGGCCATAAGGCGGGGGACTATGCCTCCCGCTATGCGGTCGATGAGCTCCGGCGCTATATCGAGAAGGCCGCAGAGCCACAGCCGGAGATCCGCCTGCTCCAGGAGGGAATCCGGGACGTGAACCAGCGTCTCTATCGTCTGGCACAGCAAAATCCGAATCTGAGCGGGATGGGCACGACGCTCGTGATCGCATTTATCGAGGAGTCGAATCTGACCGTCGGTAATATCGGCGATTCGCGGGCCTACCTCATCCACGGAAACAGCATCCGTCAGATCACCCGGGACCACTCCTATGTCGAGGAGATGGTACGGCGTGGTCTCATGCGGCGTGGCTCGAAGGAGTACATGGAGTCCCGCAATATCATCACGCGGGCCGTCGGCATCGAGCCGCAGGTGGAGGCTGATTTCTTCGAAATCGAGCTCAGCGAGGGGGATTATCTCCTTCTCTGCTCGGATGGTCTCTCCAACATGGTCGACAATGAAAGCATCCGGAACATCATTCGTGAGCACAGCACGGTACAGGAAAAGGTACAGGCACTCATCGACATGGCAAACATCAACGGCGGCAAGGACAATATCGGCATCGTCCTGACCGGCCCTTACCGAGAGGAGGCGACGATATGATGGTAGAGCTGGGACAGCTGCTCGACGAACGTTATGAGATCGATACGCTGATCGGACAGGGTGGCATGAGCTATGTCTATCGTGCCAACGATCGGAAGATGGGCCGTGAGGTCGCGATCAAGGTCCTGAAGGAGGAGTACTGCGAGGATGAGGATTTCATCCGGAAGTTTCAGAACGAGGCCCAGGCGGCAGCGAAGCTGAATCATCCGAACATCGTCGCGGTCTACGATATCGTCGATAATCCGGAGACGAAGCTGCACTATATCGTGATGGAGCTCGTCGAGGGTATCACACTGAAAAATTATATCAAGCGTGCGGGACGCATGGACTCGCAGGAGACCATCGCCATCGCACTGCAGGCGGCGGCCGGCATCGAGCTCGCGCATAAGATGGGCATCGTACACCGGGATATCAAGCCGCAGAACATCATCGTCGACAGCGAGGGAAACGTGAAGGTGGCGGACTTCGGCATCGCGCGTGCCGCGACGCAGCAGACGGTCAATGCTACCGTCATGGGCTCCGTCCACTATATTTCGCCGGAACAGGCCCGCTCCGGGCAGTCGGATGAGCGTTCGGATATCTACAGCTTCGGCTGTACGATGTATGAGATGCTGACGGGGCAGGTGCCGTATGACGGCGACACCTCGGTGTCCGTCGTCTTCGCGCACCTCGAGAATCCGATCCCGCACGTGAAGGAGCTGGTACCGGATGTGTACCCGGCCCTCGATATGGCGGTATACAAGTGCATGCAGAAGAAGGGAAAGCTCCGCTACCAGCACATCGGTGAGCTGATGGAGGACCTCCGGAAGGCACTGAAGGATCCGAGCGGTTCCTTCATGTCCGGTGAGATGCCGGAGGACCTCAGTGAGACCCGGGTACTGTCCCCGCGGGAGCTGAATCAGCTGAAGCACCGGCAGAAGCTGCGGAAGAAGCTCGCGCATCTCGATGATACGGATGCGCTTCCCCTCGATGATACGGAGGAAGATGAAGCCAGCTTCCACATGACGAAAATCTACCGTGTGATCGCCGGCGTCTGTATCCTGCTGATCATCGTGCTGGTGCTGATCATCGGCCGCAATATGTTCTCCTTCTTCCGGGACAGCCGGACGGCGCTGGAAACCACACAGCCGCTGGAACAGACGGCGACGGAGACGGAGTCGGGCACCATCAATATCACGATCTCCGCGCTGGACAACCTCCTTCCGAATATCCTCGGAAAGACCGTGGAGGAGGCCGAGGACTATCTCGGTGCCTACAATATCCATCTTCGGACCACGAAGGAAAGCTTCTCGGATCAGTATCCGACGGAGGGCACGATCATCGCCTACCAGAAGGAGAAAATCCAGAGCGGCAGTACCCTCGATGTGACGGTGTCGAAGGGGGCAGAGACCATCCGCTTCTATGATCCGGCGACGCCGGAGAAGCTGGACGCGCTGCATGCCGTGAAGTGCGACACCCTGGTCGAGGCGCTGGAAAAACGAAAGATCAACTATAAGATTCAGGATGCATTCTCCGAGACGGTCCCTATGGGCAATATCATCGGCACCAGCAAGCCGGATACCAGCGGAACGTCGATGCTGATCATCACACGTTCCGCCGGTTCTGCGAGCGAGAATGGCATGGCACTGGTGCCGGAGGTGCGTACACTGAGCGAAGACGATGCGCTGACCGCGCTGGAGGATGCAGGACTCACACCGGATGGCATCGACTATGTGCCGGATGAGGCACATGAGGCGGATACGGTCATCGACCAGAGCCTGATACCGGGTTCCGTGGTCCTGAAGGGGACGACGATCTCGCTGACGATTTCTTCCGGTTCCGACGGAGAGACGAGCCAGAAGAGTACTGTGGCCGACAGTCAGGGTGCCTGGTACGGCTCGATCAACACGGCCGTAAAGATCGGCGGTGAGACCAGTCCGGCGGCGGATACACGGCGGATCATCCTGATCCGTCTCTGCCAGGAAATCGATGGGACGGAGCGCTACACGACACTGCAGGAGGCACGCAGCTATGAAGCCGGCACCGAGCTTCAGGTCGTGATCCCGAACATCAAGGGTGCCGCAGGCATCGGAAAGGGCACCGTCGAAATCGTCGATGCGTCGAACGATACCGTCATCGCATCCTATACCGTGAATTTCGCACCACGGTCCTAGAGAGGTAATGCATGGTTTTAAAAGGTAAAATTTATAAGGGCATCGGTGGCTTCTATTATGTCCATACCCCGGAGGGCGACTATGAGTGCCGCGCGAAGGGCATCTTCCGGAACCGGAACGAGAAGCCGCTCGTCGGCGATGATGCGGAGATCGAACCGGTACAGGATTCGGAGAAGGCGCATGAGGGCTCCGTCATCCGCATCCTGCCACGGAAAAATCAGCTGATCCGACCGGCGGTTGCGAATGTCGACCAGGCGGTCGTCATCTTCGCACTCCGCCATCCGGATCCGAATCTGAACCTGCTCGACCGCTTCCTCATCCATATGGAGCAGCGGGAGATCCCGGTGGTGATCTTCTTTAACAAGGTCGACCTCGTGCAGCCAGGGGAGGACACGGCAGAGGAAGAGGAGACGGTGCCGGAGGATCGCGATGCCTGGAAGAAGAAAAAATCACGGGCAAAGACCATCCCGGAGATCCATGCGGAGCATCCGGAGCTGATTCCGGAGATCTACCGTCAGGCGGGCTATCCGGTGCTCGAAATCAGCACACGGAACGAGGACAGCCTGCCGAAGATCATGGAGGTACTGCGCGGAAAGACCACCGTTCTTTCCGGACCGAGTGGTGTCGGCAAGTCCTCGCTCACGAACCTCATCCACCCGGCGGCGAACATGGAAACCGGTGAGCTCAGTAAGAAGATCGAGCGCGGGAAGAACACGACCCGTCACTCGGAGTTCTTTTACATCGATGATGAGACCTATGTGCTCGATACACCGGGCTTCACCTCCCTCTATGTGACGGACATCGAGCCGGAACGGCTGATGTACTACTTCCCGGAGTTTGAGGACTACCGGAGTGCGTGCCGCTTCAACACCTGCGTGCACATCGGCGAAAAGGACTGTGCGGTGAAGCGTGCGGTTGAGGAAGGAAAGATCGCCCGCGAGCGTTATGAAAGCTATGTCATGCTCTATCAGGAGCTGAAGGACCAGAAGCGATACTGATTATGAAACGCCGTTTGAAGACGGCAGAGGAGAATACTATGAATTATGATCTGTCCCCATCGATTTTATCTGCTGATTTCGGAACCCTGCGTGAGGACCTCCGTGTACTCGAGGAGGCGGGCACGAAGTACCTGCACTTCGATATGATGGATGGCGATTTCGTGCCGAATATTTCCTTCGGTATGCCGGTGATCCAGTCGGTACGCAAGGATAACCACTGCTTCTTCGATGTCCATATGATGGTCTCCGAGCCGGGGCGCTACATCGATGCGGTCGCCGATGCCGGTGCCGATGGCATCACGGTGCATCAGGAGGCCTGCACGCACCTCGACCGTACGCTCCAGCAGATCCGGGAGCGTGGCCTCAAGGCCGGTGTGGCCCTGAATCCGGCGACCCCGATCAGCACCCTGGACTGTGTCCTTCCGATGCTGGACCTCGTACTTATCATGTCGGTCAACCCGGGCTTCGGTGGTCAGAAGCTGATCCCGTATACGATCGGGAAGATCCGTGCCCTCCGCAAGCAGGCAGACGCCCTCGGTCTCGAGCTGAACATCGGCATCGATGGTGGTGTCACCCTCGACAACGTACAGGAAATCAAGGATGCCGGGGCGAACTTCTTCATCGCCGGCTCTGCCGTCTTCAAGCCACGGGAGCGTATGGCGGAGAATGTAAAGGCATTTAACGCCATCCTGCACGCATAAAGGAGTCCTTCGTGTTAAAGAAACTTGCGCTCATCAATGATTTATGCAGTGTCGGCCGCTGCTCGCTTTCCATCCAGATTCCGGTCGTCTCGGCGCTCGGGCTCACCGCCTGCCCGATTCCGACGGCGGTGCTCAGCAACCATACCGCCTTCCCCCACGTATCCAGTACAGGACTCGGGGAGTTGATGGAAGAGCGGCTCGAGACATTGAACGAAAATAACATCCATTTCGACGGCATCCTGATCGGCTACCTCGGTGACTGTACGGATCTCCGGGCCCTCGACGCGTATCTCGAGGCGGAGAAGCAGCGGAATCCGAAGCTCCGCATCTTCCTCGACCCGGCGATGGCGGATCACGGCCGCCTGTACCGCGGGATGACGGAGGAGCACATCGAGGCGATGCGCGCGCTCTGCCGGAAAGCGAATCTCATCTGCCCGAACCTCACGGAAGCGGCCTTCCTCGCCGACTTCGATTATGCGGGGCTGAAGGAGACGCTCGACCACTGTACGAGCGACGCGACACGCGGGATGGTGATGCACGCCCTGCTTTCAGAGCTTCATCACCTGACAAACGGACAGATCATCGTGACCGGCGTCGAGGCCTATGCGGAGACAGAAGAGGCTGCAGCGATGCCGCCGGAAGCCCTGATCAATGTCGTATCGGAGGCGGACGGCGATCTCCGTTTCGTTGATCATGCCCGTACCGGAGATGCCCGCCCGGGGACCGGCGACCTCTTCAGTGCCATCGTCGCGAGCCTGTGACTCCGCGGCGAGACGCTCGAGAACGCTACCCGCCGGGCTGCCGATTTCGTCGCGCTCTGCATCCGCCACAGCGAGGAGGCGCAGGTCCCGGTCGTCTACGGTGTTCAGTTCGAGGACATTCTCAGTGCACTGTAGCTGATCGAATGGGGTGCCGGAGTACTGTGCCTCTGTTGCCAGCACTCCGGGGCAGGACTGTCAACTATGACGGAATGACTTGAAAACAGACGTAAATCAAGCTATAGTAAATGGTGCGTTTAACGCCAGAAAGATTTCGCAGAAGGGGAGAGGATCCTATGTTAGATATTAAATTTGTCAGAGAAAACCCGGAGCTTGTCAAGGAAAACATCCGGAAGAAGTTTCAGGATGAGAAGCTTCCGTTAGTCGATGAGGTCATCAAGTACGATCTCGAGGCGAGAAAGTGCCAGCAGGAGGCCGATGAGCTTCGTGCGAAGAAGAACTCGGTGTCGAAGCAGATCGGTGCGCTGATGGCGCAGGGTAAGAAGGCGGAGGCAGAAGAGGTCAAGGCTGAGGTCGGTGCATTTACCGCGCGTCTGAAGGAGCTCGAGGAGCAGGAGCCGAAGCTGCAGGCTGAGGTGACGAAGCGCATGATGATCATCCCGAACATGATCGATGCGTCCGTTCCGATCGGTCCGGATGATTCTCACAACGTCGAGAACGAGCGCTTCGGTGAGCCGGTCGTTCCGGCATTTGAAGTACCGTATCATACCGACATCATGGAGTCCTTCGGTGGTATCGATCTTGATGCAGCCGGCCGTGTTGCCGGTAACGGCTTCTACTACCTGATCGGCGACATCGCGAGACTGCACTCTGCCGTACTCAGCTATGCGCGTGATTTCATGATCAACCGCGGCTTCACCTATGTGATTCCGCCATATATGATCCGCTCCAAGGTTGTGGATGGTGTCATGTCCTTCGCAGAGATGGACGCCATGATGTATAAGATCGAGGGCGAGGACCTCTACCTCATCGGTACCTCCGAGCACTCGATGATCGGTCGTTTCATCGATGAGATCCTTCCGGCAGATACCCTTCCGCTTTCCCTTACTTCCTATTCTCCTTGCTTCCGTAAGGAGAAGGGCGCACACGGTATCGAGGAGAGAGGCGTGTACCGTATCCACCAGTTCGAGAAGCAGGAGATGATCGTCGTCTGTGAGCCGGAGGATGCCATGGACTGGTACGAGAAGCTCTGGAAGAACACCGTTGATTTCTTCCGTTCGATGGATATTCCGGTCAGAACACTGGAGTGCTGCTCCGGTGATCTCGCAGACCTCAAGGTGAAGTCCTGCGATGTCGAAGCATGGTCCCCACGTCAGAAGAAGTACTTCGAGGTCGGTTCCTGCTCGAACCTCGGTGATGCTCAGGCGAGACGTCTGCACATCCGTATCAAGGGTAAGGATGGAAAGATCCATCTCGCAAACACGCTGAACAACACCTGTGTTGCACCACCTCGTATGCTGATCGCGTTCCTCGAGAACCGTCTGCAGGCGGATGGCAGCATCACCATCCCGGAGGTGCTTCAGCCGTACATGGGTGGTACCAAGGTACTCATCCCGAAGTGGAACTCCATCGAAGGCAAGCCGGCAAACGCATAATGATCGAAGACCTGTGCACGTGCACAGGTCTTTTTGTATACAGTTGAGCAGGGACCGCGGAGGGGTGGCTTGTAAATCTTAATTTTCGTGACGGCGAGTTCATAAATTCGTTCATTGTATATGAGCTATTCCTGTCATATAATGAAGACCACGAAACTCGTTTATTTATCGATGAAGTACAGGAGAGATGCAGTGGAACCGATCATCAAGGTGCGGGATCTATATAAGATTTTTAAAATCGGAGACAATAAGGTCTATGCGTTGAATGGTGTGTCCTTCGATGTCTACCAGGGGGAGTTCGTCGCGATCGTCGGTACCTCCGGCTCTGGTAAGTCAACCTGTCTCAATATGCTGGCGGGTCTGGAAGCGCCGAGTCGTGGTGCGATTCAGATCGCGGGCAAGCGCATCGATAAGATGAGCGAAGCGGAGCTCGTCAGCTTCCGGCGTCAGAATGTCGGCTTCATCTTCCAGAGCTATAATCTGATCGGCTCGATGAATGCGGTCGAGAATGTCGCGATGCCGCTGATGTTCCGCGGGGTGCCGTATGAAAAGCGGATCCGGGAAGCGGAGAAATATATGAAGCTGATCGGGATCGGGGATCAGGGAGAGCATATGCCGAACCAGATGTCCGGCGGACAGCAGCAACGTGTCGGGATCGCCCGGGCGCTCGTCATCGATCCAAAGATCATCTTCGCCGATGAGCCGACCGGTAATCTCGATTCGCATACGACGGAGGATGTACTGAGCCTTCTCCGGAAAATCGTACGCGAGGAGGACCGTACACTGATCATGGTCACCCATGATCCGCATATCGCCTCCTGGGCGGACCGGCAGTTACGTGTCGTCGATGGTAAGATCGTCGAGACGGTGATCAATCCGAAGAGCCCGATCGAACAGAAAATAGAGACAGAAACCGGAAATCCGCCATACGCGCTTGTGACGCCGCTCGGCTGAGTACGGTGTATATAGAGGGGTATAAAATCATGAAGCATTTTGAGATAAAGAAGCATACGATCCTTCGGCGCTTTCTGTGCGGCGCGATGGTGCTCGCGCTCCTGTCGCCTGCATTGTCCTTCGTACAGCCGATGGAGGCACAGGCGTCCTACGTCGATACCAACATGAACACCTTCATCCATGACGCGGCAGACACACCGGTCGCCGGCATCGGACAGGATTTCCAGCTGACCGTGAAGGTGGGCTTTAACGGCGTGAACGGACTCTATAATCCGACGGGTGATGTCATCAACAACGTGCGCGTGCGCCTGAGCCAGGATCAGAATCTGCTGAATACGAAGGGCATCGTGCCGAATTCGAACAAGTCGAATCCATATGATAAGGACTCGGATAATGAGCAGGAGTCCCTGCAGCATGATGCATACAATGAAGGCTACCAGGCGGGGGCGCAGCGTGCCTATAATGCGTCGCTCGGCCTCACCTATCCGGTGGACGGCGGTACCTATCCACTTGAGATCGGTACCTCGACGATGAATCAGGAGAAGAACCTCGGCTCGCTGCAGAAGGGCGAGTATAAGGAGGTGACCTTTAATGTCAAGATCCGGAACGATATCAAGGAAGGCTACTATGCGATCCCGATCTCGATGAACTACGATGTGCCGTATAACTCGACGGGACAGTATGGCAGTCTCAGCCGTGCCGAGTTCATCAATATCTATGTGCAGGACCTCGGAACGATTTCGAATCCGACCAGCGTGACGAAGGATCAGGCCTTCGTGCTCGGCGAGGGACAGTCGACGCCGAGCGGCACCTATCCGGGCACCGTACAGTTCGCCGTGAATCTTCGCAATAAGAAGGGACGGGCGCTCTATGATGTCGTCGTGAAGATGAATAAGGGAAATGGCGGTGCTGCCTCCGGTGATGCGTCTTCGACGGCGTCCGCCGGAAAGGTCGACTACAGCAGCTTCCCGTTCCGTGTGACGGAGGAGAACTATGACCGCAGCTTCGTCCGTGTGGAGGCAGATCAGACGATCTCGGCACCGTACTCGATGGCCATCGCGAAGGATTCGAAGAGCGGTGATCATGCCATCGGCTTCACGGTGAGCTATAAGGAGACGCCGGACGCGACCATCACGAAGACGGAGCAGTATACCTACTACGTTCATATCAGTAACCCGACCACGGATGAAACCGACAGTCAGCGTGATTTCAATGCGAACGACCGATCAAAGGCGCGTCTCGTCGTAGCGGGCTATCATACCGAACCGGAGAAGGTGTACGCCGGGCAGCCGTTTAAGCTGGTGGTACAGATGCAGAACGCAAGTACCGGCATCAGTGCCAGCAATATCCTGTTGTCCCTCGAGTCGGAAAAGGTGAATGAGTCCTCGGCGCTGTCGACGGAGAACGGCGCGAACTCCTATGTCATCAACAGCCTCGCGGCCGGTGAGACGAAGGAAATCGCATGGAATATGGTGGCGGAACCGGGCGTTGATCCGCGTTCCTATGCGCTGACCATCAATGAAAAGTATGACTCCCCGGATTTCAAGAACGCCGAGGAGAAGGTGACGCTGAACATCACCGTCAACCAGGAGGCACGACTTTCTGTGTCCAACTACGATGTGATGCCTGAAAGCATTGACGTCGGCAGTGAAGCAAATGTGATGTTCAACATCAACAACACCGGTAAGGTCATCCTTTACAATGTGACCGCGGAGTTTAAGGCAGACTCGATCAACGATACCAGCAGCTACGTCGGAAATATCAAGCCGGGTGAGTCGGGGTCTGTGGATGCGATGATCACGGGTGCGGCTCCGACCATGGATGATGGCACGATTCAGGTCATCATCAGCTACGAGGATGTGAACGGAGAGGTCCATACCTCCGAGCAGTCGGTGAACCTCATGGTGAACGAGCCGATGGAGAACATGGATGACATGAGCGGCATGGATATGATGCCGGAGGAGACGCCGGGATTTTTCCAGCGTTTTAAGCTTCCGATCATCGGTGGTGGCGTCGTGCTGCTGGCGGCGGCTGCGGTATTCGTGAAGAAGCATAAGGATAAGAAGAAGCAGGAAAAGGAAAACGATGAGACTATTTGATCTTATCAAGCTCGCAACGAGTAACCTGAAGCGACGGAAGATGAGGACGGTACTCACGGTCCTCGGCGTCGCGATCGGTACGGCGTCCATCGTGGTCATGGTGAGTCTCGGCATCGGCATGAGTGCGATGATGCTGAAGTCCTACCAAAGCATGGGCTCGCTGACCCGCATCGATGTATACGAGGGCGGCTATGGCGGCGGTACGAATGGCAACCAGTCCATGATGCTGACCGATGAGACTGTGGAGAGCTTTAAGCATATTCCTCATGTGACCGGCGTGAGCCCGTCCATCGAGGTGAATATCGAGGCAAAGTGCAAGGGCATCAGCGGCACCTTCAGCATCGTGGGTGTCACCCAGGATTATCTCCGGCAACTCGAGCTCCGGGACGGCGGACATCTGCCGGCGGCGAACTCGGATACGCTGGAGCTCCTCTACGGTAATCAGATCTTGTACAGCAGCTTCTATAAGCAGAAAACCTGGGAAAACGTCGAGATCGATCCGGAGAAGGATACGGTATTCATCACCTTCCCGCAGTCGAGCCTCTCGCAGGGAACACAGAGCAGTGAGGGCAGTACGCAGGAACCGAAGCAGAAAAAGTACATCTTCCCGATTGCCGGTATCATGAAGGGCGGTGCCGAGGACTGGTCGGATGGCTCGTACAATGTCTACACCGACATCGACAGCCTGAAGCGTTTTCTGAAGAAGATCTACAAGAAGGCGCTGGTGCCGAATCCGAGAACGAATAAAAACGGGAAGCCGTATCCGTACTATGTCTACAATAACGTCTATGTGTTCGTCGATGATATGGATAATGTCAGCGCGGTGCAGAAGCAGATCTCGGACATGGGCTTCAGTGTGAGCTCCAGTATGGAGTGGCTGAAGCAGGCACAGCAGCAGCTCAATATGGTGCAGCTCGTGCTGGGCGGCATCGGTGGCGTATCGCTGCTCGTCGCGGCGATCGGTATCATGAATACTATGATGATGTCGATCTATGAGCGGACGAAGGAGATCGGTGTGATGAAGGTGCTGGGCTGTGCGATGCCGGATATACGGAACATGTTCCTTTGTGAGTCCGGTATGATCGGGCTCATGGGCGGCGTTGCGGGACTCACGGTCAGCTATCTGATTTCGTATATCATCAATTTCTTTACGAAAAATGCCGGGTCCATGATGTTCGGCTCGGGCTCGATGGGCAGTCTGTCCAGTATTCCGTTCTGGCTCGCGGCCTTCGCGATCGGCTTCGCCATCGCGGTCGGCACGATCGCGGGCTACGTTCCGGCGGCGCGCGCGATGAAGCTGAGTCCGCTGGCGGCGATTCGAAATGAATAAATAAGAGTTTAAATACATGAAGAAGGCCCGGAGGATCGTCAACCGAAGCACAGTACTCCGAGACTGGTAAAATCTAAGCCGGGGACCCTAAGCGGCACTAGGCCCTCTGCAATCGCTGAGTTTTCTTTATGAAAACTCAGCGTTGCAGAGGGTGCTAAGGAAAATAGTACCAAGTGCCGCTAAGGGGACCCGGCTTGATTTTACACGGTCTCTACGTATGGCTTCGGTCGTCGATCCTCCGGGCCTTCTTCACTTCACAGTTATGATTCCGACGCCCTGATATGGTTCTCATGAGTATTAATTATATTGAGTATTTTGAAGCACGATGCTATAATCCGAAAAATATGCCAGATTTGAAAGGGAGTACGAAATGATCAAGGTTGCAAAATTTGGCGGAAGCTCCTGCGCCTCCGCGGAACAGTTCAGAAAAGTAAAGGACATCGTTCTTTCTGATAAGTCGAGACACTATATCGTGGTTTCGGCACCGGGTAAGCGGGCTTCCGGCGATACGAAGGTAACCGATCTTCTCTATCGTCTCCAGGATGCGGTTGCAGATGAGAAGAAGTTTCAGGAGACGCTCCAGACGATCAAGGATCGTTATCAGGAGATCATCGATGGACTCGAGCTCCAGTTCAGCCTAGCTTCGGATTTCGATCGGATCGAGCAGGATCTCAAGGCGGGTGCAGACCGCGACTACGCGGCTTCGCGTGGTGAGTTCCTGAATGCGAAGCTGATGGCAGCCTACCTCGGCTTCAGCTTCATCGATTCTGCAAGCTGCTTCGTCTTCAAGGAGGACCGGAGCTGTGACTATCAGAAGACGGAAGAGGGTATCCGTGCAGCACTGAAGGATATCGATTATGCTGTATTCCCGGGTTTCTATGGTGCCAATGAAAAGGGTGAGGTCGTTACCTTCAGTCGTGGCGGCTCGGATGTGACCGGCTCCCTGATTGCAGCGGCGGAGCACGTCAATCTCTATGAGAACTGGACCGATGTATCCGGCTTCCTCGTCGCAGATCCGCGCATCGTACCGAATCCGGAGGTCATCGATTACATCACCTACCGTGAGCTTCGTGAGTTGAGCTACATGGGTGCCGGTGTGCTTCATGAGGATGCGATCTTCCCGGTACGCCGTGAGGGGATCCCGATTCAGATCAAGAACACGAATCGTCCGGAGGACCATGGTACGCTCATCGTGCAGAACACGCTGAAGAAGCCGCGCTTCATCATCACCGGTGTCAGCGGTAAGAAGGACTTCTGCGCGATCAACATCGAGAAGGCGATGATGAACTCGGAGATCGGCTTCGCACGTAAGCTTCTTTCTGTCCTCGAGGACAACAACATTTCCTTCGAGCACATCCCGTCCGGTATCGATACGATGACCCTCGTCATTCATCAGGAGGAGCTTGAGCACTGCGAGCAGAAGATCCTGAACGGCATCCAGCGTGCCGTGAATCCGGACCTCATCGAGCTTGAGTCGGACATTGCGCTGATCGCGGTCGTCGGACGTGGCATGAAGTCATCCCGTGGTGTGGCCGGCAGAGTGTTCTCTGCGCTCGCCCATGAGTACATCAACATCAAGATGATCGACCAGGGCTCCAGCGAGTACAACATCATCATCGGTGTACGGAACGAGGACTTCGAGAAGGCCATCCGTGCTATTTATAAAATGTTCGTCATGAGCGCGAAATGATTTGACTGTTCTTATAAAGTCCCGGAGAGTCGTCATTGAAAGCCATACGTAGAGTTCGTGAAGAATCAAAATTGTCCCCCTTAGAACCAGTTGGAGTAATTTTTCCTTAGCACTCTCTGCAACACGGAGTTTTCCTAAAGAAAACTCCGTCGTTTGCAGAGAGCCTACTGGTTCTTAAGGGGACAATTTTAGAGTCTTCCGAACTCGTAGTACTGTGTTTTCAATGACGACTCTCCGGGACTTTTATCATGCCCGGACATATGATATAATGCGCGGAGCGAGGATAAAACGATGAGAATTTTTGTGATCGGCGGCGGGGCTGCCGGACTGATGGCGGCAATTGCGGCGAAGGAAACAGCGGCGGCTGCCGACGTGATTTTAATAGAAAAGAATGATAAGCTCGGGAAGAAGATCTTTATCACGGGAAAGGGCCGCGGGAATCTGACGAATGCGGCGGCCATCGAGGATTTCTTTCCGCAGTATGTGACGAATCCGCGGTTTCTGTACTCGGCGCTGTACGACTTCACGAATCAGGATACGATCGATCTGCTGGAGGCCCACGGCTGCCGGACGAAGGTCGAGCGTGGTGACCGTGTCTTCCCGGTGTCGGATCATGCCTACAGCATCACGGATGCGCTGAAGCACTATATAAAGAAGCTCGGCGTCGAGATCCGCTATAAGACCGAGGTGAAGAAGATTGAGCTTCGGGACGGACAGGTTCGTGGTGTGGTGACAGATCGTGGCTTCTGTCCGGCGGATGCGGTGATCGTTGCGACCGGTGGCCGCAGTTATCCGTCGACCGGTTCGACCGGGGATGGCTACCGTTTCGCCGAGGAGGCGGGCCTCAAGGTGACGGAAACCTATCCTTCCCTCGTCGCCCTCGAGGTGCATGAGCCGGATGCCTACCGTCTGAAAGGGCTTAGCCTCCGGAACATCGCGATCGATATCCGCGACGAGGATGGAAAGAGCTACTACCGGGACTTCGGCGAGCTCGAGTTCATGGAGAGCGGACTGCGTGGTCCGGTGATCATCTCGGCATCCGCCGTCGTCACGAAGCTGGTCAATGCTTCCGACCATAAAAAGTGGAAACTCCTCACCGTGCACATCGACCTGAAGCCGGCGCTGGAGGATGCGGACCTCGACCGTCGCCTGCTCCGGGATTTCGATACCTATCGGAACAAGGAGCTCCGGAATGCGTTTTCTGAACTGCTCCCGGCGCAGCTGATTCCGGTCTTCACGGCACGACTCGCCGCCCAGGGCGTCGACATCAACCGGAAGGTCACCGAGGTCGACCGCGAGACACGGAAGAAGATCGCGGCTCTCATCCGGGATTTCAACTTCACGATCCGCGGCACCGGCAGCTTCAAGGAGGCCATCGTCACCCAGGGCGGCGTCTCGGTGAAGGAGCTGAATCCGAAAACGATGGAGGCGAAAAAGGTGAAGGGACTGTACTTCGCCGGCGAGGTCATCGACGTCGACGGCTACACCGGCGGCTTCAACATGCAGATGGCCTTCTCCACCGGCCACCTCGCCGGAAAGTCCGCCGCCAAAGCACTGGATTCATGAACTGCATCAAATAATATTTGAAGGAGGCTGTTATGCCATATAGTATTGCCATCGACGGTCCGGCAGGTGCCGGCAAGTCAACGATTGCGAAGGCCGTAGCGCGCGAACTCGGCTATGTTTATATCGATACCGGTGCCATGTACCGTGCCGTCGGTCTCTTCTGTCTCAACGAGGCCATCGCCCTCGAGGATGAGGCGCGCGTCTCGGAGGCGGTGCGCGACATCGACATCACGATCGCCTATGATGAGGAAGGCGCTCAGCAGGTCTTCCTGAACGGCGTCAATGTCTCCACCCGGATTCGTACCCAGCAGGTCGGCGATGCCGCATCCACGGTGTCCCAGTATCCGGCCGTGCGGGAGAAGATGGTGAAGCTGCAGCAGAGCCTTGCGGAGCATACCTCGGTCGTGATGGATGGCCGGGATATCGCGTCGAAGGTGCTTCCGAACGCAGATACGAAGATTTATCTCACCGCGTCGGTCGAGGAGCGTGCACGTCGCCGTGCGAACGAGCTGCGTGAAAAAGGCGAGGCCTGTGACATCGCCGAGGTCGAGGCCGAGATCCGCGCGCGGGATGACCGTGATATGCACCGTCAGCATTCCCCGCTCATCCAGGTGCCGGAGGCGGTGCTCGTCGACAGCTCGACGCTGACCATCGACGAGACGATCGACCGCATCCTCGAGATCTGCATGCAGCACTGAGGACAGCGCTATGAAGGTCACACTTGCGAAAACCGCCGGCTTCTGCTTCGGCGTACAGCGCGCGGTCGATACCGTTTACCGCGTGCTCGAGGAGGAGCATGGAAAATCGGCCGAGGAACAGCGTTCGATCTATACCTACGGACCGATCGTGCATAACGAAACCGTGATTCAGAAGCTCGCCGCAGAGGGCGTACAGGTGCTCGAATCCGAGGAGGAGCTTGCGACGCTCCGCGATGGTATCGTCATCATCCGTGCGCACGGGGTGCCGAAGCACATCTACGAGCTGCTCGAAAAGCAGAGGGTCGAAGCCGTCGATGCTTCGTGTCCCTTTGTCCAGAAGATCCAGCGCCTCGTGCAGCAGCACACCGCGGCCGGAGAGGAGGTCTTCGTGACCGGAAATCCGGAGCACCCGGAGGTCGTCGGGATCATGGGCTGGGCGGAAGGCGTCATTTCAGCGATTCCGGACATCGAAACCGCTGAAAAATTACCAAACGGAGAGGGCAGAAGCGTGGTTGTTGTGTCACAAACCACGTTTAATATCGATAAATTCAAACTAATTATTGATATTTTGAAAAAAAAGCATTATTATGTTAATGCTATTAATACGATTTGCAACGCAACGTTTGAGCGACAGTCGGAAGCGAAGGAACTGGCGAAACAGTCCGACGCGATGATTGTCATTGGAGGGCGCAGTTCCTCCAACACGAAGAAACTTTTTGAGATTTGTAAAGACCAGTGTCGTAACACCCAGTTGATACAAACGGTTGGAGATCTTAACTTCGTTCAGGATGAAGCGGTTCAAAACGTAGGTATTACAGCTGGGGCAAGCACCCCGAAAGAAATTATTGAGGAGGTTCAAAATTATGTCAGAGATGAGTTTTGAACAGATGCTTGACGCATCATTAAAGTCTATTCATGCAGGGGAGATTGTTACTGGTAAGGTTATTAGTGTAAAGCCTGACGAGATTGCACTCAACATTGGGTACAAGTCCGATGGTATCATGACCAGAAGTGATTACAGCGCAGATAACACTGTAGACCTCACCACAGTAGTCAATGTCGGCGATGAAATCGAGTGCAAGGTAAAGAAGGTTAACGATGGAGAGGGACAGGTTGTTCTTTCCCACAGAGAGGCACTTGCTTCCAAGGCTTCCGAGGAGCTTAAGGATGCATTTGAGAACCAGACCGTTCTTACCGGCAAGGTTGTTCAGGTTGTCAAGGGCGGCCTGAATGTTGAGGTAAATGGTGCACGTGTATTTATCCCTGCATCCCTCGTATCTGATACCTTCGAGAGAGATCTCACCAAGTATCAGGGTCAGGATATCCAGTTTGTGATCACTGAGTTCAATCCGATGAAGCGCAGAGTCATCGGTGATCGTAAGCAGCTTATGGCCGCTACGAAGAAGGAGCAGCACGACAAGCTCTTCAGCGAGCTTCAGGTCGGCGATGTTCGTACCGGTGTTGTTAAGAACCTTACTGATTTCGGTGCATTCATCGATCTCGGTGGCGCTGATGGTCTCCTTCATATCTCCGAGATGTCCTGGGGTCGTATCGAGAACCCGAAGAAGCTTTTCAAGTCCGGCCAGGAGGTTAAGGTACTTGTTAAGGAAATCAACGGTGAGAGAATCGCTCTTACACGTAAGTTCCCGGATGAGAACCCGTGGAAGGATGCAGAGACCAAGTTCGCTGTTGGTACTGTTGTAAGCGGCAAGGTTGCACGTATGACAGACTTCGGCGCATTCGTAGAGCTTGAGAAGGGCATCGATGCACTTCTTCATGTATCTCAGATTTCCAGAGATCACGTGAACAAGCCATCAGACGTTCTCGAGGTTGGTCAGGAGATCGAGGCGAAGATCGTCGATCTCGACGTAGACAGCCACAAGATTTCCCTGAGCATGAAGGCTCTTTCCGAGCCGGAGCGCAAGGAAGATCTCGATGTTGCAGATGTTGACATCGAGGCTGTAGGCAAGGCTGAGGCTGAGCGCGTAGACGAGGAGTAATCCGCATAGACAGAGGGTCGGACAGAAATGTCCGGCTCTCTTTTTTTAAAATCCTTGCGTGGGACTTTTTTACGTGCTATAATCTTTCATCGGATATGCTGACTCATGGGAGAAGTATGCGCATTTCCCCTGTGCGTTTGCATAATATATAAAACGAAAGTTTCGGAGGTACTCTTAATGAGCGTTAAAGTTGAAAATCTTGAGAAGAATATGGCTAAGCTGACCGTTGAGGTGGACAATGCTGAGTTTTTAAAGGCCATCGATGTAGCATACAAGAAGAACCGTAACAAGTTCAATCTTCCTGGTTTCCGTAAGGGCAAGGCACCGAAGGAGATGATCATGAAGATGTACGGACCACAGGTATTCTTCGAGGATGCGCTCAATGAGATTCTTGATAAGACCTATCCGGAGGCTGCGAAGGAGTCCGGCCTCGAGATCGTTTCCAGACCGGAGATCGGCGTAGAGCAGATCGGTATGGATCAGAACGTGATCTACACAGCAACCGTTGCTGTAAAGCCAGAGGTTACCCTCGGTGAGTATAAGGGCGTTACGGTAGAGAAGGCGGAGACCACGGTAAGCGCAAAGGAAGTAAACGAGAAGCTCGCTGCTGAGCTCGAGAAGAATGCACGTGTCGTTGAGGTTGAGCGTGAGATCAAGAAGGATGATATCGCAACCATCGATTTCGTGGGCTCCGTAGATGGCGTTGAGTTCGAAGGTGGTAAGGGCGAGGATTACCCGCTGACCATCGGTTCCGGCACCTTCATCCCGGGCTTCGAGGATCAGCTGATCGGCCACAAGGCTGGTGAGACTGTCGATGTAAAGGTTACCTTCCCGGAGAACTACGGCGCAAAGGATCTCGCAGGTAAGGAAGCACTTTTCGTAACCACCATCAAGGCTGTCAAGGAGAAGCAGGTTCCGGCTGCTGATGATGAGTTCGCTTCCGAGGTTTCCGAGTTCGATACCCTCGACGAGTATAAGAAGGATCTGAAGAAGACCCTGAAGGAGGAGAAGGAGAAGGCTGCAACCACAACCAATGAGAGAAACGTCATCGCGAAGGTTGTTGAGAACGCTTCCGTAGAGATTCCGGCACCGATGCTTGAGGCTCAGCTGGACAACATGCTCTATGATTACCAGACCAGACTTGCTCAGCAGGGTATCCCGATGGATCAGTATCTCCAGATCACCGGCCAGACCGTAGAGCAGATCAAGGAGCAGATGAAGGAGAGTGCTGAGAAGAATCTCAAGACTTCCCTCGTTATCGAAGCGATCATGGAGAAGGAGAACATCACCGTCGCTGATGAGCGCGTAGATGAGGAGTTCAAGAAGATCGCAGAGCAGTACAAGATGGAGTATGATGATCTCAAGAAGACTGTTTCTGAGGAGCAGAAGGAGAGCATGAAGAGAGAGATCGCTTTCCAGGAGACCATCGATATGCTCGTAGCTGAGGCGAACCTTGTAAAGGCAGAGAAGAAGTCCAAGAAGGCTGCTGAGGACGAGGAGAAGACAGAGGAGTAATTCCTGTATCGCTTCATCGAAGGTTTAAAGATTTCTGGCGGTGCAGGTAACTGCACCGCCTTTTTTACAGAAAACCCATATGGAGGTTTCATTATGAATTTAACACCTAGAGATATTACAACGATTCCGTATGTCATTCAGTCGACATCCAGAGGAGAGCGTTCCTACGACATCTTCTCCCGTCTGCTGAACGAGCGTATCATCTTCCTCGGGGACGAGGTAAACCATGATACCGCTTCCCTCGTCGTGGCACAGCTTCTGTACCTCGAGTCCGAGGATCCGGATAAGGACATCAGCCTGTACATCAACAGCCCGGGTGGTGTCATCACGGACGGTATGGCGATCTACGATACCATGCGTTATATCAAGTGTGACGTATCCACCATCTGCGTCGGCATGGCCGCTTCGATGGGTGCCTTCCTTCTGGCTGGCGGTACGAAGGGCAAGCGTATGATCCTTCCGAATGCTGAGGTTATGATTCATCAGCCGTCCGGCGGTGCACAGGGCCAGGCGACGGAAATCCAGATCACAGCAGAGTGGATCCTTCGTACAAAGAAGCACATGGCAGAGATCCTCGCAGCCAACTGCGGACAGCCGGTGGAGAAGGTGATGGAGGATACCGAGCGTGATCACTGGATGACCGCTCAGCAGGCGCTGGAGTACGGCATCGTTGATCATATCTTCGAATCACGCGAAGCAGCTGAGGTACGGAACTGAGTACCGGTACCAGCATTACCAGACTAACCAGAACGAGAGGACTGAATTCATGCAAATGAAACCAGACGACAAAATCCGCTGCTCTTTCTGCGGTAAATCAGCGAAGCAGGTCCATAAGCTCATCGCCGGTTTAAATAATAATTATATCTGTGACGAGTGCGTCGAGCTCTGCGAGGAAATCCTGAACGAGCAGAACGGCGATTTCAGAGAGGACAGCGACACCTCGGACATCCATCTTCTGAAGCCGAAGGAGATCCATGATTTCCTCGATGAATATGTGATCGGACAGGATGAGGCGAAGAAAGTACTGTCTGTCGCGGTCTATAACCACTACAAGCGCATCACCTCGAAAATCAAGGATATCGATGTGCAGAAGTCGAACATCCTGATGATCGGACCGACCGGTACCGGTAAGACCTACTTGGCACAGACCCTGGCCCGCATTCTCGGTGTTCCGTTCGCAATCGCCGATGCGACCGCGCTCACCGAAGCCGGCTATGTCGGCGAGGATGTCGAGAACATCCTCCTGAAGCTGATTCAGGCGGCAGACTATGATATCAAGCGTGCAGAGATTGGTATCATCTATATCGATGAGATCGATAAGATCACGAAGAAGTCGGAGAATGTCTCCATCACCCGTGATGTTTCCGGTGAGGGCGTTCAGCAGGCACTGCTGAAGATCCTCGAGGGAACCGTCGCTTCGGTACCACCTCAGGGCGGACGAAAGCACCCGCAGCAGGAGCTTATCCAGATCGATACGACGAACATTCTGTTCATCTGCGGTGGTGCATTTGACGGACTCGAGCACATCATCGAGAAGCGTGTCGCTTCCGGATCGATGGGCTTCGGTGCCGATATCGTCGAGAAGAATCGTGACAACTACGATGACATCCTTCGTCAGGTACAGCCGGAGGACCTCGTGCGCTTCGGTCTCATCCCGGAGTTTATCGGACGAGTGCCGGTCGACGTCACCCTGCAGTCCCATGATGCGACGACCCTGAAGCGCATTCTGACGACCCCAAAGAACGCGCTCGTGAAGCAGTATCAGAAGCTGTTTGAGATCGACGGCGTCGAGCTCCGATTCACGAATGAGGCGGTCACCGCCATCGCCGAGAAGGCAGCGGAGCGCAAGACCGGTGCCAGAGGACTCCGCTCCATCATGGAAGACATGATGATGGACATCATGTATGAGATTCCGTCTGAGCCGGACATCCAGAGCGTGGAGATCACGGAGGATGTGGTGAAGGGAAGCGGGGAACCGATCATCACACGTAAGGAAAAGAAAGCAGCCCAGCATGCAGATGCCACCGACACGGCTGTATGAGTCTGAGTAAACCCGATCGGTCACGTGCCGACCGGGTTTACTGAACCATTGATATCGTCACATACACATCGTCACTAAGAAAAGGAGATTCCATGAAGATCACTTCTGTAGATCTGGAGAGAGTGCTGGGCGTAAAATCCGAGCTTCCGAAGACCGGAAAACCTGAATTTGTCATGGCGGGACGATCCAACGTCGGAAAGTCCTCCTTTATCAATGCCTTCGTCAATCGTAAGAACTTCGCCCGTACGAGCTCGACACCGGGTAAGACACGTACGATCAACTTCTATAATATCAATGATCGATTCTACCTCGTCGATCTTCCGGGCTACGGCTATGCCTCCACCGGTGCGGTCGAGCAGGAGAAGTGGGGACGTATGATCAACCGCTATCTCGAGACCTCGGATGATATCGAAGAAGTGATCCTTTTCGTGGATATCCGTCACGATCCGTCGAAGCTTGACATCCAGATGTTCGACTACGTGACCCAGGTTACCGGCTTCGAGCCGATCGTTATCCTGACGAAGATGGATAAGATCAACCGCTCACAGATCAAGAAGCAGACCGCCGCGATCCGCAAGGCCCTGCACGCGACGGAAAACTGCACGATGATCCCGTTCTCCTCCCAGTCGAAGCAGGGGCTCGAGAACATCTATGCGATCATCGACGAGATCATGGATGCACCGGAAACCCCGGAGACACAGGCGTGAGCCCGGATGGAGACATTGCCCGTGGGAACAAGGGTTCGGCCAATGCATACAGCGGGGTGCGAAAATGTCGCCAAAAGAAATAAATACAGGCTTGACATCAGTACGGACTGGTGCTAATCTATGATGGTCGTAAAGACAAAGGAAAGTAGGTATCCACCTCACCTTGGCAGTTATAACTGACCCGGGTTCATATTTGATTATTACTTCGTGTATTTTCATTATGGTGGATTGGCTTACAATCCGCCATTTTTTTGCATTCGACCAGTGTATGTGGAGAGGAGTTTATGGCTATTAAGAAAAACGCAAGCATCGAAATTAACGAGCAGATCCGTGACAGAGAGGTAAGAGTCATTGGTGCAGAGGGCGAGCAGCTCGGTATCATGTCTTCCAAGGACGCTTATATGATGGCAAAGGAGAAGGACCTGGATCTTATCAAGATCGCTCCGACTGCAACGCCGCCTGTTGTAAAGATCGCCGACTTCGGTAAGTATCGTTACGAGATGATGCGTAAGGAAAAGGAAGCCAAGCGTAATCAGCGCGTAACTGAGCTGAAGGAGATCCGTATGACGCCGAACATCGATCAGAACGATCTCAACACGAAGTTATCCGCTGCACGTAAGTTCCTCGAGAAGGGCAATAAGGTCAAGGTAGCTCTTCGATTCAGAGGCCGTGAGATGTCTCGTATGAATCAGTCCAAGTACATCCTTGACGAGTTCGCCGAGCAGCTGAAGGACATCGCAGTCCTCGATAAGCCGGCGAAGGTAGAAGGCAGAAACATGGCGATTGTAATAAGCCCGAAAAAGTAAAATCACAGGAGGCTGTTATGGCAAAGTTAAAGCTGAAGACAAAGAGAGCTGCTGCTAAGCGCTTTAAAGTTACTGGCACAGGAAAGCTTGTAAGAAACAAGGCTTACAAGTCTCACATTCTCACCAAGAAGACAACGAAGCGTAAGAGAGGCCTGCGCAAGGATACTGTTCTTGATCAGACCAACGTTAAGACGATGAAGAAGATTCTTCCATACCTTTGATTTGTAGACTTTAGAGGAGGAAATTAAAATGAGAATTAAGGGCGGATTAAACGCTAAGAAGAAGCATAATAGAGTACTCAAGCTTGCTAAAGGCTACAGAGGATCTCGCTCCAAGCACTATAGAGTAGCGAAGCAGAGCGTAATGAGAGCACTTACGGAGTCCTACAGAGGCCGTAAGGAGAGAAAGAGACAGTTCAGACAGCTCTGGATCGCTCGTATCAACGCAGCTGCAAGACTGAATGGTCTTTCCTACAGCAAGTTCATGTTCGGCCTCAAGAATGCCGGCATCGATATGAACCGTAAGATGCTTTCCGAGATCGCAATCGCTGATCCGGAGGGATTTGCAAAGCTCGCTGAGACTGCAAAGGCTAACCTCAACAAGTAATCTTCAACCGACAGGATTCGTCCTGTCGGTTTTTTAATGCGCATGGCTATTCTGACGAGCGAACGTGAAGAGGCCGGCGGTGGACTTTGTGACCGATCACGCATTTCGGGTCTGTCAACCACGCTTTCTGCAAGGGGCGTCAAACCAGCGCCCGATACTCGGCCTGTTTTCCTGATGGGAAAACAGACCTCAGACAATTCGGGCGCACATAGGACATTGGGACGCCCCTAGCAGAACGCCTGGGACAGACATCGAAATGCTCTACGGTCACAGAGCCTCACCGCCGGCCTCTGCACTGTAATCTGGCATTCCGAGTATGGTGAAAGCATAATTATGGCTGGCTGAGTCAGTGCTTCGAAAACGTTCGAAATCAGGTCAAAATTATTCTGAAAAAGTGAAAAATAGTTGTTGACGAACCCATATCATCATGCTATTATATACGAGTTCGCGGAAGTGGCGGAACGGCAGACGCGCACGGTTCAGGTCCGTGTGAGGTTACACTCTTGAGGGTTCAAATCCCTTCTTCCGCATGAAAGAATCGATTCGATGGAATCGGTTCTTTTTTGTTTTATGGCGTAAAGATTACACGGATGGACGATAGAGACAGATTTGCAGGATGCGCATTCCTGTTGCGGATGGTATCATAACGATCATGGCCGAGACTCGTCTACAGAACCTTAGAGCCGAGGAAGATAAGAATCAAAACAGGACCCTTTAGAGGCACTTGGAGTAATTTTTCCTTGTTCCCCTCTGTAACACGGAGTTTCCATAAAAGGAAACTCCGTCGTTTGCAGAGGGCCTAGTGCCTCTTAAGGGTCCTGTTTTAGATTCTTACGACTCGTGCGACCAGGCTCTGAAGACGAGCCTCTGCCGGATTGTTTGATTTTCCATCGCTATCGAAATGCGTGATCGGTCACGGAGTCCACTGCCGGGCCACCACAGTTTAAGTCAGTGGATGAGCGCGTCGAGCACGCCGTAGGAGATGATCGACATGATGACGGAGGCGAGCAGTACGCCGACGATGATGGCGAGGAAGGATTTCTTCCGCGGCATGTGCAGGAGGCCGGCGACGAGGGAGCCGGTCCATGCGCCGGTGCCCGGGAGCGGGATGCCGACGAAGAGCACAAGGCCCCAGAAATCATACTTTTGAATCGATGCCTGGTTCTTCTCGACCTTCTCGCGGAGCTTTCGCGCGATGCCCTGCGTCGGTCCGAAATGCTCACAGGCCAGCACGATCTTCTCGATGAAGAGGAGGATCAGCGGGATCGGGAGGAGATTTCCGACGATGCAGAGGACCAGTGCACGCAGATACGGCACGCCCAGTAGCGAGGATGCGAGGAGTCCGCCACGGAGCTCCAGGATCGGCATCAAGGAAATGATGAAGACGATGGCGTCCTTCGAGAGGAGTCCCGTCAGGTGAGTGGTGACAAAGCTTACAAGTGCTTCCATTTTTGACCTCAATTTCCTAATAATCTCGTAATTTAGTTTTCTTGAATGCCCATATGGAATGTGATAGACTAAACAGATGATTTGAAATTGCACTCGCATGTCATCTGGAAGAAATCGATCTCTCCCGCGACGTGATCGCAGCGCTGGTCGTCTGCATTGTCCGACGCCATAAAAGGCACAATGCCGATTCTATCGACTGCGTCCCACTGTGTCAAGCGATGAACGGATTTCAGATCACTGAAACAGAAGGAAACGAAAGCCGGGGCACCGTCTGACCACTGTCGGCCATCCGGAAATCCCGGGGCGGACACGCCATCAGATCGAGAGTGTAGTTCAGGCCCGCAGTTCAGCCATCCGAGAATCAAGGGTGCGTACGCGCTGCGCTGCAGGTCCCCGAACAACCGTAGAAAGAAGTATATGATCAGTTACGAAGAAGAAATCAAACGTTTTAAGCCGAGTCTCGATGTCGATCAGATCGAGGATGCCATCGCGAAGGTAGACCTCACGGATATGAACGACATCATGACCAGTCTCATCGAGGAGGCCATCAAGCATAAAAAGGATGAGAGTGCTAAATGAAGTATGACGTAATGCTGGAGCAGATCGCAAACTGCTACTACAATCTGGGACTGGAGCGGGCACGGCTCCGCGATCTGAGCGGAGCCGCCGAGCTGCTGAAGAAGTCACTGACCTTCGATAAGTATCAGAAGGATGCGCGCAATCTCCTGGGCCTTATCTTTTTCGAGTGCGGCGAGACCGCGGATGCGCTCGTGCAGTGGGTCATCAGTATGAACCTGCTGCCACAGGATAACATCGCGGATCATTACCTCGATGAGATCCAGCGGAAGCCGGCGATCCTCCGTATCTGTTCGGACAATGTCAAGCGCTATAATCAGGCACTGGACTACGCGCAGAACAACAACGAGGACCTCGCCATCATGCAGCTCAACCAGGTCATCCAGGACAGCCCGAACTATATCAAGGCGCATATCCTGCTTGCCCTTCTATATATGAAGAGAGAGGACTGGGTGAAGGCGGGGCGCAGCCTCTACCTCGTGCTGAAGATCGACCGCAACAATCCGAAGGCGCTCGTGCTGATGGATGAGGTCAAGCATAACACCGGCCGGAAGGAGGTCGAGCAGAGCCGCCTGAAGAATGCATTTTCCCACCGGAAGATGACGGACGATGATGTGCTGATCCCGCAGGAGGTGAAGCAGGTGTCCCCGTGGATGGTCGTCGGCTACATCTTCGTCGGTGTGATCCTGGCGCTCTTCGCGTTCTATCTCCTGATCATGCCGGCGAAGACGAAGGCGCTCAATGCCGAGAACAACCGCGAGCTGATCTCCTATACCGAGAAGCTTGATGCCTCGAACCGTGCCTACGCGGAGCTGAAGGATTCCTACGATACGCTGGAATCGCAGTACGCTGAGGCGGCGGATCAGGTCTCGCAGTTTGAGAATGCCAATGCCTCCTTCATGGGGCAGTACCAGGCACTGAACGAGATTCGGACAGCACTGGCGAATGGTGATACCCTTCAGGCTGCGAAGCTCTATACGGGCCTCGATCAGAGTCAGATCAGTGATGCGACCATGCTGCAGCAGTTGCAGAGCATCAAGGTACAGATGGAGGGCTCGATCTATCAGGAGCTCGCCGACCAGGCGACCAGTGCCTGGAACAGCGGAAACAAGGATCAGGCAGCCGAGCTGTATAATCTGAGCCTGGCGATCCGCGAGGAACCGGAAAATATGTATCTCCTCGGACGTCTCTACCAGAATATGGGAAGAACCGACGAGGCCAACACACTGTTTGATAAAATCATCGGCGCACACCCGGATTCAAATTATGCCGAGCGCGCGAGACAGGCAAGAGGGTACTGATCCATGCTGAATGTTGAGAAGATCCGCCTGATGACCCAGCTTTCGATTTATGACCGTAAAGAGGGAAAGGCGATACGGGATGTAAGCAGATATTTCAAGGGAGACTATCTCTCCCGGAGGATGTTCATGGCACTCGTGCACTACACACTGTGCTTTATTCTGGTGTCCATGTTGCTGATGCTGATCAATCTCGAGGAGCTTCTGATGCATCTGAACATCCCGTTTATCGTGGCTGCGGTCCGGGTTCTTCTTTTCATTTATGTGCTCGGCTTCGTGGGAATGATGGCGTTTTCCTACGTACGCTATGCACGGGCCTATGATGATCTTCATCGGAAGAGCCTCTACTATATGGCGAAGCTAGATAAGCTGCTGCAGCTCGAGGAGGCACCGGATACGAAGCTCGATATAGAGAGCGCCGGCTCCGAGTTCTATAAGGAGAAGGGCGGGAAGATCCGCATCATGGAGGATGTGCCTGAGCGACAGGCGAAGCAGCCGCAGCTGGACAGAAGGAGGAACGCGACGGCTGCCCCGAAACAGGCAGCAGCGCAGCATACGCTGCGAAAGAATGCGGCGCAGCCTGCGGTCCGGGAAGAAGAGGAGTGGCTGGATGATCCGATCGAACCAGAGAATGGCTGGCTGGATGATCCAGTCGAACCGGAGGGCGGCTGGCTCGACGAGGGAGACGATACTGTAACCACCGGCGACGAGGGTGGCTGGCTGGACAATCCGGTCGAGTCGAAGACGCACAGTGACACGGGCAGAGCATCTGCGGATGGCATACAGCTCATGGATTTCAGAAAACATCACGAGGAAGAGAAACGATGACACAGCTGGTCGATATGAAGGATGAATTACAGAAGTTTTACATCAAAAATGAATACTGGCTCACACCTGTACTGAAGGCGCTGACCGCGTTCGTGTGCTTTTTCATGATCCGGCTTCGCATAGGCTCCGACACCATGTTCGGCAGTCTGCTGATCGCGATCGCCGCTGCGGCGCTGTGCTCGTTCCTTCCGTGGACAGCCGTCACGGTTATGTCGGCGGTCTTCGTGCTGGGCAATGCCTATGGCACATCGATGGAGCTGGCCCTCATGGCGGCCTTCATCCTCCTGCTGATGGCGCTCGCACAGTCTGCCTTCCGTGCAGGAAATGCGATTCTGATCGTCCTGGTGCCACTGTTCTTTTATCTGCATGTACCCTATGTACTTCCGGTCATCGCGGGACTCAGCCTCGGACTGATGTCCATCGTGCCGGTCTCCATCGGTGTGATGATGTATTATTTCATCGAGTATATCTCGGAGAACGCATCGCAGCTCAGTGTGTCGACGAAGGATCCGATGGAGATGGCGAGCCAGTATGCCGCTATTTTCCAGGGCTACTTCCAGAACCGCACGATGATCGTGTCCATCATGGCCTTCGCCATCTGCATCGTACTGGTGTTTATCCTCCATCAGATGGTGTTTTCGTATAACTGGGGAGTGGCGGTCATCGTCGGGCTCCTCTCGATCCTGGTGGTTTCCGCCATCGGATCCGCACGCCTCGGCGCCGCCTTTTCCTTCGGTACGGCACTGATCGGCGTGATTCTTTCCGGCATCCTTTCCTTCCTGTATGCACTGGCCTTTCATGGCGCGGACTATAAGGGAACGGAGCGCTTACGCTTCGAGGATGATGACTATTTCTATTTTGTAAAGGCGATTCCGAAGCTGAAATCAGGAAATGAGGCATAATTCGAATGACAGGAATGATTGAAAAAATGAAAAGCTGGGTGAGCCTCCTGCCACCGATCGGCTATACCAACATCCTCGAGATCATAATCCTCGCGGTACTCGTATATGAGTTCCTTCTCTGGATCAAGAATACGAGGGCCTGGGAGCTGCTCAAGGGACTGCTGGTCATCGCCGCCTTTATCACCGTGGCCGCCATCCTGCACCTCACGACGATCATGTGGCTGATCGAACGTATCTCGACCGCCGCCATCATCGCGACCGTCGTCATCTTCCAGCCGGAGCTCCGGAAAGCACTGGAGCAGCTCGGCAGCCGGAACTTCATCTCGAATCTGATTCCGGATGACGGGATCGACGACGCCAGTGTGACGACGATCAATGAAATCATCCGCGCGACCTTTGAGATGGCGAAGAAGAAGACAGGAGCACTCATCGTGATCCAGCAGAATCAGCCACTGAAGGAAATCGAAGAGACCGGTATCCGCATCAACGGCATCGTGTCGGCGGCACTGCTGATCAATATCTTTGAGAAGAACACACCGCTGCATGATGGTGCGGTCACGATCGTCGGCGACAAGGTTACCGCCGCGACCTGCTATCTGCCGCTGTCCGATACCGATATCTCGAAGGACTTCGGTACACGACATCGTGCGGCGCTTGGCATGTCCGAGACGAGTGATGCCGTTACGATCGTGGTCTCGGAGGAGACCGGTCGTGTGTCGGTCGCTGCAAACGGTAAGCTCTGTCGTGCACAGGACGCCGAAGCCCTGCGCTCGATGCTTCCGACGAGAGAGCAGAAGGAGATGGATAAGAATACACGCTTCCGTATCTTCCGTAATACACGAAAGGAAGGTAAAGCATGATGAAACATTTCTTTACGGAAAATCTGCCACTGAAGGTGCTGAGCCTCCTGATCGCGCTGCTTCTCTGGCTGCTGGTGGTCAATGTCTCACATCCGGAGGTGACGGATACGAAGACGGTACCGCTCGAGGTCGAAAATCAGTCGGCCTTTGCGGCGCAGAATAAGTCCTGGGAAATCGACCGTACGAGTGTGACCATCAGCTACAGTGTCCGCACGAACAGCCGCTCCCTCATCAGCGCATCGGATTTTCATGCCTACGTGGATCTGAAGGATTACAGCATCACCGGTGCCGTTCCGATCTACGTGGATGTACTGAATGATAAGGACGAGCTGATCGGAGATGTGACGGTGCGTCCAACGGTCACCCGGGTCATCATCGAGGACATTCAGGAAAAGAAATTTGAAATTAAAAATACCGTGCATGGTACGCCGAAGAGTGGCTACAAGGTCGCGAATGTGATCGTCAGTCCGGAATATGTCTATCTGAGTGGTCCGGAATCCGAAATCGGCCGTGTGTCCAGTGTCGGGATCGATGTCAATGTGGAGGGCATCGCACAGAACGAGGATGGGGTTGCCGAGCTCGTATACTACGACGCAAACGGAAATCAGCTCTATGACCTCAAGAATGTCAGTGCGTCGACAAGCTCGATCCACTATGCCGTGACCCTGTATAAGGAGAAGTCCATCAACCTTCTGTCCAGTGTCAGCGGTACACCGGCTGCAGGGTATCAGTATGAGTCGACCGCGGTATCACCGGCGACGGTGAAGCTGGCGGCATCGACCTACATCATCGACGGTATGACGGTGTTTGAACTTCCGAAGATCGATATCAGCGGTGCCAGTGGAACGAAGACCATAACCTATAATCTGGCAGACCATCTCCCGGCCGGTGTTATGCTGGCGGAGGATCAGGACGCGGAGGTCAATGTTACGGTCCGCATCGAAAAGATCCCGGAGACGGAGGAGACATCAACCGAAAGCGATGAAACATCGGCCACGACGGCACTCGTCTCCGGATCACAGAGCGCGCATACCAGTGAGAGTACGGCGGTAGAAGCGAAGCTGCCGGAGAGCAGTGCCCAGGACGGAGACACCGCACCGGAGGGCACGGCCACTGCGCATGAGTCGGGCAGTACACATGAGGAAACACTGCTCAGCCAGTCCGGACACTGATCGGAGAATACATATATTTCATGAAAACAGAATGGTTTAAACTTGGTATCTATACAGCAGCGTATGTCATGAGCTTCGTGCTGGGAGAGGCGGGTCTTTCCGCCCCTTCCGGCCTTTGCCTGATCTTCGCTGCTGCTTTTTTATATCTTACGGAATACCGGAGGACACGGTCCACGCTGAATCTCCGGGGACTGCTCGCCCTCGGTCTTCTCGGCGGGGAAGGGGTCGCCCGTTTTCAGCTGAGCCGGCTGAGCACCGTCTGGACGACAGAAACCTGGCTCTCGTTCTACCTCTTTTATCTGATCTTTGATCTCTCGGCACAGTTCGCGGAGCAGGTCGGGACCGCAGGAGCAGATCGTCGTGTATCCGGCAGTAAGGTTTCGACAGCTGTAGATTCGGCTTCCGACGGTGTGCGTGATGCCGGTGTGTTTCCTGGACGCCCGGAGACAGAAGAAGAGGAACTCGCTGAGATGATGGATGGGGAATGCGGTCACGGACACCCGGCGATGGGAGAGAAGACGGGACCGGATCTCCGCTACTTCCGCTATGCGCTCGTCGGCCTGCTCGGTATTTCCTGGGCGGCGTTTCTCTTCGAGGCCCGGCGGCTCGGCTTCGTACCGCTTTTTACGGTCGATACGCCGCATGCCTACAGCTACTTCCATGTGAAGGGCGTCCACTACTTCACGACGCTGGCGGTGCTTACCCCGTCGGTCGCGATGCTGTATCTCAGTGCACGGCGTAAACAGGGACTTGGTCCGGATGTGCTGGCGCTCCTCGGGCTGCTGCTTCCGATCCTCCTGACGCTCCTGATGGTGTCCCGTTTCCAGTTTATGATTTCAGTGATTCTGGCTGTCTTCGTGGCACTCCTTTCGGGACGTCGGTATAAGCCCTGGCAGCTTCTGCTGCTCCTCGCGCTGATGATCGCGGCGTATGTGTTCATCACGATCGAGCGGGCCCATTCCGTCGAGTACCTGAACGGCATCTTCGAGATGAAGGATCCGTCGACCCCGATCTTCATCACCCAGCCGTACATGTACATCGCAAACAACTATGATAATTTCAATGTCATGACCCGTGAGCTGACGACACACGCCTATGGACTCCGTATGCTCTATCCTTTTGTGACGCTGAGCGGGCTCAAGTTCTTCGTACCCGCGCTGGCACAGGGCTTTCCGCTCTTCGTGACGAAGGAGGAGCTGACAACCGTCACGATGCTGTATGATGCATGGTATGACTTCGGACTGGCGGGCATCGTCCTGTTCGCCGTCGTGCTTGGCCTCGTTTCCGGCGCGGTGTCACGTGCCCATCGGAAGGATCAGAATCCGTTCTCGGCGCTGCTGTATGCACAGCTCGCCTTTTATTATCTGGTTTCGTTTTTTACCACCTGGTTCAGTAACCCGGCCACCTGGTTTTATCTGGGGATCAGTTTCGTACTGTACCTCGCTTATGCATGTTCTACACGAAAAAGGAGAAGTGAATGAAGCGCTATACGCAGCTGATCTTAAATATCCTGGTGCCGATCCTGATGATTGCAGCGGTCGTCATCTTCGTTCCGAAACTGCTCATCTTTTTTATCCCGTTTATCATCGGCGCCGTCATCGCATGGATCGCCAATCCGCTGATCCGTTTTCTGAATACAAAAACGAAGCTGATGGAACGGCAGCATGCGTCGGTCGTCATCATCCTCTTTATGCTCGTACTGATCGGCGCGATCCTGTATCTCGTCATCAGCTTCGCCGTCCGCTTCTGCGTCGGCTTTGCCGAAGATCTGCCGGATATGGTGCGGGACTTCGCGCAGCTTCTCCGGGAGTTCCTGCTTACGCACCAGAATCTGCTGCAGCACCTGTCGCTGAATCTGCCGGGTACGGGCGCGGATGGCGGTACCGTTATGCTGGATCTCAACCGCCTGAACAGCAGCATCGAGGAATCCCTGCTCGGCTTCGTGACGAATATCTCTGCCCCGATCGCCAATGTCTCCATCGGTGCGGTTCGCTCGATCCCGAATGTCCTCGTGTATTCGGTCGTGACGATCTTTTCAGCGTACTGCTTCTGTAAGGATGGCGAACGCTATGTCGAGCGTGTGAAGGCGTGGATTCCGAAGGAACTGTTCCGCTACTATGAGCTGCTGAAGGCGGACATACGGAAGATCATCCAGGGCTGGCTGCTGGCGCAGTTTAAAATCATGTTTGTTGTTTTCCTCGTGCTGGCGATCGGCTTCCTGCTGCTGCGTGTGCGCTATGCGATCCCGCTCGCAGCATTGACCGCATTCCTCGATTTCCTGCCGATGCTCGGTGTCGGCTTCATCATGTGGCCATGGATCGTGATCGATCTCTTCAGCGGGAATCTGATGCAGGCGCTGTGGCTTGTCGTGATCTATGTCGCGACCCAGATCGTGCGTCAGTTCATGCAGCCGAAGATCATGGGGGATACGATGGGACTCTCGCCGTTCCTGACGATTCTGTTCATGTATCTCGGTTACCGCTTCTACGGCTTCGTCGGGCTGATTTTCGCGGTCCCGGTCGGGATGCTCGTGATGTGCTTTTACCGCTACGGTGCCTTTAAGAAGATGACGGCCTCGATCCAGGCGCTTTACCGGGATCTGATTTCCTTCCTGTAAACGCGTCTCCGGACATCGGTGCGCAGAGCGCAAAAGCAGGAATCGTGACAGAAGTTTTACAGACGGATCACGGGATTCCTGCATGCTTCCCTGTGAACACATTGACAAATGAGGTTGCACGAAATATAATTCTTAAAAATTAAATAATTTTTTAGTTATTTTAGAAGGAGATAATCAAATGGAGAAGAAGACAAAGGCTACAGAAGTAAAGAAGGATGCAGCTCTGAAGGAGTCTTTCGCTGAGATCAAGAAGGCTGTAGCAGAGACTGCGAAGGCTGCTGAGAAGAAGGCCGCTCCTGCAAAGGAAGCAGTTAAGGCAGAGGCTCCGAAGAAGGAAACTGCTGCTGAGAAGAAGACCGCTCCAGTAAAGAAGACAGCTCCAGCGAAGAAGACAGTAGAGAAGAAGCCGGCAGAGAAGAAGACCGCTCCGGCGAAGGCAGAAGTGAAGACAGCTGTTACATTACAGATCGATGGCAGAGATTTTGACCCTGCAAAGATCGTTGCAGACGCACAGAAGGCGGCTGAGAAGATCAAGAAGGATGTCAAGGATGTCCATGTTTACATCAACGTAAACGATCAGGCTGCATACTTCACCGTAGATGGTGAGGGTAAGCCGGAGTACAGAGTAAACCTGTAATTCAGCATTTCGATCATAGAGAACGATTCATCGAAAGGTGAATCGTTCTTTTTATATACATCCGGTGCGGATATCTGATAAAATACGAGCGACCAGTAGAGATGAAGCTCGTCGGAGAGGCTTCGATCGTGTACGTGCAGGGACAGGATCAAAGGCGTCAACCGATCCAACAGGCTGTAATCACAGGAACGAATCATAAGTGTGAGGTGAATATGAAGCAATTACCAGCGGAGTTCTGTACCCGCATGAAAGCCCTTCTTTCAGAGGAGGAATATGACGCATTTCTCGAGAGTTTCGAGAAGCCGACCGTCCGGGGACTACGGCTGAATCTTCATAAGCTGATGGAGCTGGAGGAGAGCACGGATCCGGAGGCGATCTGCTACGCGAAGCTCGTCGCGGACTGGCATCTCAAGCCGATGCCGGAGAGCAGCAGGATCTCCTTCCGCGGACAGACGATGTATACGTCCTTCTATCTCGATGACCGCTACCTCGAGTCCATCGGTATCCGTCCGGGAAAGCATCCCTATCATGAAGCCGGACTCTACTATATCCAGGGACCGGAGGCGATGCAGGTCGTACAGCATATGCAGATCCGTCCCTTCGACCAGGTGATCGACCTCTGTGCGAGTCCGGGCGGAAAATCGACGCAGGCCGCGGATCTGCTGTCGGCGGATGCCGGCGGTTTCCTGATTTCCAACGAATATGTCGCGTTGCGGGCGCGAACGCTCAGCTCAAACATCGAGCGCATGGGATTGCGGAATGCAGCCGTCCTGAACGAAGATACAGGAAAAATCGCCGATCACTTCCCGGAGTTTTTCACGAGGGTGCTCGTCGATGCACCGTGCTCCGGGGAAGGCATGTTCCGGAAGGATGACACGGCGATCACAGAGTGGTCAGTGGAGAATGTCCGTATGTGCGCGGAACGTCAGCGGGAGATTACGGCAAACGCCTATCGTATGCTGGCCCCGGGGGGTATCCTCGCCTACAGTACCTGTACCTTCGAAAAAGAAGAGGATGAGGATATACGGGATTATCTGCTCACCACTTTCCCAGAGCTCACGCTCCTCTATGAGAAGCGTGTCTGGCCGCAGCGGGAGCCGGGAGAGGGACACTATATGGCGATCTTCCGGAAGGCCGGCAGCGATCCGCTGGCCGCACTGGAGGCGCAGTATGGTACGTGCATCTCGGGACCGGATCGTCCATTCGAAGAGAAGGACTACAGAAAGCAGCAGGTGAAGGACCAGGGGTATCTCGTGCCGTCGATACTGCCGGAGCTTCGCGGACTGCGCTGTCTCCGTGCCGGCATTCAGTCGGAAACGAACCTGAAGAACCGGACAGAGCCGGCGCATGCGCTGAGCCATGTACTGAATCCGGCAGATGCAGCAGAGCTTCAGCAGTTTGAGCTCCAGTGCTGCAGCTACCCGGCGACCGATCCGCGCATCGACCAGTATCTTCGCGGACTGCAGATCACGGCACCGGAGGGCGTCAGCGGGAAGGGCTGGTGCATCGTCTGCGCCGACGGCGTTGCCCTCGGACTCGGAAAGCTCGTAAACGGACAGCTGAAGAATCATTTCCCGAAGGGACTGCGCTTCGTCTGAAGCAGGCACAGCAGGAAGAAAAGGAAGCGGCATCCTGCTGCCTTCACGGATCGGTGCTTATGATAAAAAACAGAACGGTAAATCCGCTTAAAATGAAAATAAATTTCATTTTAAGGCATCGAAAATCCGTGTCTGTTTTTGTGAAAAAGCCAACATTGTATAAGAAAATCCTTATAAACCATATATTCGCGGCCTTATAATGTCAGCATTATACCTGATATTACTTTCACAAAGATTGAAAAAAGCACCCATTTCGGGTTGAATTATAAATGGGCTTCATATACAATATATACGTCATAAACCGGGGATTTTTTTCCCTTTGTTTAGATACGAAATGGAGGATAAAAAATGGATAATCAGTCAACATCATCCGCTCTGACGAGAATTCAGTCACTGCTCGATGAATTCAGCTTCGTTGAAGTTGGCCGTCTTGTGGAAGCAAGATCAACAGACTTTAACATGGCTGAGAAGAAGGCACCATCTGACGGTGTTGTTACCGGTTATGGAACCATCGACGGCAACCTCGTGTATGTATATGCACAGAACGCAGCTGTTCTCGGCGGTTCCATCGGTGAGATGCACGCGAGAAAGATCGCCAGCATCTATTCTATGGCCATGAAGAATCAGGCTCCGGTCATCGCTCTTCTCGATTGCACCGGCGTACGCCTCGAGGAGGCAAATGACGCACTTTTCGGTCTCGGCCGCATCTACAAGAAGCAGACCCTGGCCAGCGGTCAGATCCCACAGATCACAGCCATCTTCGGCAACTGTGGTGGCGGACTCACCGTTCTTGCCGGCCTGTCCGATTACGTACTGATGGCAGAGGGCGCAAAGGCCTATGTCAATGCTCCGGATGCCGTTCTTGGTAACAAGGATGACGCGATCGCAAAGGCAGCAAAGCGCGAGGAGTATGGCCTCGTAGACTTCGATGGTACAGAGGATGAGGTTTTCGCTCAGATTCGTAAGGTCGTTTCCGTACTTCCGGGCAACTGTGAGGACGGTGGCGTACTCGACGAGTGCATCGATGATCTGAACCGTGCCGTAAGCGGCTTCGATACCCTGTCTGCAGACGAGGCTGTGAAGCAGCTCGCGGATAACGGTGTATTCATCGAGACCAAGAAGGGCTATTCCCATGATGTTGTAACCGGTTTTGCTCAGATCGGTGGCGAGACCGTTGCAATCGTTGCAAACAAGGAGAAGGCACTTACATGGAAGGGTGCAGAGAAGGCTGCCAAGCTGGTTACCTTCGCCAATGCTTATGACCTTCCGGTCATCACGGTCGTTGACGTGACTTCCTACAAGAATACAGAGTGCACAGAGAGCCATATGCCGACCTCTGCTGCCAAGCTCGCTTATGCCTATGCAAATGCAGACGTTCCGATGATCACCGTTGTAAAGAACGCACTCGGTACAGCAGGCCTCAGCTTCGGTGCAAAGGCACTCGGCGCGGACGTGGTTTATGCATTTAACAACTCAAAGATCGGTGTGATGGACGCTGCACAGGCTGCCAAGGTAGTCGCTGACGGCGATGCAGAGGCAGAGAAGAAGTTCGCTTCCGAGAACACGGCACTCGCTGCTGCAAAGCGCGGCTATGTCGATGAGATCATCGCTCCGGAGGAGACCAGACAGAGAATCGCAGCTGCACTTCAGATGCTCGGCTATAAGAGCGTATACAGACCTGACAAGAAGAGTGGCACCGTTTAATGAGAGGAGACAGAATGAAACAGTGGTTTAGAAAAGCTGCTCTCTGTTTTGCTCTTGCACTTTCCGTTCTTACACTGGCAGCTTGCGGAAGCTCAACGAAGGACACGGTAGAGGCCATCGACCCATCCGTGAAGTCCGCACTTGAGGAGCAGGCAAAGCAGTATGCAGAGCAGAGCATCTATGCTCTGAGCGATGCTGAGATCGAGTCTCAGATCAAGTCCGCATACAAGACAAAGGATGAAATCACCTACAACGGCCTTACCAATTATCTGAATGATAAGGATCGTCTCGGTGCCTTCGTCAGTGTAGACGATGCAGTTGCATCCAAGACAGAAGATGGCTATTCCATCGAGATTAATTCAACATTTGAGAAGAGAACCCTGAAGCTTACCCTCGGCCTCAATGAGCTGACCGGTAAGACGACCGAGATGACCTTCGAGCCGCACTACTCACTCGCTGAGCAGATGGAGGATGCAGGCGCAAACCTCGCAGTCGGCATGGGTACCGTATTCGTCGTTCTCATCTTCATCGCCTGGGTGATTTCCCTGTTCAAGTACATCAGTGTATTTGAGAAGAAGGCGAAGGGACAGAAGGCACCGGCTCCGGCTCCGAAGGTTGCAGCACCGGCACCGAAGGCCGCAGCACCGGCTCCGGCTGCTAAGCAGGACGATGTGATGCAGGCGGTCATCGCCGCAGCGATCGCAGCATACGAGGCAGATACTGCAGGTGAGCAGGGCGACAATGGCTTCGTACCGGGACCGACACTTCAGAATGGTCTCTTCGTACGTCCGCTTCGTTCCCGCAGCTTCGCACCAGCTGCTTCTGAGACCGTCGCTTCCGCACCGGTCGTAACTTCCGTGGTACCAGCCGCTGCACCAGTTGCAGCTGCCGCTCCGGCTCCGACCGCAGCACCGGCAGGCGCACAGGGCTCCGTAAAGGTAGAGTCCCCGATGCCAGGTAAGATCCTCGCTGTGAAGAAGAACGTCGGCGACGCGGTGAAGAGCGGTGACGTCATCCTCATCCTCGAGGCGATGAAGATGGAGAACGAGATCGTGGCTCCACAGGATGGTACTGTCGCATCGATCAATGTTTCCGTCGGTGACTCCGTAGAGTCCGGCGCAACACTTGCAACATTAAACTGAGTTGGGGTATAGCCCTTTAGAATTCGAGAGGTATTAAAATGAAGAAATATACTATTACCGTAAATGGCGTCGCTTATGACGTAACCGTAGAAGAGGGTGGCAGCGTAGCATCTGCACCGAAGGCAGCAGCTGCTCCTGCAGCAGCACCAGCAGCCGCTCCGGCTCCAGCCGCAGCTCCGGCCGGCGCACAGGGTGCCGTAAAGGTAGAGTCCCCGATGCCAGGTAAGATCCTCGCAGTAAAGAAGAACGTCGGCGATGCTGTAAAGAGCGGTGACGTGATCCTCGTACTTGAGGCCATGAAGATGGAGAACGACATCGTAGCACCTCAGGATGGCACCGTAGCTTCCATCAACGTTTCTGTTGGTGATTCAGTAGAGTCAGGTGCAACTCTTGCAACTCTGAACTGATCTCGGATCAGATCGTGTCAAGTGTTGATTTGATTTTGCTGTACTGGAGGTTATAAAAACATATGAATATATTAGAAACCTTAACAAACCTGCTCCAGCAGACAGCATTCGTAAGCATGACATGGGGAAATGTGCTGATGATCATCGTCGCATTCGTTTTCCTGTATCTTGCCATCGCCAAGGGCTTCGAGCCACTTCTTCTGGTTCCGATCGCCTTCGGTATGCTGCTCGTAAATATCTATCCGGACATCATGCTGAGCCCGGAGGATTCCATCAATGGAACAGGCGGACTGCTTTGGTACTTCTTCCATCTGGATGAGTGGACGATTCTTCCGTCCCTGATCTTCATGGGCGTAGGCGCACAGACCGACTTCTCCCCGCTGATTGCAAACCCGATCACCTTCCTGCTCGGTGCAGCTGCACAGTTTGGTATTTATGCCGCTTATTTCATGGCGATTTTCATGGGCTTCAACGGAGCCGCTGCGGCAGCCATCTCCATCATCGGTGGAGCCGATGGACCTACCTCCATCTTCCTGTGCAATAAGCTCGGACAGACCTCTCTGCTCGGACCGATCGCCGTTGCGGCATATTCCTACATGTCGCTCGTTCCGATCATCCAGCCGCCGATCATGAAGGCGCTGACCACCGAGGAGGAGAGAAAGACCAGAATGCCACAGCTTCGTCCGGTATCGAAGCTTGAGCGTATTCTCTTCCCGATCATCGTTACGACCATCGTATGTATCCTTCTTCCGACCACGGCTCCGCTCGTAGGTATGCTGATGCTTGGTAACCTGTTCAAGGAGTCCGGTGTCGTAAAGCAGCTCACAGAGACCGCATCGAACGCGATGATGTACATCGTCGTTATCATGCTCGGTACGTCTGTAGGTGGTGCTACTTCCGCTGAGGCATTCCTGAATCTCGATACCCTGAAGATCGTTGCCCTCGGTCTGATTGCCTTCGCATTCGGTACCGCTGCCGGCGTCGTTCTCGGTAAGATCATGTATGTCGTTTCTGGTCATAAGATCAACCCGCTCATCGGTTCTGCCGGTGTATCTGCCGTTCCGATGGCAGCGCGTGTATCCCAGAAGGTGGCTTCTGAGGCTGATCCTACAAACTTCCTGCTCATGCAGGCCATGGGCCCGAACGTAGCAGGCGTTATCGGTACTGCTGTAGCAGCCGGTACCTTCATGGCTGTTTACGGCGTGAAGTAATGAAAGAGGAGATAAAATGGCTAAAGTAAAAATCACTGAGACTGTGCTGCGTGATGCACACCAGTCATTAATTGCAACTCGTATGCCGAGCTCCGAGATGGAGCCGATTCTGGACACCATGGATCAGATCGGTTACAACGCCGTAGAGTGTTGGGGCGGTGCGACCTTCGATTCCTGCCTTCGTTTCCTGAAGGAGGATCCATGGGAGAGACTTCGTATGCTTCGTAAGCACTTCAAGAACACGAAGCTCCAGATGCTCTTCAGAGGCCAGAACATCCTCGGTTACAATCACTATGCAGATGATGTTGTAGAGAACTTCGTTGAGCGTTCCATCGCAAACGGTATCGATATCATCCGTATCTTCGACTGCTTAAACGATATCCGTAACCTCGAGACCGCTGTAAAGGCAACCAAGAAGGAGGGCGGCCACGCTCAGATCGCACTCTGCTATACACTCGGTGATGCCTATACCCTCGAGTACTGGGAGAACCTCGCACGTGATGTTGAGTCCCTCGGCGCAGATTCCCTCTGCATCAAGGATATGGCAGGCCTTCTGCTTCCGCAGGCAGGTTATGACCTCGTGAAGGCACTCAAGAAGGGAACCTCCCTTCCGATCGAGATCCACACCCACTACACCTCCGGTATGGCTTCCATGACCTACCTGAAGTGCGTAGAGGCTGGTGCAGATATCATCGATACCGCCTCCACTCCGTTTGCACTCGGTACATCACAGCCTTCGACCGATGTTATGGTCAAGGCGTTCGAGGGTACAGAGTACGATACAGGCATCGATGTAAACAAGCTCATCGAGGTTTCCAAGTACTTCGAACCGTATCGTGAGGAGTGCCTGAAGTCCGGCCTTATGTCTACGAAGGTGCTCGGCGTAAATGTCAACACCCTTCGTTACCAGGTACCAGGCGGTATGCTCAGTAACCTCATCTCTCAGCTTGACAAGGCTGGTCAGATCGATAAGCTGAATGCCGTTCTCGAGGAAGTACCGAGAGTTCGTAAGGACTTCGGTGAGCCGCCTCTCGTAACACCGTCTTCTCAGATCGTTGGTACACAGGCCGTTATGAACGTCCTGACCGGCGAGCGTTATAAGATGGTTCCGAAGGAGTCTCACAAGCTCGTTGCCGGAGAGTTCGGCCGCACTGTAAAGCCGATGGATCCGGAGATGATGAAGAAGGTTCTGAAGGCTGGCGAGACCCAGATGACCGACCGTCCTGCAGATCATATCGCTCCGCAGATGGCTCAGTTCACCGAGGAGACCAAGAAGCTCGTGAAGAACCCGACACCGGAGGACGTACTTGATTACGCTCTGTTCCCGGCTGTAGCGAAGGATTTCTTTGCTTACCGTGACGCACAGCAGACCGGCTTCGCCGCAACCGCTGGCGACAAGGAGAACAAGGCGTATCCAGTTTAATCTGAACTGATTTATCCTTTCCATATCGAAGCCCTGGACTGAAAGGTCCGGGGCTTCTTTTGTTGATTTCCTGACAAATTCTTTACAAAAACTGATCGCTTCTATTAATAATTCGTTTTGCGATTGAAGCATGCTACAGAAATCGATATACTGTAGAAGTGGTTTCAGGTGTTTTCGTCCGTTTTTCGCTCGCCTCGAAGCACGAGAATAGATCAAAATCGATCGAAATCGATCGGATCGATGCGTGAGGGCAGGCAGATGAACATCCGGCGACCACTTCTTTTTACGTAATCTTAGTAATGGAGCACATATTCATGAAAAAACATAGAACGACATCTCTTCAGCACCGCTTCGGTACGGCGCTGCTTTCACTCAGCCTCCTGCTGACACCGGCCGGAACCGCGCTGAATGCACTTCCTACCGCGTACGCGGCACAGGCGGCGGTCATCCGCGGGACGAATGTCAATGTCCGTGCGGCGGCCAGTACCTCGAGTCAGCTGGTGACCTCCCTCGGAAACAACACGGCAGTCTCGATCCTGAATCAGACGACGGGCAGTGACGGGAAGGTCTGGTATCAGATTTCTGCCGGCGGCGTGACCGGTTATGTGCGTTCGGATCTCGTGTCTACGCAGACCGTAGCCTATACCGCAGATGCGAATTTCGAGGCCTACCTCGCACAGCAGGGCTTCCCGGAGAGTTACAAGTCCGGACTTCGTACCCTGCATGCACAGCATCCGACCTGGATCTTCAATGCCGTACCGACCGGTCTCGACTGGAATACCGCGGTCGCGTCCGAGTTGCAGGGCACCTCGAGCCTGATCGAAACCGGCTCGAAATCCTCCTGGAAGTCGACCGATGCCGGTAAGTTTGACTGGACGACTTCGACCTGGCCGGGCTTCGACGGTGCGACCTGGGTCGGCGCATCGCAGGAAATCGTCGCCTATTTCATGGACCCGCGGAACTTCCTGGACGACAGCTATGTATTCCAGTTCGCGGTGCATGATTACAATGCTGATATCCAGTCGATCGATGGTCTTCGCTCCATGCTGAAGGGCACCTTCCTGGATGGACAGGTCGCGATCGATGCTTCGAGCCCGCTCTATGCGACGGCGCTCGCCGCCCAGGGACTGAGTGCGTCCACGAACGTGATGAGTGGCCAGACAGTGACGGATGGCAGCATTGGCACAACGACGCAGACGGGCAACGGAGAGTCCCTGCTCGGCTATGAGGGTCCGGGTGCCGCGAGTGCGGCCAATGTTTCCGGCGATACACAGATGCCAGCCGGTACGACGACCATCAGCGCTGCCAATGTGCTTGAGGGCACGGATTCGATGTCGACGACCGTGATGCCGGGCACCAGCGGTCCGGGCGCGGGAAGCGCTGCGACAGGTACGACGAATACGACGAACATGATGACCGGCGCTGTGACCGTTTCCTATGCCGACATCATCATGGAGGCAGCGGAGCAGTCGAAGGTCAGCCCGTATATGCTCGCGGCGATGATCATCCAGGAGCAGGGCAGTAAGGGTACGTCCGGCTCGATCTCCGGTGCGAGCGGCTACTATAACTACTTCAACGTCGGTGCCTATGCGGCGAACGGCATGACGGCGGTCGAGCGTGGCCTCTGGTATGCCGCGCAGTCCGGCAGCTATAACCGTCCGTGGAATACACCGGAGAAGGCGATCGTCGGTGGCGCGCTGTTCTATGCGCAGAACTACCTTGCGGCGGGACAGAATACACTGTATCTCAAGCGTTTCAACGTCCAGGGCTCGAACATGTACAAACACCAGTACATGACGAACACCGCCGGTGCGGCCGAGGAGGGTAAGAGCCTCGGAAAGGCCTACACCGACACGATGCGTGCCGGTATCCTGGTTTTCAACATCCCGGTCTATAACGGTATGCCGGAGACGCCGTGTCCGATGCCGACGAAGGATGGCAACCCGAACAACAAGCTGCAGTATCTCGCGGTCGATGGCTTCACCCTGACCCCGAGCTTCAACCTCGATACGACATCCTATACGCTCGTCGTCGACCCGTCCGTGCAGATGGTCAATGTCTCTGCCGCGGCTTATCACAGCGCTGCTGAGATCAGCGGTGCCGGTCAGATCCTGCTGGATACCCCGACGAAGGTCGTGACGCTCACCGTAACCGCACAGAACGGGGATCAGCGGAACTACCAGATCACGATCAGCCAGTCCGCAGGCGGACAGCTCGGCAACACGATGCAGGTGGGCATGATGAGCGGAAGCTCCGTCAGTCTGCAGGCTGGTATGACCATGCCGGGTATGACGACCACGACGACTACGACTACAACTACGACGGTAACGGATGCACAGACGCCGGTGGTCGGCGTGAGCCCGACCGGAACCGTCGTGACGGATGTGGTTGCGGGAACAAACGGCCCGATGTAAAATAAAATCAGGCTATGGATCGCCGGGCAGCTGAACGAGGCTGCCTGGCTTCGCCTATGTTCCGCCGTCAGGATCCGATGAAGCCTCTGTGCTCATCGATCAAAATCTACTTATGATAGAGGTACGCATGAAACGTTTTTCATATTTCATAACAACAGTTCTGTTCACCCTGCTTTTGTCGATCCAGGCACTCGCGTCGAGCGCGGCCATCACCTTCTCGGATCCATCCGTCACCGTCGGTTCAGATGTCAATGTCACGATGAAGGTGTCGAGTGGCGAGGCGACCCTGGCCCGTGCCGATGTAACGCTCGCCTATGATGCGAATCTGCTCGAGTTTGTCAGTGGTACAGACGCATCCGGAGGTGCCGGCACCGTACGGATCAATGGTGGTACAAACGGTAGCGGCACTGGAACCCTCGAGTATAATCTGAAGTTCCATACCCTGTCTGCGGGCACCGCCACGCTGACCGTTCAGAATTACAACATCTACGACGCCGATGAGAGCTTCGCAGAGCTCGAGCACCAGGGGTCCTCCACGGTGACGATCAGCTCCGCGGCCGCCGCATCGACGAACGCACAGCTCTCTTCCCTGGTCGTTTCTCCAGGTACCCTGAGCCCGGCGTTCGCCACCGATACGACCAGCTATTCGCTCATCGTTGGTACCGAGGTTGATACCCTGGCAATCAATGCCATCGCTGCGGACAGCACTGCTTCCGTTCAGGTGAGTGGCAACGAGCAGTTAAGCATGGGCGAGAATACCGTGACGATCACGGTGACGGCCGCCGATGGTACGAGCCAGGCGGTTTATACACTGGACGTAACGAAGCAGGAGGGTGGACCGAATGCCGGTGATACGACGACCACCACGGCGACGACAAACGAGGGCGTAAAGCTCAGCGCGAAGGATAAGACCATCACCATCATGAATCCGGGCTCCGATGTCGAGATTCCGGCGGGCTTCGCAGAGAGCACGATCGATATCGATGGTCATCAGGTAAAGGGCTGGGTATGGAAGCTCGATACCGATCACCAGTACTGCATCGTCTATGGTATGAACGAGGCCGGTGAGCTGAATTTCTACCGCTATGACCTGACGGAGAAGACTATCCAGCGCTATTTCGAGGATCCGGTCGAGCAGCAGCTGAAGGCGGATGCAGAACAGTACCCTGAGCTCGTAAACCGCTACGATGCACTGGTTCGTCAGTATAATCATATGTTCATCCTGACCTGTATCCTGGCGGTGGCGGTCCTGGGCCTGCTGGTATTTGTTATTGTGCTCGTCAGCAGACGTCACGATGGTCGTGGAAGCAGCACGGTTCGACGCATGAATGCGTCTGAAAAGAATCGTGTGAAGTCTGCGTCCAGCGAGGATGTGGATATGGATGCAGCCAGTGACGAGAAAGCTTCACTGGAGGAGACGATCCCGCTTCACAAGCTCGGAGAGCTTCCGAAGCGAAGTGCAGACCTTCATGATGACACGGATACGGAGGAGAGCGATCTCGATGCGACACGCATCCTGAAGCCGGAGGACCGTGCGGTAATCTCCGGAAGCGATTCTTCCGAGAACACGCGTGGTCTCGATATCGAGGACCTCGACGATGTCGATGAGCCGACGATCGCACTCCATGATCTCGGCGGCGTGCAGCATGCACCGTCAGAGCCGGAGGAGGAGAAGGAGGATCTCGAGCACACGAGAGCCTTCCGGATGCCGAAGGATTCCGGACTGGATATCGAGGATCTTTAAAACAAAAGGAAGCCTGCAGCTCCGGCTGCGGGCTTTCTTTTGTTTGACAGGCAGGGGACCCGGGAGGGACTCTTCAAATCAAGATTGATTCAAATCCTGAAATGCACTAGAATATCCTTCATGAAAGGTGGTAAAGCATGAATCAGTTTACGATACAGGCACAGCGTGCGCTGCAGCTCGCGATCGAAGCGGCAGAGGAGCTGGGCCATCAGTACATAGGAACCGAACACATCCTTCTCGGCCTCCGTCGTGAGGGGACGGCTGTGGCCGCGAAGGTACTGCAGTCAAACGGCATCGATGATCAGAAAATCCTCGATATGATCGCGAAGTTTATCGCTTCCGACACGAAGGTGACGATCCGCGAGCGTGCAGGCTATACGCCATCGGCGAAGCGCCTCATGCAGAACGCGATGCAGGAATCCCTGCGCGCCGGTGCCCGCCTCGTAGGAACCGAGCATATCCTGATCGCGATGCTGAAGGATACCAACTGCGTCGCGTCTCGTATCATCGCGACGCTCGGCGCAAATGCGCAGCGCATGTACCAGCAGATCATGGCCGTCATCGGAGACGATGTCGTCATCGACGATACGAGCCGACCACAGGTAGCACAGCAGCCGGCCTCGGATACACCGACGCTGGACCAGTATGCGCGCGACCTCACCGCGATGGCAGCCGAAGGCAGGCTCGACCCGGTCATCGGCCGGGAGCGGGAGATCATGCGTGTCGTCCAGATCCTGTCCAGACGTACGAAAAACAATCCATGTCTGATCGGTGAGCCGGGTGTCGGCAAGACGGCGGTGGTCGAAGGACTGGCTGAGCGTATCGTTGCCGGTGATGTCCCGGACACCATCCTGCAGAAGCGCGTGATGTCGCTCGATATCTCCAGCATGGTCGCAGGCTCGAAGTACCGCGGTGAGTTTGAGGAGCGCATCAAGCGGGTTATCGCCGAAACTGTAAAGAACGGACAGGTCCTGCTCTTCATCGACGAGCTGCATACCATCATCGGTGCCGGCGGTGCCGAGGGTGCACTCGATGCGGCGAATATTCTGAAGCCTGCCCTGGCTCGTGGGGAGCTCCAGATCATCGGCGCGACGACCCTCGATGAGTACCGGAAGCATATCGAAAAGGACGCAGCGCTCGAGCGACGTTTCCAGCCGGTGACGATCGATGAGCCGAGTGAGGAAGAGAGCTATGCGATCCTGAAGGGCATCGTGTCGAAGTACGAGGAGCACCATCAGGTGTTGATCGACGATGCTGCACTGAAGGCGGCCGTCACCCTTTCTGTCCGCTATATCAATGACCGCTATCTGCCGGATAAGGCCATCGACCTCATCGATGAGGCGGCGTCGAAGATCCGGATCCTTCACTCCGGTGAACCGGAAAGCATGAAGAAGCTCCGTGCGAAGATCGACGCGATGGATGCGGAGAAGGAAGACTGTATCCGCCGCGAGGATTTCGAAGCGGCTTCCCAGATCAAGAAGAAGCAGCTGCGGGAGAAGGCGAAGCTGGAGCGTGCGCTCGAGCGCTGGCAGTCGGAGAAGGAGGAGCATAAGCTCCACGTCACCGAGGCTGACATCGCCCGCGTGGTCTCCGAGTGGACCCGTATCCCGGTAGAGAAGCTCACCGAGGGCGAGGCAGAGCGCCTCATGCGGCTTGAGGAAACACTGCACAAGCGCGTGATCGGACAGACCGAGGCGGTGTCCGCGGTAGCGAAGGCGATCCGTCGTGGACGTGTGGGTCTCAAGGATCCGAAGCGTCCGATCGGTTCCTTCATGTTCCTCGGTCCGACCGGCGTCGGTAAGACGGAGCTCAGTAAGGCACTCGCCGAGGCGATGTTCGGCTCCGAGGCGGATCTTATCCGTGTCGACATGTCCGAGTACATGGAGAAGTACAGCGTCTCGAAGATGATCGGATCGCCGCCAGGCTACGTCGGCTACGATGAGGGTGGCCAGCTCAGTGAGAAGGTGCGCCGGAATCCATATTCCGTCATCCTCTTCGATGAGATCGAGAAGGCCCATCCGGATGTACTGAATGTCCTCCTCCAGGTGCTCGATGATGGTCATATCACCGATGCCCAGGGCCGGAAGATCTCCTTTAAGAACACGATCATCATCATGACGTCCAATGCAGGCGCCGAGCAGATCGTGAGCCCGAAGCGACTCGGTTTCGATACCGGTGGGGATGAGAAGGCGAAGAACTACCAGATCATCAAGTCCCGTGTGATGGAAGAGGTGCATCGTCTCTTCCGTCCGGAGTTCCTGAACCGTGTCGATGACATCATCGTCTTCCAGCCGATCACGAAGGAGGACCTCAGCGCGATCCTCGACATCATGATGAAGGATATGGTGAAGAACGCACTCGAGGAGCTGAATATCCGGCTTCACCTCGATCCGGATGCAGCAAACCTCCTCATCGAGCGAGGTTACGATCCGAAGTACGGTGCACGTCCGCTTCGCCGGGTGCTTCAGACGGAGCTCGAGGATAAGCTCGCAGAGGAGATCCTGAGTGGACATATCACGAAGAATTCCAGTGTCCGTATCGGCGTCGACAAGGATGGAAAGACCCTGAAGTTCCAGGGCCGCCGCCTGCCGTCCGCCGGCACACGGCATACGAAAAAAGAAACGGTGACGTCTGTGAAGGATCAGGATGCGGAAGCACAGCAGGGCGATACGGCGCAGACGGAGACCGCGCAGGCAGAAAAGAAGTAAATCTGAAATGAATGGACAGCTACGCACGAACATCCCGATGTCCGTGCGTGCTGTTTATACGAGGAAATACTATGGCGAAAAGCACATCACGCTACTTCTGTAAGGAATGTGGCTATGAATCCGCGAAGTGGCTCGGCCAGTGCCCGAGCTGCCGCGCATGGAATACTTTCGTGGAGGAACCGGTCGTGAAGGCAGCTCCGGCTTCCGGCTTCAGTCGAAACACCGGCTCGCGTCCACCGCGGCAGTCCGGTACGGGTCGATGAAATCGCCCTCGAAAAGGAGGATCGCATCCCTACCGGTTTCCAGGAGCTCGACCGTGTGCTCGGCGGTGGGATCGTCGTCGGCTCGATGGTCCTGCTCGGTGGTGACCCGGGTATCGGAAAATCGACGATCCTCCTCGAGGTTTCACGAAACCTGGCGGCAGATGACGGGAAATCCGTCCTCTATGTCTCCGGTGAGGAGAGCCTCAAGCAGATCAAGCTGCGGGCGGAGCGTCTCAAACCGATCTCTGGTGATCTCCGCTTCATGACAGAAACGAATATCGAGAACATCATCGAGACCATCCGCGAGGAGAAGCCGGACTTCGTCGTCATTGATTCCATCCAGACGATGTATACCGAGAGTGTCACGGCAGCCCCCGGCTCGGTCAGCCAGGTCCGTGAGTCGGCGGCCCAGCTGTTGCGCACCGCAAAGGAGTGCGGTATCGCGATCTTCCTCGTCGGTCATGTGACGAAGGACGGTACGGTCGCCGGCCCGAAGATCCTCGAGCATATGGTCGACGTCGTCCTCTTTTTTGAGGGTGAGTCGGGCAGCAGCCTTCGCATCCTGCATGGACAGAAGAACCGTTTCGGCTCGACGAATGAAATCGCCGTGTTCGAAATGGATGGCTCCGGTCTGCATGAGGTGCTGAATCCGTCCGAGCTTCTGCTTTCCGGACGTCCGATCGGCGCCAGCGGTTCGGTCGTCACCTGCGGCATGGAGGGTACGCGTCCGCTGCTGATCGAGATCCAGGGCCTGCTCGTAGCGAGTGCCTTTAATCTGCCGCGTCGTACGGCGAACGGCATCGATTATAATCGCCTGAACCTGCTGATCGCGATCGTCGAAAAGCGGCTGAATCTCGAGATCGGAAAGTACGATGCCTACGTCAATATCACCGGCGGATTGCGCATCGCCGAGCCGTCCATGGACCTCGCCGTCATCATGGCGCTGATTTCTTCTTATATGAATATCGAGATCCCGGAGGACGTGATGATCTTCGGTGAGGTGGGACTCAGTGGCGAGGTACGTGCCGTATCGAACGCCGACCAGCGGATCGAAGAGGCGGCACGCCTCGGCTTCCATAAGATCGTGCTGCCGGCCTTTCATATGAAGAAGCTGCGGCAGCCGAACCTGACGGCCTGCGAGCTCGTCCCGGTGCGCAGCATCCGGGAGGCAGTGAAAATTCTCAAGAAATAGTGCTTGACTTACAGCAGCAAAATGAGTATTATAAACGAGTCGTCAAAACGACGACTCATACAGGGGTTTCATCCAATGGTAAGATATCGGTCTCCAAAACCGCTCATGGGGGTTCGAATCCCTCAACCCCTGCGAAGGAGAAGGAATCAGACGATGGTCTGGTTCCTTTTTTCGTATCTGAAGATGAAGGATGGCACATCGGGAAGACAGCATGTTCCGCATGCCGGCCTTCAGATCAGAACAGAACAGGATATGAACAGAAGCATAGTGGAGTGCGACATGAAGAGTGCAATGGAAAATGATCTTTATACGGAAATCCTTCCGGGAATTTTCTGCGTCAGTCTCACCGATACGACGATCGAGCAGGGTGTGAGCTGCATCAAAATCTATATCATCAAGGGGAATCCTTCGGTCCATGAGGGACGCAGTCTGATGATCGATACGGGCTTCCGGCAGGAGGACTGCCACCGGAAGCTGCAGGCAGCGCTGGCGGCGCTTGAAATCCCGGCAGATCAGCTTGATATCTTCCTGACCCATCGCCATCATGATCACTCCGGGCTGGCGGGGAGCTTCGCCTCGGAAGGCGCGCATATCTTCATGAATCCGGCGGAAGAACGTCACCCTTATGACTGCCTCGCGTATCGCGTGAGCGAGGAATCGCTGACTGCGCAGAAGAGTGTTCTTCGTTCGACCGGTATAACAGCGGAGCGCACGCCGTATGCCTGGGAGGCCTTTATGAAGGTTTCCGAGCGTGTACAGCAGCATGGAGAGTGGGTGCTCGCGATCCTGGGTTTTCCCTACACGGCGCTCTCCGCAGGAGATGTGTTCGTCTATGGCGACTATCATTTCAGTGCCTATCCTTTAAAGGGCCATACCTATGGACAGATGGGACTCATGGATCACGAGAAGAAGATCCTTTTTGTTGCAGATCAGCTGATCCATGGCGTATCACCGATCGTGGCGACGACCTATCCGGATGAGCATCTGCTGGAAGGGATGTTCGCGTCACTCAGGGACATCAAGGAACACTACGCCGACTGGACCATCATTCCGGCCCATGGCGAGCCGATCCGGGATGTTGCGCAGGATGTCGACAGCATCGTGTACAGCTATCTCAGTAAAAGCACGAGTGCACTGGACATCATGAAGGGCAATGCTCCAGAAGAGAGTGCTTCATCCAACCACAGTCTGCCGGACACCGTGAAGGCAGCGGCGGTGGCAGCGAAGCGCAGCATCGGATCCGGAGCGTGGACCGTCCATGATATCGCGAAGCAGCTCTATCATATGGATGATGATCCGGCGGATGAGGCCGCCTTCTTCACGTACAAAATGCTGATCACGAAAACCTTCAGCATCCTCGAGTATCTGCACGACATCGGTTTCGTGGAGCGCACGATGCGGGACGGCATCTACTACTGGCGCGCCATAAGACAGACAGAAGGAAAGTAAGTAAAAGAGTATGGCACAGAACAACATCGTTACGATCGAACATCTCAGCAAGGTTTATACCGAGCGGCAGATTTTTAATGACACGGATTTTTCCATCAACGAGGGCGAGAAGGTCGCGCTGATCGGCGTGAACGGGACCGGTAAGTCGACGCTGCTTCGCATCATCGCGGGGCTCGAGGAGCCGGATGAGGGCAGCATGGCGATGCGCCGTGAGCTCGAGATCCGTTTCCTCCCGCAGACCCCGTCCTTCGACCCGGAGGATACCATCCTGGAGGCGATCCTGCATGACAACGAGGGCCACCAGCACGTATGGGACCTCGAGACGGAAGCAAAGAAGTTTCTGTCGAAGCTCGGCGAGAACGACTTCAGCCGGAAGATCGGGGAGCTCTCAGGCGGACAGAAGAAGCGTGTGGCGCTCGCAAGTACCCTGCTCAGCACTGCCGATCTGCTGATCCTTGACGAGCCGACGAACCATCTCGACGGCGCGATGTCCGAGTGGCTCGAGGACTACCTCAAGCGCTATAAGGGAACACTGCTGATGGTCACCCATGACCGCTACTTCCTCGATGAGATCTGCGACCGCATCGTAGAGCTTGATCAGGGCAAACTCTACAGCTATAAGGCAAACTACGCCGGCTACCTCGAGCTGAAGGCCGAGCGCATGGACATCGCCCACGCGAAGGAGCGGACACGTCAGAATATCCTCCGGAACGAGCTGAAGTGGGTGATGCGCGGTGCGAAGGCACGTACCACGAAGCAGAAGGGCCGTCTCCAGCGCTATGAAAAGCTCTCTGCGATGCACGGACCGACGGAGGAAGAGGAGCTGAAGTTGAGCTCCATCAAAACCCGTCTCGGCAAGTCGACGATCGAGCTTGTCGATGTATGTAAGGCCTACGACGGACATGTGCTCCTCGATCATTTCAACTACAACTTCCTGCGAAATGACCGCGTCGGCATCATCGGTCCGAACGGCGCCGGCAAGTCGACCCTCGTCAAGATGATCACCGGCTGGGAGACCCCGGACAGCGGCGAGATCAATATCGGCCAGACCGTGCGGATCGGCTATTTCAGTCAGGAGAACGAGGCACTCGATGGAAACCAGCGCGTGATCGATGCGATGACTTCCATCGGCGAGTACGTCCATACTGTGGACGGCCTCATCAGTGCCAGTAACATGCTCGACCGCTTCCTGTTCCCGCCTTCCGTGCAGTACATGAAGGTCGAGAAGCTGAGTGGCGGCGAGAAGCGTCGTCTCTACCTGCTTCGCGTCCTCATGTCCGAGCCGAATGTCCTCATCCTCGACGAGCCGACAAACGACCTCGATATCCGCACGATGACCATCCTCGAGGATTACCTCGATCACTTCGACGGCATCGTGATCACGGTATCCCATGACCGCTACTTCCTCGACCGTGTTGTGAACCGCATCTTCGCTTTCGAGGGCGACGGTCGGATCAGCCAGTACGAGGGCGGCTACACCGATTATCAGGTCGAGTATCTGCGCCGCCATCCAGAGGAGGACCCGAACTTCTCGAAGGCCGGCTCCATCGGCGGCACCGGCGGAAACAGCCTGTCCTTTCCGAAATCTTCGGCCAATACAGGCGACCGCAGCATCGTCACCGCGCAGGACAACACGGCCAGCGGCAGCATATCCGGTGAAACCGCAGCTGCGGCGTCCGGAGACAGCAGCCCGACGAGCTCAAACCGGGACCGTCACCAGCTCCGCATGTCCTATAAGGAGAAGAAGGAGTGGGAGACCATCGAGGCTGACATCGACGCCCTCGAAACCCGCATCGCCGCCATTGACGACGAAATGATGCAGTACGCAAAGGATTTCATCAAGCTCCATGAGCTCACACAGGAAAAGGAAGAGAAGGAGGCGCTACTCGACGAAAAGATGGAGCGCTGGGCGTATCTTTCTGACCTTCAGGAACAAATCAGTAAAAACTGATTGTATAAATGTAAAGGAATATAAATGGCTGGTATCGAGTGCTGCTTATTGTAGAGCACCGGTACCAGCTTTTTTATATGAATCCAGGATATATAAATAAGTTTTATATATTTCATTACTTTTGCAAAAATATATTTATAGACATATCGAAATGTGTCTAATATCTCGTTTTTGTCATAACTTAATCGGTTTACTATTTGCATATGTTATATTAGCTGTGACGAATCGCTATAGTTTAACGGATTCATGCGCTGGACTTTAATAATGTAAAGTTATATACTTTCACCATCGCGCAATGGAGTGCTAGTTTTTTACCGGTTAACCCATTGCGTTTTCTACTTTTCAAGGAGGAGTAAGTTATGAAAAAGACAAGAGCACTTGTTGCGACCGTAACTGCTGGTGCGATGGTCCTCAGCATGGCGGCTTGTGGATCTTCTGCATATCAGGAGACGACCGCAGCTGCTGCGACCGAGGCTGCCGGCACTGCAGCTGCTGGTGAAACCGCTGCCGCTGCCGAGGCGACCGGAACCGTTTCTACATCTGACCTCAAGGTTATGCTGGAGACGCCGGTTATGTCCCTCGATCCGCAGCAGGCAACCGATGGTACCTCATTCGAGGTGATGGCAAACTACACCGATGGTCTGACACAGATGGATGCCAGTGGTGCAGCCATTGCAGCCATCGCAGAGAGCTGGGAGACCTCCGATGATGGTCTTACCTGGACCTTCCACCTTCGTAAGGATGCGAAGTGGTCCAATGGCACACCGGTAACCGCGAAGGATTTCGTATTCGGCTGGCAGAGAGCCGTCGATCCGGATGTTGCTTCCGAGTATGCATACATGCTTTCCGACATCGGCCAGGTAAAGAATGCCGCTGAGATCATCGACGGCACAAAGGACAAGTCCGAGCTCGGTGTAACGGCTGTCGATGACAACACCTTACAGGTGGAGCTGAACGCACCGGTTTCCTACTTCCTGTCCCTGATGTACTTCCCGACCTTCTATCCGGTCAACGAGGAGTTCTTCAACACCTGCCCGGATACCTACGGTACATCTCCGGCGACCACGCTTTCGAACGGTGCATTCGTTCTCGACTCCTATGAGCCGGCAGCAACCGAGATTCACCTCACGAAGAACGCAGATTACTACGATGCAGACAAGATCAAGCTTGCCGGTATCGATTATCAGGTCATCCAGGATTCACAGCAGGCACTTCTTTCCTACCAGAGCGGCGACCTCGACCTCACCCTTCTCAATGGTGATCAGGTTGACCAGGTACAGGATGATCCTGCATTCAAGGCCGTCGGTGCCGGATACCTCTGGTATGTAACACCGAACATCAGCGCCGTTCCAGAGCTGGCCAATGACAACATCCGTAAGGCACTTACCTTCGCAATCGATCGTACCGCGATCTGTGAGGATGTCCTGAAGGATGGTTCGAAGCCGACCTACACTGCCGTTCCGATGGATTTCGCAGCTGGTCCTGACGGATCCGATTTCTCCGCAGATCAGAGCAAGTTCCAGGATGTATGTGCAGATGATACCGCAAAGGCAGCAGAGTACTGGCAGAAGGGTCTCGATGAGCTCGGCATCACTTCTCTGACACTTGATATGGTTGTCGATGCCGATGATGCACCTCAGAAGGTTGCAACCGTTCTTCAGGAGCAGTGGCAGACCGCGCTTCCTGGCCTCACCATCACCCTGACGGTAGAGCCGAAGAAGCAGAGAGTACAGGATCTTCAGGATGGTAACTACCAGCTTGGTCTTACCAGATGGGGCCCTGACTACGCAGATCCGATGACATACCTCGGCATGTGGACGACCGGCTGCTCCAACAACTACGGTTTATGGTCCAGCACCGATTACGATGACATCATCGCAAAGTGCACCACTGGTGATCTCGCAACCGATCCGGAGGGTCGCTGGTCTGCAATGTACGATGCTGAGAAGATCGTCATGGATCAGTCCGTGATCTTCCCGCTGTACACACAGTGCAATGCAGAGATGCTGAGCACCAATGTCACCGGCGTTGAATTCCATCCGGTAGCCCTCAACAGAGTTTACAAGAACGCTGTAAAGACCGAAGGCTGATCATCTGATTGTTTGAAACAGTTCTTTTGATAGCAGGCCGCATGAAAATGCGGCCTGTATCATTTCTGGTTTATGCCATAGACAGGCTCAGAAACGCTTCAGTAAACGTGTGTAAATTCTTTTGCGATCAGCGTTCCGAAAACAGAACGCTGATCGCAGAAGATATCGAATCTCGAGCGCTTTCGAACGTGTCTACGGCTTAAACCGTAGTATACAGGGCAGAAGAGTGTACGTGCTCATGCCCAAAGGGAGGTAATTGTGAAAAAGTATGTAACCAAGCGAGTGTTGACCTCGATCTTCACCCTCCTCGTCATTTTACTGGTGCTCTTTATCCTGATGCAGCTGATGCCGGGATCACCGTTCAATGATGAGAAGCTGAATGATGCGCAGCGCGCCGCACTGTATGCGAAGTACGGCCTCGATCAGCCCGTCATCGTGCAGTTTTTCCGCTATGTCAAGAACATGCTGACCGGTGACTTCGGTGTCAGCTACAATATCTCGAAGAACACCCCGATTTCCCAGCTCATCGCAACCCGTCTTCCGATCTCCATCCGTATCGGTGGTGCTGCGGTCAGCCTCGGTGCCGTCGTCGGCCTCATCCTCGGCCTCATCGCGGCGCTTCGCCACGACACCTGGGTCGACACCCTCTGCACGGTGATCTCGGTCATCGGTGTATCCGTACCGTCCTATGTATTCGCCCTGCTCCTGAGCTATCAGCTTGGCTTCAATATGAAGCTGTTCCCGATGCTGTTCGATGCGAAGCGGGCGATGGCCTCGAGCGCACTGCCGAGTATTTCCCTTTCGATGTTCACGATGGCCTCCATCGCACGTTTCACCCGTTCCGAGATGATGGAGGTACTCGACAGCGACTATATGCTGCTCGCGGAGTCGAAGGGTATCTCCGGATTCGCCCTGATTTTCCGTCATGCACTTCGGAACGCCCTGATTCCGATCATCACGGTCCTGGCACCGCTGATCGTCGACCTCATGACCGGTTCCCTCGTCGTCGAGAAGATCTTCGCAATCCCGGGCGTCGGCTCACTGCTGGTCAACGCGATCCAGTCGAACGACTATAACGTCGTCATCTCCCTCGCCTTCATCTACTCCGCGATGTACATCGGCATCATGCTCGTCGTTGATATCCTCTATGGCATCATCGATCCGCGAATCAGACTTGCAAAGGACGGTAAATAAGTATGTTTGGAAAGAAAAAACAGCTACTGACAGCCCAGACAGCGGGTGTGGTCAATGCTTATGTTCCGGTCGACAGTGACTTCGTCCGGAAGGATAATGCCGGCGAGATCGCCATCGACACGAACTTCTCCTCCCAGTCCTTCTGGAAGGATGTGACGACGCGTTTCTTCCATAAGAAAAGTGCCGTCATCGGTCTCGTGTTCGTCATCCTGATCACCCTCATGGCGATCATCGGACCGAAGATCTCCGGCTACAGCTTCTCTGCACAGAATCTGCAGATGAAGAACCTCGCACCGCGTATGCAGGTGATCGAGAACCTCGGCATCCTGGACGGTTCCGAGAAGATGAAGACTACCACCGGCACGAAGCTCGTGAACGAGTATGCAGCGAAGAAGCTCTACGATACCTTCTACTGGTTCGGCACCGACCGTTATGGTCGTGACATCTTTACGAGAACCTGGTCCGGTACCCGTGTCTCCCTGATCATTGCCTTCGCGGCGACCATCATCGACATGGTGATCGGTATGTCCTATGGTCTCATTTCCGGCTACTTCGGCGGCAAGACCGATATCATCATGCAGCGTATCCTCGAGATCATGAACGGTATCCCGCGACTCGTCATCGTGACCCTGCTTCTCCTCGTACTGAAGCCGGGTATGGTGACCATCATCTTCGCCCTGATGCTGACCGAGTGGGTCGGCATGAGCCGTATCGCCCGTGCCGAGATGCTGAAGCTGAAGGAGCAGGAGTTCGTCCTCGCATCGAGAACCCTCGGTGCCGGCGCGTTCCATATCATCTTCAAGGAGATCCTTCCGAACATCATTGGACCGATCATCACGCAGGTCATGTTCTCGATTCCGACCGCCATCTTCACCGAGGCGTTCCTGAGCTTCGTCGGACTGGGCATCCCGGTTCCGCAGTGCTCCCTCGGCTCCCTGATTTCCGATGGCTATAACAGCTTTACGACCCATCCGTATCAGATCATCCCGCCGATCATCGTCATGGCGCTTCTGATGCTTTCATTTAACCTGATTGCCGATGGTCTCCGTGAGGCACTCGATCCGAAGATGAAGGAGATGTAAGATGGCAGAACAGAAAGAGAAAATTCTCAAGATCGAGAATCTTGATATCAGCTTTAAAACGACGGCCGGGATGGTACATGCCATCCGGGGCGTAGACATTGACCTTTACAAGGGGGAGACGGTCGCCATCGTCGGTGAGTCCGGCTCCGGTAAGTCGGTCACGATGAAGGCCGCCATGGGCATCCTCGCAAAGAACGCGACGGTCAATGCAGGCTCTATCCGCTTCACCTATACCCACGCAGATGGGCAGACCGAGACGGTCGAGATCCTCGAAAAGGACAAGAAGTGGATCCGTAAGCATATCAACGGCAAGCGGATCTCGATGGTATTCCAGGACCCGATGACCTCCCTTGATCCGACGATGAATATCGGAAAGCAGATTATGGAGGGCATGATCTGGCACTATAAGACGAAGAAGGAGGATGCCTGGAAGCGTGCGGTCGAGCTGCTTCGTGAGGTCGGCATCGAGGAGCCGGAGAAGCGGATGAAGAACTATCCGCACCAGCTCTCCGGTGGTATGCGGCAGCGTGTCGTCATCGCGATCGCGCTGGCCTGTGATCCGGACCTGCTGATCTGTGATGAGCCGACGACCGCACTCGATGTGACCATTCAGGCGAAGATCCTGGAGCTGATCAAGAAGATCCAGGAGGAGCGCGGCATTTCCGTCATTTACATTACCCACGACCTCGGTGTCGTGGCAAAGGTGGCGGACTACGTCAATGTCATGTACGCCGGAAAGATCGTCGAAAAGGGCACGATCAACGAGATCTACTACGATCCGCGTCATCCGTACACCTGGGGCCTCCTCAGTGCGATGCCGGACCTCGACACCGCCGACGAGCGTCTCTATACGATCCCGGGCTCACCGCCAAACCTTCTCCACGAGAAGCAGGGCGATGCCTTCGCGCCGCGTAACAAGTTTGCGCTCGACGTCGACGACAAGGCCGATCCGCCGATGTTCAAGATCAGCGATACGCACTATGCAGCCACCTGGCTTCTGGACCCGCGCGCACCGAAGGTAGAGATGCCGGCGGAGCTTCGCGCAAGAATCGAACGTATGAAGAAAGGAGCCGGCATCGATGGCAGTGAATTATAATCAGGAGCCGATCCTGAAAGTGGACGGCTTAAAGCAGTATTTCAAGGTTTCGAATTCTTTCACGGTCAAGGCCGTCGATGATGTCAGCTTCGAGATCTATCCGGGCGAGACCTACGGTCTCGTCGGCGAGTCCGGCTCCGGTAAGTCGACGATCGGACGTTCCGTAATCCGTCTCTACGATCCGACCGCGGGCAAGATCCTGTTCGAAGGAAAGGATATCAGCGGGAAGATGAGTAAGGATACCCAGAAGCTCCTCCGCAACGATATGCAGATGATCTTCCAGGATCCGATGGCATCGCTCAATCCGCGTAAGAAGGTCGAGGACATCATCGGAGAGGGCCTCGATATTCATCACAAGTTTGCGAACGCAGCAGAGCGTGACCAGATGGTGAAGGCGATTCTCAAGAAGGTCGGCCTCGCACCGGAGCACGCGACCCGTTATCCGCACCAGTTCTCCGGCGGACAGCGTCAGCGTGTCGGCATTGCCCGTGCGCTCATCATGAACCCGAAACTGATCATCGCGGATGAGTGTATCTCTGCGCTCGATGTTTCGATCCAGGCGCAGGTCGTGAACCTCATGAAGGATATCCAGGAGGAGACCGGCACCGCGTACCTCTTCATCGCGCATGACCTCTCGATGGTCAAGTATATTTCCGACCGCATCGGCGTCCTCCATCTCGGACATCTGCTCGAGACCGGTACGACCGAGGAAATCTTCAACCATCCGGTGCACCCGTATACCCGTTCGCTGCTGAGCGCGATCCCGAGCCCGAACCCGGTGGTCGAGAAGAAGCGCGTCGCGGAAACCTACGACTACAAGACCTCCGGCATCGACTACACGAAGGGCACAAAGCACCTCGTGGAAGGCAGCCACTATGTACGCTGCACGGACGAAGAGTTCAGCGAGTGGATGAAGAAAGCGCCACTGGTGTATGATTAAGTGAAGGCAGGAGAGCCGGAGGGACGGCAACGGAGGCACAGTACTCCGTTGCCATTTCCTCTTGGTCCCCTTGCCTGAACTGTAACAGCTGTAACAGCTGAATTAAATTATTTTCAAATTTGTGCTTGACGCGGGCGTGGCGCTTTGCTATTATAAACGAGCTGAATTGATGCAGCACAACACATGACGAGGTGTGATAATTGGTAGTCGGCCAGCCTGGAAAGTTGGTGCCCGTGTATGCGGGTTGTGAGTTCGAGTCTCATCCTCGTCGCTTGAAAAAACCGGTTCATTTGAACCGGTTTTTTTGTTATACTAGTCACGATTTAAAATTATGTTTGGAAACTCTGGGTTTGTACAGGCTGAAGGTTCACCATATGCGGGCGTATATGAACTGGATGAGACGGACGTGTTGTTTCGATTCTGATGGAACGGATCGGATGTTTGATATCGACATGTGGATTATGAATCCGTCGTTATGATTCAATCAGCGGCGCAAAGGATCGATGTCGACATGAAGTACACGGATCCGTAATTGATTTTCAGAAACGGATCGAATCTCATCTGGAGAAGAGCGGAGGTGTTCTGTATGTGGCGCAGGTCGCATGCAGGTTTCTTCCGTGATGCATGAGCGAAGTATGGGCACTGTACTGAAGTATCTGCGGGATGCAGAGGCTGGAACCCATGAGGGAGCATCAGCGAAAGCAGAAGGAGCAACAGTGATTATTTTAGTTGATTTTGAGAATACCCATGCATCGGGTCTCGAGGGCTACACCTACCTCAATGAGAGCGATACGCTCGTCATGTATTACAGTGATGAAAACAGCGCCGTGACGAAGGGCGTCGTGGATGATCTTCGGAAGAACGGGGTGCATGTGCGTCTCGTGAAGCTGCTGAAGCAGCACAGCAACGCGCTCGACATGTACATCGCGTCGACGACCGGCATGTTCCTGGATTCGGGCGAGAAGATCTGTATCGTATCGAAGGATCACGGCTATGCCGCGGTACGCGATTTCTGGCACAGCCTGCGCGGCGCGGAGATCCTGCTCGGTGAGACGATCAAGCAGTGCCTGCTGAGCTCGGAGCTGAACGACGAAGCCCGGATCCGTCTCTGTAAGGAGCGTGAGCAGAAGGCAATGCTGGTCGATGCATTCACGACGATGAACACCATCCCGACCCGTCCGACCCTTAGCCGCAGCAACCAGCGCCGTCGTCGGAACGATACCCGGAATTTCATGGAGGTCAGTGAGCCGGTGGCGATCCTGCCGAATCCGCTCATGACCGAGACCCCGGCCGATCAGCTCGCGAAGGAGCTGAGCAGTGCCGCTGCGAAGTCTGAGAACACTGCGCGTGAGGCACAGCCGGATTCTGCGGCACAGCAGGAGACTGTGATGAACGCGTCCGTATCCTCGGACAATGCTTCCGGCGCTACACCAGTCTCTGATGCGGAGGCCTCGACGACTACGGGACGCAGTGAGCGTGGCGGCCGTGGACGCAATGGCCGGAACCGTCGCAACGATCAGAATCATCGCAATGAGCGGAATGACCGTTCGGAGCGTGAAGATCGGAATACGCAGGATCGCTCGGACACCACTGCGGCAGAGAAGACAGGCAGCGAGCAGCGCGCCGGCCGTGATGTCGATGCTCGGACCCAGAACACACGCAGCACACGTGAGCAGTCGGGTAATCGCCGGGAGCAGAGCAGCACAGCGGAGCAGGACACGACGATTGAGCCGGCACAGGAGCGTTTCGGCGGCTACGATGGCATCATGAAGATGAACGAAGCATCCCGCATCGCCCTCGACCAGCGTCAGGAACGCGAAGAGCAGAAAGCAGAGCAGGACGAACCGTCTGCCGCTAAGAGCAGAAATCATTCAAAGCAAAATGAGCAGCCGGTAAGTGATGAAAAGCAGCGCGCTTCAGAGAACCGTAAGAAGGAAGAAAAGCAGAATGCTTCCGGGAATGTGGCGCTGGATGTTACGAATGGCACAGTACTTACAAAGACAAAGCAGGAAACGGCAGCCCTTGTGAAGGCCGAGAAGAAGACCACTGCCGTCGCGAAGGTCGATCCGAACCGCGTACAGTTCGTCTGGGATCCGGTCACCCGCTCCATGAAGAGAGTCGGCGGACCGGCAGAGGAAAACGCAGAGAAGAAGGACGACGCACCGAAGACGGAGGCGGCTGAGAAGAACGTAGAGGTAGTAGACAAGAAAACTGCAGATCGTAAGTCTGAGAAGGACGCAACGGCTGATGTAAAGGTAAACGCAGATGCTACGGAGAAGGACGCTGCTGACGCAGTGAAGAACCAGGGCGCTGTGACCACAAAAACAGTAGACGTTTATGGTGCTTCTGCAGAAAAAGATACAACAGAAGAATTGGTCGTGGTTGATGTGACAGCGCAGGCTTCGGATGTTGCTGTAGAAACAGCTCCAGATGCTGCTGTAGAGAAAAATGCAGAAGCAAAGGACAACGCAACGACTCTTGCGGGTGCTGCTGAAAAGAACGCAGAGGTATCGTCAATTGCAGATACTACTACAGTGAAGACTGACGTCGCGACAACGGAAGATGTTGTTACTAAGACAGCCGCAGATTTTGTGACAGCAGATGAAGAGAAGACGACAGCAACGCATGCTCAGGCCGGACAGCCTGCAGTGACGGACGAGAAGAAATCCGAAGCCACGAAGAAGACCGGTGCGCATCGGAAGGCGAAGAAGTCCACAGCTGTAAAGAAGGAGTCCGGCGCTTCGGAGAAGACGGCTGCGCAGGATACAGCGAACGCTTCAGAAAAGCCGGAAATGAAGGCGGAGACGAAGGCTTCCGCTTCGAAGAAGTCAACGAAGAAAACGAGCGCGAAGAAGTCAGCGAAAAAAAACGATAAAAAAGAGTCTGCTGAACAGAAATCAGATGTAGACGCGAAGGACGCGCAGCTGATCCTTGAGATGACGGAAGAAGACATTCAGCTCACGAAGAAAAAGTACAGTGAAGGCATCAACACCTTACACACCTACTATGTGCGCCTGATGAAGGCCTTCGGCCGTGAGCAGGGCCGTGCCATCTACGAAAGCACGAAGAAGTCCGTCCAGGAGGACATCAAGGCCCGCAAGGCCCAGCTCGCCGCGCAGCCGACCACGACCGAAGTTGAAGAAAATTAATAGGAAGCCAAGGAATCTGCCCCCTATCAGTCAAGGGAAACGAAAAGTCCCGTGTACGAAAATGAAAAATTAAAAAAGTTGTTGCCAACTGCCTTCTGCTGTGCTAATATACACCTTGTCGCGCGGGAGTGCTGAAATTGGCAGACAGGCAAGACTAAGGATCTTGTGTCCGATAGGACGTGTGGGTTCAAGTCCCATCTCCCGCAGGAATGAACCGGAAGCTGTAGAGCTTCCGGTTTTTTTACTTTATAGGAAAGTGCATCGATTATGATTTTGACTTAACGTATGTTT
>CALAOB010000097.1 GCA_937927445.1 uncultured Oribacterium sp. | reverse complement strand
CTCCACGTCCTCCGTATAGACATTGCCGGCGATGTTCGGACGCCGATCGATCACCATCACCGACTTCCCCGCCTTCCGCGCCTCATGCGCAAACACCGCGCCGTACAGACCGGCACCCACTACCAGATAATCATATTTTGCCATATCTACACTCTCCTTTTAAATACTTCCCGAGGGCCTGGCCCATCCAGCCGGTTTATAAATATTTCAGAATTTGTTTATGCTTTCTTCCCGGGGCCTGGCCCCTCCTTCCCCTCTGCTAATCTATGCTTGACTTTTCATAGCTGGTCTCCATTTTATTGACCCTATTAAATAATATCTATATTATACTTTAATCTCTTGTAGTTCACCTTTTTCTTTTTTTCATGTGCCTTTATCTTTAAGCCCATACGGTACAGATGACGATTCCACAAACAATCAAAGCTAATGCTATCCACTTTTTTCGGTTCATCTTCTCCCCAAAAATGGTAACACCAAAAATAGTGACATAGATATAACTGGTCGCTTCTAGCACAGGCCCCATAGAAAGAGGTAGTCCTCTGTAAGCTAATATAGACAAAAATGTTGTACCCACAAACATAGCATAAGCAATAATTACAAGTGGATTCATATATTCTTGAATTACAGATTTATACTTACGCTGTGCTGCCTTTTTCAACATTACCTGCGAAATAGCACTTATAAACACTCCTAATAGTAACAGGCCCGCATAAAGCAAAGTTTCTTTATTCATCGTTTGCCCCTTCTGTTACTTTTTTCTCATCTGACTCCGCAAACAAAGCAACTCCAGCTACGACCAAAATAGCGCCTACAATTTTACCTAGTGTAATAGACTCCTGGAAGAACATCCGCCCCCATACAATGCCCCACACAACCGTCACAGCCTTATTAGCGAATGCCGTTGTCAATGGGATGCGTTTAATAATTTGTTGCCACCCGATTGCGTAAAAACCCAGTAGCAAGATTATTATTCCATAATACAAGCAGAATTTAGCGCTCAGAAATATCTGTCTGGCAGCTAATTTACTACAAATGCCACTCATGGAATAAATCATCAGCATACAGTGCAACGCAATAAGAGTTTTCAAATTTGACTTTGTCATTCAGCATCCTCCTGCTGTATTGGCAAATACGGCTCCAACTCCGCGCAAGTTTTTGCATGCATCAGGTAATATCCAAATCGAGTCGAACTATCTGTCACCGCACCATCATGTACAGTTTCCACATCTTCCCTCAACAAGTATTGAGGGTTTTTCTTTTTAAGCTTCTGTAGCACGTCCACATCATCTTGCGAAAATACAAAGCGAATTGCGGCACACTCTCCTGGATGTTTAGGTTGCAAATCAGGTTCCTGCCCTAGTGCAATCTTAATAACAGCTGCCACAAAATCAATACCTGTAGATAACTCAACCAAATCGCTACCGATGCAATCGCCTCCCATTCTGCCGCCAATCTCTATAAATGCTATTTTTCCATTTTTCGAAATTTTAAGTTCTGTATGAGATGCACTATTTTGAATACCCAACGTGTCAAGTGCATGAAAGACTGTGCACTTAACTTCTTCAAGTTTTTCATGTGAAATAGGTGCAGGTTCAATATGCCCTGTTTCAATAAACTTTGGCGCTCCAGTTGTGTATTTTTTAGTCATAGCAAGGAAATGATGTTTTCCATGATACGATACACATTCGACACTATATTCCTGTCCAGTAGCAAACTCCTCCACCAAGGCATCTTTTTCAAATCCTTGTTCTTCTGCACATTGAATCGCGTTGGAAAGTTCCTCATAACTTTCCACCTTAGTGATTCCTCGGCTTCCTGAACGATCTACAGGTTTTACAATCACAGGGTAATTAATCTTAATACCTTGAAGATTTTCAATTGAATGTATTAAAATACTTTTGGGCGAAGGGTCACCATTCTTTTGAAACGCCTCCCGCATAGCATGTTTATTAGTAGATTTATGTGTGCATTCTAAGCTGTTGCCTGTCAGTCCCATCTTTGCAGCAACATAGTTCACTGTAATTGCCGCCAAGTCGGACGCAATGCTACAGATACCGTCAATGCCGATTTCTTTGCATTTTTCCAGAATCTGGTCTTTTTCCACAATACTAATAGGGTAAAAGTAATCTGCTGTTTTTTCCCCTACATCCCCTGCTGCCCATGCAAACACATGCGTCTCAAGGCCCATTTCTTTTGCTTTAAGAATCAACGGATTCTGAAGGTATGATGCTCCGATAATAGCCAGCTTTTTCATTTATAATTTTCTCTCTTTTGTTCAGCAATGTTTCAAAATCAAATCAAAGATTCTAGTATTGTTTGACAAATCATATCGATTTTAGAGTCATCCAATAAAAGTGGGAAATTAAGTATATGTTGCTCATGCCATTTAATCCCCGGGAAATTGTTAGTTTCTTCTGTATATCCAAACAAAGGCATCACACTTGGATACCAATCACTAACCGGCAGTTGTTTTTCTAAACAATTTCTTATAACAATTCGACGTTCTCTTTTATCGAGTAACAGATTAAACCGCCAAGGAACTGCACCTTCTGAATAGTTATAGATTTTATTTTCAATAGGCTTCAGTCTTTGAATATAATAGTTATACTTTTGCCACCTCTTGCATATGACCTCGTCTATATCCTTAACACCATTAGAAATCCACTGTTTTGTTTCTTCTGAAATTCTATACAAAAAACCATCCTTACAACATTTTGGAATGCTTTCATAGATTTCTTTTCCAATTAATGTACCGTGGTCTTCATTACGTAGCACGCGATAGATTTTTGAAAATAGAGTCAGTTCTTCTTCGGCTTGCTCATTATATTCTGGAAGCTTCTTCTCTAAAGAAAGCAGTGGACTTAAATCACGGTTACTACACACAAAACCTCCTATCCCTAGATCTATTGTTTTTGAATATCCAGTACTATAAACGGTATAATCACCAATTTTTCCAAGCTCATAGGATGATTTCGCTCCCATAGCTGAAGCACAATCTTCAACTAGCAGAATATTTTTCGCCTTACAGTAAAATGCTATTTTGTCCAAATCTAAAACAGGATTTCCATACATATGTGGTACAATTGCAGCCACAGTGTCTTCTGTACAAGCATTTACAAAAGTGTCATAGGTAACGTTCCCACTATAGCGGTCTACATCACAAAACGTCGGAATTCCTCCTGCATATTGAATAGGATATATGGCCGCATAACATAGATTTGCGGGAACAAGAACCCTCTGTCCCATAATATTATTTGCAACAAGTAAAAGATACAGTCCTGTCGCTGCACGTCCTACCACAATACTATTTTCACCATTATTTGTAAAAATATTTTCTTTCATCATTATTTCCATGCAATAAGTTACACCGTTGCCGGTCGCTGTTCTTCAATTATATAATGATAGTTATGATATGTTTTCTTTTCCCATTCCTTCTTGTAATCCGTATACATATTAACCATATCCGTAAATTGAGGCTCCCAATTTAAATCTTTTTTTGCTTTGCTAATGTCATATACATACCCATGAGACAATCCTGGTAATTCAGGACGCAAAATAACCTCACTTATATGGCCTTTAGATCCAAACACCTTTGCCAATGCCAAAGCCTCTTCATACTGAGAATGCCCAATTCCACTGGCAATCGTATAGATCCCTTTCGCATTTTCCGAACGAACAGCCGCAATCAAAGCCGACACAACATCTTTAATATAAATATGATCTCTTTTCACATTTTGATCGCCCCAAACTTCAATCGTATCACCTTTTAATGCTTTCTCAAAAAAAACCTCAAAGGTGCTCTTTTTATAAGACCCATCAGCATTTAAGTGCCCCAAAATTTCTCCATAACCATGAACACCAGTTAAGCGAAGCACAACGCCCTTCAGTCCAAAATCCTTATTATAATATGTCACAAAATTTTCAGCTGCGATTTTTGAAATTATATAGGGAGAATGATCCCCTCTGAACGAAATTCCATCTGCTTCCGAAATAACAGGAAGCGAAATATCATTGTAGACTTTGTGAGAAGAAGTCACAATAACTTTAGCGATATTATTACTTGCAGCATAGTCCAGCACGTGATATACACCTAGCGTATTAATTTCAAAAAAACGTTCAACAGGTGTCTCCAATTCTGCCAAGCATGCTGACAAGTCAATAATAGCTTCAATGTTATTCTTCGGCAATTTCTCAAAGCAGATTGGATCATTAATATCAAAATACTGGAATGGAACATTTTGCTCTTTGAAAAATTGCTGTACTTTAGCGGAACGTCCCAATGCAAGAATATCTTCTCCTTGACGAACCATTTCTGTACAGAAATATCTGCCAATATACCCTGTAGCGCCTATTACAAGAATCATACTTCCTCCTTTTTTTTAGTATCATTCAATACTGTTCTCACTGTATACAGTGGACGTGCCTTAACTTCATTAAAAATATACCCTATATAAATTCCTATGATTCCCAAGGCTATTAAAATCATTCCTCCCATAAAGTAGATGGAAACAATCAAACTTGTCCAACCTGTTGGAACTTGCTGATTGAAGAAATATTTCACAATTTGATAAATCATAAAAGCAAATGATCCAAGTGCGCACAACGTGCCAATACGGACTGAAAATAGTAAAGGTTTATTAGACTGCGCTGTGATAAATTGAGTTGCCATATTTATCTTCTTTCGAAAACTGTATGATGATTTCCCTTCATATCGTTCATCAGCCTCAATATCAATTGCTGTTTGATTATATCCAAGCCACTTTAAGAATAAGGTATATGCTCTATTCTGTTCACGCATTTTACAATACTGGTTGATAACTTGACGCTTTGATATACTGAAATTACAAATACTATTATCGTAATTGCCATCCGTAAAATAGTCATATACTTTATAAAATGATTTTGACATTAATTTAACCAATTCGCTATCTTTTCGTTCTTTTCTCCTTGCAAAGACTACATCATATCCCTCTTGGGCTTTGTGAAATAAGTTCAAAATACCTTCAGGACGATCCTGCAAATCGCAATCCATAACTACAACCCAATCTCCCGAACAGTAATCCAACCCTGCCGTAATAGCTCTAATTTGACCAAAATTTCTTGCCAATTCAATTCCAATCACATGTGGATTTACTGCACATACTTCACATATTTCTTTCCATGAATTTTTAGGACATGCATCGTTTACGAGAATGAGTTCATAATCATCTGTTATTTTTTTTACAGTTTCACTTACTCGCTCTGCCAACGGCTTCACCGCTGCTGGACAGCCATACACCGGGACAACAACTGATATTTTCATAAACTCCCTCATTTATTTTCAAAAAAGCTCCAAATACTCTGAATAACAATATTTTGATCTTCTTCCGTCAAACCATAATATAGCGGCATGCGCACTAAACGTTCACTTTCTTTTGTTGTATAAACATCTTCCCCATGGAAGCGCCCAAACTTGTTTCCTGCTGGTGCTGAATGTAATGGAACATAATGAAACACTGTTTGTACGTCATGTTCTTTCATAAATTTAATAAACGCTGTACGCTCTGAAAGATCCTTACATTTCAAATAAAACATATGCGCATTGTGAACACAGCCATCTGGTATTATTGGCAAATCAATTAATCCATTTGTTTGTAATGGTAACAACGATTCATAATATTTTTTCCACGTCTGTAAACGGTTCTCGTTTATCATGTCAGCTTGTTCCAATTGAGCCCAAAGATATGCAGCATTTAGTTCACTAGGAAGATAGCTATCGCCAAAATCAACCCATGTATACTTATCTACTTGACCACGGAAAAACTTAGCTCTATTCGTACCCTTTTCACGTAAAATTTCAGCACGCTCGTTGTACGCTGAATTATTAATAACAAGCGCTCCACCTTCTCCCATTGAATAGTTTTTAGTTTCATGGAATGAGTAGCAACCAAAGTCACCAATGGTTCCTAACGCTCTGCCCTTATATGTGCTCATTACACCTTGTGCCGCATCCTCAACAACTTTTAAGTTATGACGTCGAGCGATATCCATGATAGTATCCATCTCACATGCAACACCGGCATAGTGAACAGCAATAATCACGCGCGTTTTCCGCGTAATTGCAGCTTCTATCTTTGTTTCATCAATATTCATTGTGTCTGGTCGAATATCAACAAATACCAGTTTTGCACCAACGAGTACCGCTGCAGTTGCAGTACTGGAAAATGTATAGCTTGGTAAAATCACCTCATCTCCTGGCTTGAGATCGCATAAAATCATAGCCATATCCAAAGCCGTTGTTCCACTGGTCGTCAAAAGCGCCTTCTGTGCGTGAAAGCGTTCTTCAATCCATGAATTACATTTTTTAGTAAATTCACCATCACCACAGATTTTTCTATTCTCTACGGCTTTGCGAATATATTCAAACTCTGTTCCAACATAAGGTGGCACATTAAAACCTATCATTATCCTCTTTCCTTTCTTCCTATTTGCCAATAAATCAGCCAAATTATAATAAACAAAAACGAAAGTGCAAATGAAGTCGTACTAGTCCTAGGATGATAGGTGAATATAATTTCATTTATACCTTCATTTATAGGAATAGCCATCATTCCGAGTGAGTCCAGAATATGTACTTTTTCCCCATTAATTTCCGCAGTCCATTCAGAACTATATGGCACTGAAAAAAAAGCATACTTGCTCTTCGATGATTGGATTGTGGTTTTAAAATGATATGAGTCATATGAAAAGTCCGTTCCTGCCTCGATTTTATGATTCAATTTTAATCTATTTAATTCACTTTCAGGAACAGGAGTGTCATAGACAAAATCATCATCATGAATTAAACTGTCATCTACTAAATTTACATCCTTATCAGAAACAACAAGATTTTTTAATGCAACAGCCGCGCGTATTTCTTCTGGAGTATCGCATAATTCATCTTCAGTTATAAATGAATCATAAGTAAATCCTATCGGTAAAGCCAGTTTATCCTTATATAAATACACCTCTCGATTGCCGTTATTATATTGAACTTCCAATTCAAGATTATCATTTAGTCCTTCCATAAAAAAGAACTTCGTTGACAAAAGAGAATTCGTTCCATTTGGCCCCCATGGTGATATGGTGCCACGTGCTGTGCCTAACAAGCTGTAAAATTTCTCAATTGATGGTGATACCAATGAAACAAACGTAATTCTTGCCGGATAGTGATGCATCATTCCATAATTATAATAATCGTTTGCAAAAACTACACGATATGGAAGTATATCCTTATTTCTTAAAACTCGTCCTGTATTTTCTAATTCATTCAAAACTTGGCTTGTTTTGTTATCTTGAATTGCATGTAAAGAATTTTTCTTATATTCCTGTAACACTATTGCATTACTTATAACAGCAAAGGACATCATACTTATAATCAACAATTTTATCCTATACTTAGATAAATTCTTTTCAGAGCATACTAAAAGCAGTGTTGTTATAGCAATTCCGAGTAAAGAAAAAACGATTCGAAATAAGAATCTTCGAGGGGAATGTACGGGAAGTCGTTCCGTTCCGTACCATGGCACAAGATAGACAATCAAGGCATAGGAAATTATAAGTACAGATGATACTATGGCTGCTTTTGTAATAGGATAATCTGCTATATCATTCATCACCACTGCAGACGCCAGCGCTAAAATCAAGAGGCCAAATGCATACCATCGCCGATAAGGGCATCCCATCTCTAGCATAAACATATTATTCAAAAATGGCACCAGCGAAATGACAAGTTCGGCAATGACCATCCTTCGAATCCATATTTTTTGATTACGCCACACAAAAGCAATTACCAAAGTTATTCCTACCATCGGTAAATAGGCAGCATTACTGGTCCAATCTGCGGATACTACAGAAGTGCTATTTGACATAGTTTCTGCCGGCAAAATCAGTGCACGGAGCCATAGCAGAATATCCGTACTGGAAAATGTAAGCGATGAACTGCCATACAATTTATCCGATGAAAGGCGATTATTGTTCAAAAGTATCATTGCCTGGGGTATAAAGGAAACTGATGCCATAGCAATCCCAAGAATCCCTTCAACCATACACGAAACGCAATCTCTTAAGTAATGAATATCTTCAAACAAATAACGAATCAGATAGTACGTTGCAAAAAAGAATATCTCCATCACGAGTGTACTCGGACTACCGAGAGCAGTTATAAAAATCGTAAAGACAAAAACTGCTCTTCTTTTATCAAGTACCAAACCATCTAAGGCCCATAGCGTAAATGGGAAAATAACAAATGCATCATTTATAAAATTAAAAACCAAAACGCAGGCACTGTATCCAGAAAATGCATACAGAATCGCTCCGATCAGCGCAATATTTTGTTTCTTCACATATCGATGAATATATAAATATGCGCCTGTTCCCATTAGTGAGTATCGTAAAACAACGAACCATGGAAGTGCATAAATTATCATATCCCGTGGGAATAATGCATTTATCAATGTGGTAATATTAAATCCGCCAATTGAGCTTAAGGATTGCACCGCATCTCCACCCAAATCAAAAAACCAACTCCAGCCAAATTCGCCCGAATAAACTGTATCGTGAATATAGTATAAATAAGGGATCGTTTCAGCATTGAAATCCTCACACATCGTAAGTATCCCGCCGTTCATGACAATAAACGGAAAAATGATGATGGTAGCTATTATGGCACAAGCAAAAAACGCATACCAAATATCGGCGTTTTTTCTATTTGACCATAATTTTGACTGTTTGCTTATATTCATCTATTCCCCCATCTTTAATGATATATACCACAGCATTATTTAAGCACAATATGGCATGAATTTTGATTATCGTTTAGTCTTCATTTAGATAATTTCGCCAGAAATCTTCAGAATATATTTTCTCCTTGCAATGCTGATACTCCTCTATGATTTTCTGATTCAAACCAGTATATTTTCTCATCGCACTCTTATATCTGCACATAAGATCCCTATAATGAGCGTTATCTCGGATAAGCCAGTATCCTGTTCTATTATCCGAATTGACGGCAATCAACTTTTCACGCAGGTAAATACGTTCTGGTGTCCATGCACCATTATATGGAATTGAATTAATTTCTTTTCGATATCCACCAAACCAGTATCTGTGGCCATTTCTTGTAAGCCTTGAAATCACTTTTTGTACAAATGTACGTTTTCCGTCACAATAAGGATCTCCTAATCCTATATCTGGATTTCCCAAGGTTTCCAGCGGTTCCATCTTATGAACAAGTTTACTGTTAGATTTTAATATCTCCTCTCCATGATCCTCCATGATATATGAAGGTCCCTTAAGATAATCCTCAATAGCACGCAGACACAGCTCTGCCGTGTCATAATCTAATCGTGTCAAAGCATCTCTGAAATCTTTCGTGGCTTTTCCAATAATATTCACGTCATTCATCACACCAGAAATTGCATGATCTATCAGAAGATTTCTATTTACCTGATAGAAATCCATAGCAGCATTGTACTTTCCTGTAAAGCCCATATGCCATACGCAGATGCCGTTCATAGTAATAAAGCCCGGTTTACACCGTAGTCCATATTCAATATCATCTCCACGCACAAACACAGGAACAGGCAGTCCCTTTTCTTTTATCGTATCCATCGGTATGCAGCAATACCACCATGCCGCATAATTATGATCGTCATCGACAGGAAACTCTTTTTCATTATATAGATTATCACTTAATAATTCATGATTCAGCTCTTCGCCCTTTAATGGAATAAAATGCCCATCCTTAGAAACCATTCCGATGTCTTCTTTTTGAATCTCGACATTTTCCATATAGAGCATTGCGCCACTGATAAAGTTTTTCTGATACTCCTCCTTCAAATGTTTTAACAAATAATATGTTTTTCGAATGCTCTCCGACTGCATATTAACATCGTCATCCATCAACAGTACATTGGTGATGGGTTCTTTCTGGTGCATACACTCGATCATCCCTCGTGCAAAGCCGCCAGCTCCGCCTGTATTTTTATTAGGATGTAAAAAAATCCGATGATCTGAAGGAAAATTTTGTTCTGTAAGTGTATTTCCATTGTCCACAACATGTATAAACAGATGTTTTGCAACTTCATCACCTGAACATAACAATTCATCATAGAGTAATCTTATATTACGCGTAATATATTTTTCCTTATGACATGTGGTGGAGCTAAGTGCCAGATTCGTGTGATTATCCGATGCGAACTCACCAGAATAATGCCCTGATTGTATTATGCAATCACTTAAGGTTTCAATTTCGAAGCCAAGCATCATGTCATCAGTATCCGGCATAATTGCAGTGATTTCTTCAAATGAAGAACTACGAAATATCGCTTCACTATAAACCTTGATGTCGGTAGACCCATTCACCAGGTTGCACCCTATAAGCTTTAGAGTAAACTCCCCTTTAATGCGCAAAGCCAATTCAACATTCGAAACATCCGTATACTTTTTCCATTTTCTATTAGAAAAGCCGTTAAAGTAAGTATTAAACCCCACGTGTGAGAATTTTGGGAATCCAACACAAAGCGTCTGATTTTGATAATAATCTACGCCTCTTACGCCTCTATAGTATAGTGTATAATGTTCCTTTAACATTTCCTCTTTAGGAAAAACTAAATTTTGGATTACCTCTCTCATAAAAATCTCACCTCAAATAACTATTGCGCTGCCTGGCGCATAATATGCAAACAAGAGCGACCTGTCATCAATATATTTTAATCTTAGATATTACATATCAAATCAGCAACATTCTTTGATGCCATTTTTAAATTCTCCGCAATAAGGAACGTTAACCAGAAAACTGCACCAAGACAAAGCAGAATTTGCCATAACCGACTTTCTCCATTTAACCAATATGGCATTACAAGAATAAAACAATGAGTTAAAAGCTGTTCACCGATATTGTATACAGGCACGATCACCGAAACCAATGGGCCATTCATAATAAACTCATTCATGCTTAAATCCCCTTTTTCAATCTTCTGCAGATTCAGCGTTCTTTCTCAAACTGCATATACATTTCTGCAATTTCATCAACGCTCCCTGTTTCCTGTACACTTCCTTTATTTAGCCATAAAGCATGATCACATACTTTTTTCACAGATTCCATGTTATGCGACACATACAACAGCGTCGTTCCTGCGTCGCGCATATCAGTCATGCGTTTCTCACATTTCTGCTGAAACGCATAATCACCGACCGCAAGCACCTCATCGCAGATGAGGATGTCTGGCCGAACCACCGTGGCGATGGCGAAGCCGAGACGTGCCGCCATACCGGACGAATAGTTCTTAATCGGCATATCCAGAAAGTCCCTAAGCTCTGCAAAATCTACAATTTCATCAAAGTGCTCTTCCATGAACTTATGGTTATAACCCAGGACTGCACCATTTAAAAAAATGTTCTCTCTGGCCGTGAGCTCTCCATCAAATCCTGCACCTAATTCGATGAGCGGCGCAATCGAACCATTCACCGTCACGGTTCCTTTGTACGGTTTCAGAATACCGGAAATCAGCTTCAACATCGTAGACTTTCCGGAGCCATTGGTACCCACCAACCCCCAGGCCTCTCCTTTTTTCACTTCGAAGCTTACATCCTTTAATGCCAAAAACTCCTGAAACATGAGTTTTCCCTGAACCAGCTTCACGAAATACTCTTTCAGGTTGTCTATGCGCTCTGTCGCCATGTTGAAGCGAACCGTTGCATGGTCCACCTTTACTGCAATATCTGTATCCACGTAAATCTCCTTTAGTCGATGTTAAATATAAAGAATAAATTTGTCCTGTGATTTAAAGAAAACCCAGGTACCCAGAATGAGCATGGTCAACGCCACAACAAATCCATACAGGACCAGTCGAGGATCCGGGCAGGCTCCATCCAGAACAATCATACGGAACTGCTGAATATAGCTATAGAGCGGGTTTAAATGCTTTATTCCTATCTGGAGCCATACCGGCAGCTGCTGAATCGGATAGAAGATTGGCGTTACATACATCCAAGCCGTTATGACCGCAGACCAGATGTACTGAATATCCCTGAAGAAAACCGTTGTAGCAGAAAGGAACATCCCCATGCCCAGACAGAAGACATACACTTGTAAAAGAATGACCGGAATGAAAAGAATCCACGGCGTGATCGTCACATGACAGAATATGAAGACGATCAGCATGGCGCCGAGCGAGAAGAGCATATTCACACATGAACTTGTAACCGTAGATAAAGTAAAGACATATTTTGGTACATAGACCTTTTTAAGAAGTGAAGCATTCCCAAGAATAGCCCACATCGATTTGTTCGTCGACTCTGAGAAAAAATTAAAAATCGTCTGACCGATGATCAGGTACACCGGATAGTTCGCAATATCAAAACGGAACATATGTGAAAACACCAGTACCATGATGCACATGATAAGCAGTGGATTCAATATGCTCCAGATATAGCCCAAGAATGATCTTCGATATTTTAATTTAATGTCCTTCGATACCAGTTCGTGGAATAAGTCTTTGTACCCAAAGAAGGTACGTATTCTCTCTTTCATTTTCTCCATTAATCTATGATTCTCCTTGTTGCTAAATATATAGATTATATCATATATACTCTGATTTTACTTTATCTTCCTGTATTTCATAAAGCTTCTGAGCGCATAGTGCATCCAGTTTTTGAATGCCGAAGGCAGACTAAGCCCAATATGCCGATACGCCCGGAATGTCATGACGGCAGCTTTCAATTTGTTTCCGGATCTGGAGGATTTCATGACGCGATAAATCAGTAATGGCTCATCCACGCCATATGCTTCTATCTTTACATCTCTCAAAATCGTCAGCCAGGTCACGAAGTCTTCATGCACCTTATCCGAGCATGGCATCGGATATTTCAGCATCAGTTCTCGCCTGATCATGACCGATGAACACGATACCACATTCTGTTTTAACAAATCTTCGAAGTCTACATGTTCCGGGACATGAAGTACAGAAGATAAAGGCAATCCATTTTCATCAATGAATGATGATCCGGTAAACAGAAAGTCATGCTTTCTTTCCGGAGCATCTTTATCTAACTGCTTCTGTAATTCTAGTTGCTTTTCGAGTTTATCCGTTGCCCACAGATCATCGCTGTCCAGAAACGCGATCCACTCGCCAGAAGCCATCCTCACTCCGGTATTACGCGCATGGGATACACCTTTATTTCCTGGTAAATTAACCAGGTGAATTCTGGAATCTTTCGTTGCATACGATTCCACAATTTCTGCTGTTCGGTCATGGCTGCAATCATTCATCACCAGCACTTCAAAGTCTGCGTACGTTTGTGCGCAGACTGCGTCCAGGGTTTTCGCTATATATTTTTCAGAATTGTAACTGGGAATAATTACAGAAACCATCTCACCTTACCTTTATCAGGCATTCAAAATCTTCTACTTAAAAGCCAAGCCCTTACGTTATCACTTTACCACACGATTGCGTTATCAATTACTGGACTTCAGCGCATCTTCAAATCCGTCTTCTACCCCTTCTGCCGCATCTGAAGTAAAAATTACCTGTATGGTTTTCATCAGAATCTCAACATCCAGAGAAATACGATAATTCTGAATATACATCAGATCCAGTTTCAGCTTGTCATACGCCGTTGTATTGTACTTGCCATATACCTGCGCATAGCCCGTAAGTCCAGCCTTTACCTTTAAGCGATATGCAAATTCCGGAATTGCCGCTTCATACTTTGCAGCAATCGCCGGGCGTTCTGGGCGAGGCCCCACCAGTGACATATCGCCCTTCAGAATATTGAAAAACTGAGGGATCTCATCCAGACGCGTCGCACGAATAAAATGACCTACTTTAGTGATTCGATCGTCGTCCTTCTGTGAAAGTCGCTCCTTTCCATCCTGTTCTGCATTTTCCTTCATACTGCGGAACTTATAGATATAGAAGTGCTTTCGATTGATCGTAAGCCGCTCCTGCTTATAAAATACACTTCCATGATCTTCTAACTTGATGGCGATGGCAACCAGCAGCATGATCGGTGACGTTATAATCAGGAGAATCAGCGAGATGATGATATCCAGCAGTCGTTTCATCACCTTACTCTCTATCGTCAGGCCTTCATTTCTCGCCATCAGCATCGGGGTATCAAACATATGCTGGCTTTCACTGGATCGTATGATGATATCCGATATTTTAGGCGATACATACGTGCGTATATTCCGGGCATAGCAGTACTTCAGAATATCATTCCGGCTTTTCGCACAGATATCACAGATGACCACACCTTCATACTGCGGAATCACCTCAATCACGCGCTCTATTCCTTCATCGATTGAAACGAGCCCACTGACTGTAAACCGATCGGTACGATTTGCAATTTTCCGAATCAGGCTCGTTGCTGGCCGATCACCATACACCATCAATACTCTACGTGGTGGATACGCCCTCAGATAAATCTTATTGCAGGCCCATGCCCATGGAATTGAGCACAGAATCTGCACGAGCGTCATCAGCATAAGTGGCAGCACACTTTCCAGGTGTTTCGTCAGCAGGATGATCATGACGTATGCGCCCATATTTGTGATGATTGTCCCAACCGTCTGTGCAAATATGATATTAAACACACGTATATATCCGTTTTTCCAGCCGTTATAGATCCGCACCACCAGATACATCGCGATCACATATACCGCCATGATCAGATAATGACCTTTGCGCCAGAACATTCGCTCCATCCGCAGATTATAGTACTTCGACCAGGTCAGCCAGAAGGCCACTCCATAGATGGTTAAAAGCATAATGCAGAACAACCCCCTCAGGAGTCTTCTATATTGACTTCGATTATCCAAATTCATTTCTCGTTTCTTTTAATTTTTTCAAGCTTTCAGTTTAAGATATTTTTTCCAGAACCCTGCGGTCTGCATAGTCTGGATTTCCCGCCGATATTCTCCCTGCGCCTTTTTATACTGTGTTGCAATCAGTAAATACGTCTTTCCAATCGTACATAATACACCTATAAGCTCACGCCAGCTCTTATGAACTGCGATACCTGTCTGTGAATCCGGATCAAACAGAATGACATCTTTTTTTCGAAAAAGAGCATATGGGTGAATCCCCATCGGATATGCATACACTTTATCACGATGTGACGGCAGGAGCCATCCATTTATCGTAATCTGATATTTCCATTTATTCTTTACGGTATATTTCTGATACACATCCGAAATATTCTCAGGCTTTTGATAATGCTTAATTTCGTTCTTCAGGCCATCATCTGTCGTCAAATCATCGATCGGCAGCATTTTGTAGCCGTCATCCATCAATTCACGATTCTTTTCCTGCGGATTAAGATTCTTCAAATATTCTGGCCCTCTGCAGAAATCCTTGACCGCCATGTAGGTCATATTCACATCCTTATAACGGAACCGAAGCGTGTTCGCCATGAAACGCTTAAAAATATACTTCTTCATAAAGCGAAGATTACCATCCCGAAAATAGACTGCATTCGTCAGCATGATATTCCGTATATCATAGTAGGACAAGCTTGATGCACGCTTATTCTCGAACACAGAATGCCATACATTTATGCCATTCAGCTTCATGATCCCATTTCGATTTCGCAGCCCATACTCCACATCATCCATATGAAGGAAGAATGGAATCGGCATGTTATCTTCTCTTACGACAGACAGCGGGTAGCAGGCATACCACCATGCCGCATAATCTCCCTGAAGCAGTTCTTCATTTTTCATAACATGGTCAAATGTCCGTAAATCCATTCCCTGATTCGTCACGATCGGATCACCACCATCCCAGTTTGCCGCCACCTCATGTAAGGTATAGCGACGATCAAGGCGCAGCATTGCCCCCGCTACACTCGACTGCTTATACTGGTCACGTGCAAAGGAAAGAAGCCCATAGGTACGCACAATTGCATCCGGATTTAGTACGATGTCATCATCCATAAAAATCATATGCGTAAGATGCAGTTCTTCTTTCTTCTTCTGGATTTCCAGAATACCACGTGTAAAACCACCGGTTCCACCCGCGTTCATATTCGGATAAACATGGATATGCTCTTCCTCTAGCTTCGCTGCATCTAGAGACTGTCCGTTATCACTGATAAAAATATGAACCTTATCAAACAGTGGAGATTCAGAATTCGTCAGAATCGCATCCTTCAGCACACTGATATTATGATACACAAACGCTTCTCTTTTATATGTACAAATATCGAGTGCAAGTGATACTTCCTGTTCAGGAGCATCCTTCGTATAAAAATATCCGGACTTTATAGGCATTACAGAGCTGTCATCGATATTTCGAACAACAATGTAAATAAACCTGCTGGTCTCTCCATACTCCACTGGGATATCAACGGATTCTGCCTGTGGCATACCGATATCCATCGAAGAGAGGATACCAGACTCATCATGAACCTCGATATGAACAGGTGAAACACAGGATAAATGAAGCTGAATGTCCTTCACCGTTGTGTATGTTTTCCACTTTTCGAGTGAAAGTGCGTTAAAATACGTATCAAAAAAATATGTTCCATCGCTCACATGATAGAACATAGACTCATCACTGCATATCTGCTTATCTGGCTGAAGAAGATTCTGCAATATCATTTTTTCACTCTCCGTTTCTTCTGCTTCACTATATCATTTGCAATAATACCATCCAGGGTATACTTAAACGACTGCCAGGGTGTCACATATTCTTTATATAAATCTCTTTTCACCATGGTATAGTATGCCGCATACAGAATGGATACAGGAAGTCCCAGCATATACCGGTTCGTAATTCCACGCTTATAAAAGAAGTCTCGATCAAAGCCTTTAAACCAGGTAGAGTCTGTCTGCGCCACTGTACCTATACTTTTCGGAACATAGTAGGCTTTCAGCCCTGCTTTTATACAGTCTCTCAAAAACTTGACTTCCTCTCCTCCACCATTTCCGGTTCCCGCGCCCATGTCTTCATCAAATCTCACACCGCTCTTCAGGATGGATTCTCTGCGAAATGTAATCTGCCAGGATGCTATGCGCATCGCGGTCCATTTCGTAAGACGCTGCGTCTCCTGCTTCAGTCGGCTCGGCTGATTCCCGATACGAAAGCATATAATATCTGCCTCTGGCAGCAGCTCATATGCCTTCAAAATAGTCTCCTCATAGGAGGCATCCAGCTGTTCATCATCATCACAGAGGAGGCACACATCTCCGACAGCATGTTGGATAGCCAGGTTACGGCTTTTCGATAATCCGCGTGTACGTGTTTTTAGCATACGAACATTTCCATGTCCGCCAATTAGCACGTCTGTTGTGATCCAGTCTGAGCAATTATCTTCCGAAGGCTCGGACGGAGGACACTGATTTATCATCAGCGCATCCGTCTTAATCCCTGTCTGTTCAGCAATTTTCATATCCTGCTGATGCATACAGGAAATCAATACTTCCAAATTCATAAAAATCCCTCTTAGTAAATACTAAGAGAGATTTTACCACAAGACTTCTTCTATGAATAGCCTTCGAATCAGTTCGACGCTGCTTCGCTCGTCTCTGTTGATTCTTCCATAGCCTGTTCGTTCGCTACAGATTCCATGATCTTATTTCCATCCACGCTCGGATCCAGCGGAATCTCCGTTCCAGGCTGAATCGTTTGGTCGTACAGCGTTTCTCCACCACAGGTCACCTTATAGGTGTAGCTATAGATGTCGTACACCGAGCCAAACTGCGTATCATCTGCCTGCTTAATACGAAAATCCTGAATATAGGCGTTATTATCTATTTTTTTCGTTACATCTGAGAGGAGAACTTGAACGGCATAATCATCCACGCCCTCCTGAATATCGATATCAACCTCAATGCTTTTGGCGTCATTGTCTCCGCTAATCTCCATAGATTTTACGAACGGGAAGACCACATGGGTCTTCGAGAAGCCGTCGATCACGTCATCATTCAGCTGAGCAAAGTCCATCTCATAAGGGGCGTCTGCAGGAGCCGTCGTCATAACCGGATCATCCACTGGCACTTCATACGTCGGCTTACATGCGGTTACAGAAAGCGCAGCAAGCGCTGCCACACCAAGAATCATCAGGTTCTTCATCAATTTCATATCGCTTTCTCCTATGTTTTTCTGAAATCAGTGGTCATTCGCATGCTTTCGATGCGGATGTGTCGCTACTCAAGCTTTTAATCAAATTCCAACGTCGCCTATCATACCATTCTTTCAGGGAAAAGCCTAGCAGGTTCACGATATGTTCATGAAAAGTTCAGAGAGTTCTTTCATATTGATATCGTCGTATGCTTGATTAACATATAAAGCTCTAATAAAAAGAAAGAAAAAAGATTCCGGGGATTTTTCCCCGGAACCTTTCATTGAATCTCAAAGAATGATATTCAGAAATTAGTCAGCAATGTACCACTTCTTATCATCCTTCATGTCATCATAAGCGTCCTTGCTTGCTGCCTTGTTAAGGATCTTACCATCCTTATCAGTCAGCCAGTACTGATCGTTCTCATCCTTGACAGTCTTGCTTGTCACCTTAGTACCCTGCTTATTAACAAGGAACATGCCAATTTCCATATCCTTATAAGCGGTTGTAATGCTCTTACCATCAGCAGCTACTGCGCCATAGTTGTTGTCATCATCAGCTGTTGGCTTCAGAATGAGACCAGCAACAGTGAACTTCTTAATCTTATTATCGTACTGAGTCTTCGCCTCACCATTCTTCTGGAAATAGAACTGATAGGTATCATCATCCATCTCGATGTTCTGGTAGCCAGTCTTCATGGAGCCGTCCTTCGACTCATCAGCAGAGAAGAAGTATACGCCATCGTGGTTAGCAGCGATCCACTCCTTAGCAGTGAAGTCATCAGCACTACCAATCTTGGTTACGCCCTGGTTATCATTACCAACAGCTACGAAGCCCGTCTGCATACGACCGTACTCATCGAATGCATAGTACTTACCATTGATCTTCTTCTTCTGATCAACAGTCAGCTTACCATTCTTACCGAAGTAGAACCATCTGTAGTCGTCGTTATCGTAGTCCTTGCTGATCCAGTCCTCATCCGGAATAGCCCAAACCCAGGTATTCTTTCTCTGAGAACCATCACCGTTAAGGTAAGCGATGTTGGATGCAGTAGTACCAGTAGCAACCTCATCAAGTGCGGACCATGTATCGCCATGCTGAATAGCCCACTCGTCAACCATGCGGCCCTGCTTATCGAATACATAGTAAACGCCGTTGATCTTCTTACGCTTGCCAGCCTGCTTGATGCCGTTACCGTCAAAGTAGAACCAGTAATTCTCAGTATCGCCGTCTTCCTTCTCTACGTTCAGCTGAGCCCAACCGGTCTGAGCATGGCCATCGTTCCAGCCGTTGAAGTAGTAGTCAGCGTCCATCCATGCCTGAGCATTGTCATCATCCTGAGTATGGGAATCAACATTAACCCATCCATAAAGCATGTGGCCCTCAGAATCGAAAGCATACTTAAGGCCGTTGATGGTCTTAACCTTGTTCTTTGTGAGCTTCTTGTCGGACTCGGTGGTGTAAGCCTTACCATCGTTACCGAAGTAGTACCACCAGTACTCAGCGTCGAGATCCGTGTTATCATCGTCGTCCATAGCTACAGCCTTCCAGGTGTTCTTCACCATAGCGCCGTACTGGTCAACATAATAGTACTTGGTCTTGGAACCGGACTCATCCTCGATCAGCTTATCGGTAGCCATAACTCCGTCGCTGTCAAGATAGAACCAATTTCCGTTTGCGGACTTCCACTCGTCAACAACCTCTGTGCCGTCGTTGTTCAGATATCTCCAAGCGCCTGTTGAGTTATCCCAACCAGCTGCCATGGAAACGGCTGAAAAACCAAGAGCAAGAAGTGCTGCAGTAGAAAGTGTTGCCATTACCTTTGTCTGCTTCTTCATAATAAATGCACTCTCCTTTTTTTCTTTTCGAGCCTGTAGGCTCAGTTACGGTGAGATTATACCTCTAAGCGTGTGCCCTTGCAAGTCCTTTTCTTACCAGGTTCCGCGGAGGAAGTACTTGCTTCGTACTCTCTCATCATGTACGAGGTTATCTTACTGCGATTCGATCAGAAAGTATATAACAGAGTCATTACTAATTCTTACGAATTTCTTAAAGACTATCTTTCGTACTTCTTAATCAAATTTTAATAATTAACCTATGTCTGCGATTATACATGCTTTTCACAGGAATGCAAGCACTTTTTACATATTCGGTGAAGGCATGCCGAGGTACATATGGACATCGCCATCCTTCAAGGAGCGGTTATCCTTCACGCCGAGGGCATCCATCCAGGCTCTAGTCGTCAGGGTGCCCCATGTGCCACTGCCGACGCCACCGCCGTTATCGTTATCCCAGAGCCAAGCCGGTGTAGGCCAGAGACAGGTGGTTGGTGCGATCAGCGCATAGGCGTCCTGGTCTACACCCTGCTGGCCGTGGTGGGCCATCTGTACGATATCGGATTTCAGTTCGGCTGCTGTGCAGGTTTTGATCAGGTCTTTACCACCATCATACGCGAGGTCCCCAAGAATCAGGATGGACTGTCCACTCACACGGATCTTATAGACCAGACTACTGTTGTTCACACCGTTATAGGTATACACGCCACGGTTATTCAGTACACGGATGTTGACATCATCGATGTTAATTTCTGTTCCACGCCCAATATTATCTGTCACCGTGCCGACCGGCAGCTTCGTAAATGCACTCAGCAACTGATCTGCGATGCCGGCGCCCGTCGGGGAAACCTGACGATACCAGTCCGGGTTTGCCAGTGAGCAGTAAATTTTATCGATTTTGATTATCCGGGCTGTGTCATTCAGAATCGCGCAGAGTGCACCGACATGATCTTCATGTGGGTGGGTGATCAGCCAGGCAGATACCTCACCGCCCTGTTGCAGGATGAGCGATGACAGTTTGTCCGCATCTGCTTCCCAGCCGCCATCGATGACGATGAGCTTTCCATTCGGACTTTTAATCACGATGCTCAGATTCTGTGCGCCCGTAGTGCTGCCCAGCATCCATAGTTCACTGGCACCACTTGCTCCTGTCGAAATCGAGGTGGATGCACTCGGCATTCCTGATGTCTGTACTGTCTGCGCAACTGTACTACCTGGTGTAACGGCTCCCTGTGCACTTATACCGGCAGGGATAGACGTCATCTGTGTACTGGTACTGCCCGATGCGGATACAATCTGCGTACTGGTGCTTCCCGGTGTAGATACGATCTGTGCGTTTGTTACCGTCCGTGCTGGTGTTGCCTGTACGGTCTGCGTGCCTGGCATCGCGGCCGTCTGCACCATGGTCGTATCGATAATCGGCGCTGCCTGTGCAGGCATCCTGCCTAAGAGAGACATCGTCGTCATCAGTAGGCAAAGCATCCACGCATGCGTGATGCGGCCTCTTTTCTTTTTCAAAGTCTTCATTGAATTCCAGTCAAGTCTCATAACGTTCCTTTCTCAAAGTTCGATGATTGAGAGCTGTTGATCCCTACGTAAAGAAGAATCATAAAAATCGGTGTCGTGAGCGGAATCGCGATATTGACCACTGACTGCACCGCATAGGCAAGCACTGCGAAGCCACAGGCAATGGCACAGGCATTGCCTGGTTTTTTCAGTATCTGCCGAAGACTCGTCGCCAGCACCCCAAGGTATGCAAGCGTTCCCAGTATTCCGATGGTGGTCAGATACTCTAAATATTCGTTATGCGCCGAATCAAATATGCCATAGCCTGCATCTCGCATCGCATGCTTATAGCGATCCATGGTAATGATGTAGTAGGTATCCGGTCCATAGCCGATCATCTTCTGTAAAAGACTGGCATCCTTCGTAAAGAATTCCCATGCCAGGCGCCAGTTGAAGCCTCGACCGGTTCCCCAGCCATCACCAAAGATCAGCACATTACGATATGCATTCCAGATTTCCAGATGCTTCCCTGTATTGGCGTCTACAAAAACTGCCACTACAGTCAAACTCCCCGCAAGGAAAAGCCCCAGCCAGATGCGGCGCGCAATTCGAGTAGTCTTTTCCTCCACTGCCTGCATGACTTCCTTACGAAAATGAAGCGACAAAACAATTGCAAACATCCAAAGTGCGATCGTAAGAAAAAGGAAGGCGTTTGTTTTTCCAAGTGTCACAAAAACACTGCCTCCATCACAATCGGCCATCGTTTCCCGTCCAATGGTCAGCTGTGCTGGAATGATCACGCTTGTCATAAAGATACTCAGCGCAATAAAGAAGCGAGCTATGTTCTTCCGTGCATTCCACCCCACAAAAGGAAGGAATGCAAATACCGCAGCTGCCGCCAGAAGCCCGTTATCACTGATGCCCATCACGATGGCGAGTGAGGAAATCACCAGCGTAATACACGTCAATAGCAGCTCACGTTTCGTGTCCGAAAGTACAAAGAGGACCGCAGATGCACCCAGGTGCAGCGCCACCATATTTGTATAGGTATTAATATTGCCCACACTGGAAACGAAGGTATAAATATACTCTGGGCTGGTGTTCTTGTGAAATCCAAATAAATCTAAAAGGAAGAAATCCGTCATTCCCCAGATTTCCGGAAGGCATGCAGCAAGCAGATATGCATAAAGATGCCACTTACGGAAGTGGTAAAACCGTGTCACGAGCCAGTAAGCAATGAAAAACATCAACCATAACACCAGGCCGTTGAAGCGGCCACGGCTGCCCCAGAGGGCTTCGTACTGGTAGTCCGCGAAGAGCACGGACAGGGTCATGATGAAGATCAGGGCGATGAAACAGAGATCCGTCTTCGTAAGCTTCGTCTTGAGGACGTTCCACTTCAGATTCTCTTTCAATTCCGCTGTGAGGGCGCTGCCATTACTACGTTTATCCGTAATCAGATAAAGGATGCCCAACACCAGAAAGAGAATGCCGTAGATGAGGGTCGGGATCCAGTAGAGCTGAAAGCGAAATTTCAGGATGTCGAAGTATTTGTCATGGGTTGCGAGTGGGAATACACAGAGGTAGAAAAGCACGTAGATGGTCATCAGGGTGCTGGTGATACGCCCAAAGCGCTGATTGATGCGGCCGCTTTCGGTGCCTGCCTGTGTATTCTGTACTGCGTTTCCGGATTTCTTTTGCTTACTCATAGAGAAGCTCCTTTATGTAATCGATCGTAAAAATAAATCCATGTAACAAATTTCAGCGCCAAATCGCCCCTTCGGTCAATCCGCGCTGAAATCTGTCTGTGTCGTTCGTATTATGCGCCAGGGCCTTCGACGAGGTCAGCGCCTGGTCCACCAGGGATGACTTCGCTGGTGTGGCTGCTGCCCGGTCCTTCACTGCTGCTGTTGTTTGAGCTGGAGCCTGGACCGGCGGTGCTGCTGTTGTGATTCGAGCTGGAGCTGCCGCCCGGGCCGTCGTAGCTGTTCTCCGGGGTCTTGCCCGGCTCTTCGATGGTTTCCTTCTGGCTTTCCTTCGTCTCCTTGGTCTCCTTCTCGTTGCCCTTCTTCGACTCCTTCGTCTCGTCCTTGGAGTTTTCCTTCGTCTCCTTGGTTTCCTTCGTCGGGCCTTCGATGATCTCGCCGTCCTCGGTCTCGGATTCCTCGGTTTCGCCTTCCTTCGTTTCCTTCGTCTCGCCGGACTTCGTCGTCTCGGTGTCGGCCTTCACCTTATTGCCGTCGGCATCCGTCTCGTAGATGTACTTGCCGTTCTTGTCGACGCCCTTGATGAGGTAGCCGTTCTTATCGGTCTTCGGGACCTTGATGACATTGCCATCGACATCGGTCTCGGATTCCTTCGTCTCCTTCGTTTCGTCGGCCTTCGTCTCGGTGTTTGCCTTGATCTTATTACCGTCGGCGTCGGTCTCGTAGATGTACTTGCCGTCCGCGTCGGTGCCCTTGATCAGGTAGCCGTCCTTGTCGGTCTTCTGCTTCTTGACGGTATTGCCATCCGCATCGGTCTCCGCCTTCGTTTTCTCAGTTTCGTCTTCGCCGGACTTCGTGAACTTCTTATCCGACTCTTCCGTCTCCTTATGACTCGCATAGTAACCGGAGTCGTCCGAGATCTTCTGGGAGTAGCGCTTCACCGCATCGGATACGGTATAGTTCTCATCCGCGAAGAGGATGCTGTGGAGCCAGACGACATTGGACTCGAGTGTCGCCGGGATGACGCAGGCACCCTTCTTGCCCATCATCTGATCCTTCAGGTCCTTCGGGAAGCCCACAGACTCGCGGATGTTGTAGCGGGAGATGCCCTTCGCGAGCTCGATGATGTCGGCGGTGTCGATGTTGAAGGCCACCTGCGGGAGCACGGTGTCGATGATCTTCGTGAGGGTCGCGAGGTCGGTCTTCTTCGCGAGGTCGAGGCACTGCGAGATGACTTCACGCTGGCGCTTCGTACGCTCGAAATCGCTGTCCATGTAACGGAGGCGGGCGTAAGCCACGGCCTGGACGCCGTTCAGGTGCTGCGGGCCGGCGTTCTTGATGTACATGGCGGCCGGGTTCTGTGCGCTGATGCCGGACTTCAGGCAGGTTTCGTGGATGTAGGCATTCATATAGTAGAAAGCCGCCTTCGAGACGTCGATGTCCACGCCGCCGAGGAGGTCAATGACGTCCGCCACGGCCTTCCAGTTGAAGGTGACATAATTCTCGATATCGAGGTCGAGGTTTTTATTCAGCATCGCGACGGCCTGCTCCGGTCCGCCCTCGGCGTAGGCGGCGTTACTCTTCGAGTAGCGGTCACCCTTTCCGAGGTTCAGGTAGGTATCACGGTAGACGGAGGTCAGGGTGATGTCACCGGTGCCCATGTTGACGTTCGCGATGATCTGTACATCGGCGTTTGCGCCCTTGCCGACGTCGCCGTTACGGGAGTCGACGCCGAAGACGGCGACGGTCCAGTAGCCGGACATCTTCTGCTTCTGAGAGATGTCGATGTTGTCGTTTCGTACCTTGCTGACATCGAAGGCGACGTCGGCGGTCATGTGCATGTAGCGGTAAACGAAGCCGAAGCCGAAGATGCAGACGAGGGTCAGGAGCTCGACGATCACCATGGTGATGATGCGGGTGCGGCGGGCCTTCTTCTTTTTGTCACGCATGCGGCGCTCGTAGTCGGCGTCGAACTGGCCTTCGCCGATGCTGTTCAGCTGGCGGACGCCCGGCTGGGCCTCCTGCGGCTTCTTCACCGGCGTCGTGCGACGCGGGCGGGCGGTGGAGCCGGAGGCCGGTCGTGTGCCGGTGGAGCCGGAAGTTGGGCGGGTGCCGGTAGAGCCGGTCGTGTCGGATGTTGAACGAACATCCGCTGTCCCGGAAGCTCCTGCGCCGGTCATGCCGGCTGCTGAGCGAGGGTCCGTCGAGTGCGGGGTACGGGCTGTGCCGTCCGCGGCTCTGGCTGCTCTTCGCTCCGCTTCCATCTCCGAGAGATATGGATTACTGCGACGAGGTGTCGCCGCATCACCGCCCTGCGGGTTCATGGCCTTATCCATGAGCCGGCCAGCCATCTGCTTATCGTTTACGATTCTGTCTTCGAGCGCGCGCTGTTCGGCTTCTGCCTCTGCCTGCGTGTGCGGGCGGCGCGTTTCCTTGCCACTGTCAAGTGCCATTCGTTTATCCTCATACTGCGGGTTGCAGTTACTTTTCAAAAAAACTTAGACGATTTTACCATACTTGCCCAGCTTCGGCAATTTTTACTTAATATGCGTTTTTGTTTACAAATCCTTTAAAAATCGTGAGGAACAGGATTTTTACGTCGAGGGACATGGTCCAGTTCTCGATGTACCAGATGTCGTACTTGACGCGTTCGTAGATGGAGGTGTCGCCGCGGAGGCCGTTGACCTGGGCCCAGCCGGTCATGCCCGGGCGGACCTGATGCTTGATCATGTAGCGCGGGATTTCTTCCTTAAACATCTCGACGAACTGGGTGCGTTCCGGTCGCGGGCCGATGAGGGACATCTGGCCGGCGAGGACGTTGAAGAACTGTGGGAACTCGTCGATGGAGGTTTTCCGGATGAAGCGACCGACACGGGTGACGCGCGGGTCGCCCGGGACGGTCCAGCCCTTCTTTTCGTCGGCTTCGGTCTGCTGCACCATGGAGCGGAACTTGTACATCATGAACGGCTTGTTGTGAAGGCCGACGCGCTCCTGCTTGAAGATGATCGGGCCCGGCGAGGTGAGCTTGATGAGGATCGCAACGACGAGCATGATCGGGCTGAAAAGAATGATCCCGACGAGGGCGCCGAAGATGTCGACGGCGCGCTTCGCGGTGGCTTTGACCGGGTCGGTGAGCGGGACGTTCCGGATGTTGATGACCGGGAGGCCGTCCATGTCTTCGGTGACCGGCTTCGAGTGGATGATGTTGTTATAGTCCGGGATGAACTTCGTGTGGACGCCGGACTTCTCGCAGACGTGGACGATGCCGTCGAGCTTCGCGTAGGCTGCGAGCGGCAGGGTGATTGCGATTTCGTCGATGGTGTTCTGCGCGAGGATGTGTTCGAGCTCGGAGATGCGGCCGACGACGCGAACGCCCTTGTAGCCTTCGCCGACTTCCGCGATGTCGTCGACGACGCCGTAGATGTGATAACCCCAATCCGGATTGCGGCGGCAGGCGTCGATGAACTGGTCGGAGGCGTCCGAGAAGCCGACGAGCATGACGTGCTTCTGGTTGAAGCCTTTCCGGCGGAGACGCGACAGGATATAGCGGATGCCGAAGCGTTCGATCGTCGTCAGGGTGATGTCGATGATGGAGAACGCGACGAGCATACGGGTCGAGAAGTTGCCGAAGTATCCGGAGCGTCGGAACGCGAAGAGGATCGAGGTCAGCAGCATGAGGCCGACGGCGCAGGCCTGGCAGATGTGCCAGAGCTCGGCACGCTTCGAGTGGGTGCGCTTCGGCTCGTACAGGTGGAACGTCCAGTAAAGGAGGAGGTACGCCGGTACGATCGGAATGAGCGCAGCAAAATAGACCTGCGGCGGGAGTACGCCGTGGCCTGCCGGGAAGATCGGTGCGACGATCGTCAGGAGCCATGCGAGGGCGTAGGACGCGCAGATGATGAGGACGTCCAGAAGGACGTGAAGATTATTTAAAAAACGCTGGTTATCTTTAATCATACTGGGAGTATACTCTATTTTTACGAAAAACCTAGAGCAAGGTTGTTAGGAATTTCTTAGGATTTCGGGATAATCGTAACATTTTCGCTAAGACGAACCCCGGAGGGGTGACAACAGAAGCACAGTACTGCGAGCTCGGAAGAATCTAAGTCGGGAACCCTAAGTGGCACTAGGCCCTCTGCAATCGCTGAGTTTTCTTTATGAAAACTCAGCGTTGCAGAGGGTTCCAAGGAGAGATGACACCAAGTGCCACTAAGGGTCCCCGCCTTGATTCTTCACGACCTCTCCGTATGGCTTCTGTTGTCACCCCTCCGGGACTCCTATCTTCGCGATAGTTCTGCTTTTGCGATTTTTTCTTGTGGCTGGCGCTGCTGCGGGGAGCAAAACTATCTACGATTTCATAAAACGGCACTTATTGGATAGTTTTCAGCTGACTGACGCTTTTCAAGAGGAAAATCATATCCACTATTTTTGAAATCGTTCAATAGTAGATAGCGCCATCCAATTTAGATAATATTCCATTATTCGATATCCTCCAAATCCTCCAGGAGCTCCGGAATATCTTTTTTCACGGTATCATATACGATGGATAATACGACATTGCCATACTCATGGACGATTCGGTTACGAAGACCTTTCATCGCCCGCCATGGAATCGTCGCATGCTGTTGCTTAAATTCTTCGCTTAATCGATCTGAATTTTCTGAAATCTGTATCAGACGAAACATCACAGAATCAACCAGAAGTTCGTTTTCTTCCAGTTCTCCTTGAGAGATATCTTTCGTATGTGCGATGATAAAGCGAAGGTCCGTGATAACCTTCTGGAGGTAATATTGGTTTGTCTTCTTGTTATCCATACACTTTAATACCGTCCTTCAGGATTTCGTTTACGAGTTCGAGGTTATCTTTCAGCTGCTCCAGATTCAACAGGTCCACTTCTTTTTTTAAAGCCTCCCGAAGGTCTTCGACGAGTTCATAGAACTTCATACCGGAAACCGTGGTCGAAATCAGCAGATCTACATCGCTTGTTTCCGTCGCTTTTCCTTTTGCGTAAGAGCCGAACAGATAGCAATAGTCTACATCGTAGGCTGCGAAAATGTCGCGGCATACATCTTTTATTTTCTGAATGCTTAAGATGCCATGGCTTTCATCGATGAATCCATACTGGTCCAGCTTCTGTATCATATAGACATATTTCGGCGTATCCTGCTTTTTTTCATCCGTTTCATAGTTCTGGTATGTACGAACCGGGATGCCCAGGTACTTCGCACACTCCACCTGGGTCAGTTTCTTTTGCTTCCTTAATGTTCTTAATTTCATTTCACTGCTCATATTTTTATACTTTTTAGAGAATAGGCAAGCTGTTCTTTCTGCCATAAGTTTTATCGTCTATACTGCTGCTTCGTTCATTATATCATCCAGCAAAGAAATGCGCAGCAAAAATACGCAAGTTTTGCGCATTTATCAAAAAGCTAATACACAATTATCGCGCATCACGTTTCTCATAACACGCAAGTTTTGCGTGCTGTCGCATGCGCAAACATGCAAGAATCGCATATAGTTAAGAATATGTCATATTTTCAGTGTTTCTATGCCAATTTCGTACATATTCTCAACTAAATACTACGTAGCTATTTTCCGAATCGAATATTTGATGACCTGTAGCCGTTGCCTGGGAGCGGGAACGGAGTCAAGGAACAGTACGCTGGACGCATTTATGCGTCTGGGCAGTCCTTGACGGAGTGACGCGGATTACCCTGCTGCCGAGAAAGGATCCATGAGATCCTTTCCTGCCTCCCCGACGAGGGGCGGGTCCGGGCAGCGCCCGGTACTGAACGTGTCGATAGCACAAGAAACAGAATATAGCGTCGATTTTTTGTTTGCCTGCATGGGGCGGGGCCAATATGTACGTAAATAAAAAATGTATACTGGGGTGGGCAGGCAAACTAAAAGAGACGCTCGTTTTGAACGTTCCTTTAAAATAGTGTGAAAGCCCCCGGCATGCGCGAGGCATGCCGGGGGCTTACATCATCGTAATTATTCATTATTTGCTTCTGCTCAGCTGTTCCTGTCCCGGCAGCTGGTTTTACGACTGGGTGCCGGCGTCGGGGCCGTCCCAAACGATGCCTTTCAGTAGGGCGTAGTGCATGGGTTCGCCGACCTGTTCCTGGGTGAGGTCCTTCAGGGCGAAGTTGGCCTTTCGGAAGGTGAGGGCCGGGCTGTAGTACGGGTCGCCGTCGCGGAGGATGTCCTTCCAGGTGGTGCCGAAGGTGAGGATTTCCGAGTGGAAGCGGGCGAGCTTCTCCGGGGTGTCTTCCATGCCGCGGGACTTCGATTCGTAGTGGTAGAACTTCGCGTATGGGTTATACACGACGAGCTTTCCGAGGGCGCGGACCTTCATGCAGTAGTCGACGTCGTTGAAGGCGACGGCGAGCTTCTCGGTGAAGCCGCCGACCGCATCGAAGAGGCTGCGCTTCGTGAGGAGGCAGGCTGCGGTGACGCAGGAGTAGTCCTGGATGCACTTCGCACGGTGCATGTAGCTGAGATCCGAGTCGTGGGTGCGTACGAAGGCGGCACCGGCGATGCCACCCATGCCCATGATCACGCCGGCGTGCTGAATGTCTTCGTCCGGGTACAGGAGGCGTGCGCCGCAGATGCCGACGTCGTCACGCTGTACGTAGCCGATCATCTCATCGATGGAATCCGGGTCGATCTCCTCGATGTCGTTGTTAAGGAACAGCAGGTACTGGCCGTGCGTGAACTGAACGCCGTAGTTGTTGATCGCGGAGTAGTTGAACGGGCCGTCCCACTTCACAACCTTCACAACCGGCTGTGGAAGAACCGAAGCCGCGGCGCCGTGATAAACCGATACCTGCGCCGGCTTCGATGCGGCGGAGTTCGATTCCGCAGTCGGAGCAACGAATGCAGTCGCTGGATCGATGAAGTCTGCCGGAAGCTCTTCCGGGAAGCGGTTCTTCAGTTCCTCGTAGTACTTCCAGGTCTCCGGCTGATCCGAGTTGTTCTCGACGATGATGAACTCGAGGTTTTTATAGTTGCCGGCGGCGAGTGAGGTGATGGCCTTATCGAGGTCGGCGCTGTGGTCCTTATTTGGGATCACGACGGAGATCAGCGGCTGCTGATTTTCGTAGATCGGGTGGTAGAAGCCGTAGGTGATGCCCTGCTCGACCTTCTTTACCGGGAGGCCGATGCGCTTGCAGTGGTCGTACACGGCGCGAGCGCCGGCCTCGAAGGCGTAGAGCTTCGCTTCCGGGTGCTGTGCGGTGGACGCCTGGTGTGCGCGCCAATGGTACAGCACCATCGGGATGTGAATGATGTTGCTGCTGGTGAAGCGCCCCTGGCGGAGCAGCTCCTGGCGCGTTTGGGTGAACAGGTCGCGATCCTCGATGGGCGCCGGGGGCTCAAGCCCCTCTTCGATGCCCGCCAAACCCGCCGCCAGCATGACCGCGA